>JBIIUB010000034.1:0-25365 GCA_044340205.1 Terrimicrobiaceae bacterium
TCTTTTTGCGATGCTGGAAATGAATGCTGGCAACGATGTTCTCTTTATTGATCCAGAGGACACGCTCAAAGGACTTTGTTTAAGATTCGCCGCCCTTGGAGCAGATCGAGCCACCACGCTGAAGCACCTGCACTACATAAACCCCAAGGTAGATTTTTTTTGGAAACTGCAACTATGGGCGGGCATGAGGAAACCTTCGCTTGTGGTAGTGGACGGCTTAGCCGCGCTTATCTCGGCTGCCGGCTTTGACGAAGACCACGCAAAGGATTTTCTCCAATTTTCTGCCAATTACCTACGGCCTTTTCTTTGGTCGGATGCAGCCATTCTAATTACAGATCATGTGACCAAATCAAAAGAAAGCCGTGGCAGGCATTCTCGAGGCTCTGGAGCAAAGCTGGGGGAGTGGGATGGGGCGGTTTATGAGATCGACCTCATAAAAGCCTACACTCCCACTGAAGCGGGTGGTCTTCGCATGAAGGTTTGCAAGGATCGAAACGGAGGTGTTGGAAAAATTGGCGATATCGCGCTGGAGATTCACTTTTCACCTGATGGACAAGGCAAAACAAACCATCGCTTTGCTCTTCCTTCCAAGGGAGAGTTTTCTCCGACCCGCTGCATGGAGGCTGTTTCGCGTTATCTGGAGAATAATCCGACCGCAAACGCGAAAGATGTTCGTCGGGAAAGTGGATATAAAGCCACGGTCGCCGACGATGCTGTGAAGTGTCTCGAAAAAGACGGGTTCTTGAAAGTAATTCGTCAAGGGCCTGGGAAGCCCAATCAGTATGAGGTTTTAAGACCATTCCGCGCGACCGATGGATCAACCTCTCAGGAAGAGGAGGGGCAGTCATGAGCGGGCGAGGCATTCCATTCCAGCGTGTCCCAAGCTTGTCTCAGTTTCGCCTGCCCGCTCTGCTTCGCCGCTGTAGCTTGTCCCGTTGTCCATCCTTGTCCCAAGCTTGTCCAGACAACCTGAGAACTGACCTTGTCCCCTTGTCCCCCCCCTTACAGGGGGACAAGGTGGACAGGGTGGGTTCTGTTCTTTTGAAAAGCCACAACCTTGTCCGTTCGAGAAAAGGAATCTCTTCGACAGTCCGCGCAATACAGTTTGCCCGTCGCCCGTTACTTTCAAGAGAGCGCAGCCCTCAGATTTACGGCTATGGCATTCCATGTCTTCCGCGAGTGGTTCCATTTCCTTCCTTTGACAGGGGTCTGGAAGGCATGAGGAATTCCCGATCAGATAGCGCCTCCATCAAATCTTGCGCCGTCCATCACAGCGTCAGTGAACGCGCCGTGAGACAATGGCGACTGAACGACGATCCGCGCTGGAGAGCATGGCTCGCCAGGTCAGCGAGAACTGCCGAGCAACTGGAGGTTTTCTCCGGCGTTGCAGAGGTGAAATCCGACCCAAGCACCGAGGCCGAGGCCGCGCGTGTCCGATTCGGTCTTTTGACCCGCCTCGTCGATCAGGCAACAGCCCGTGGCGAGGTGGCAGGTCTGCCAGTGCTTCTGAAAAGTGCGCAAGAGTGCCAGAGACTCTTGGCTTCCTGCCGGGAGGCTGAGGCCGCTTGGATGGAGCGGCAGCGCGAGATGATACCACGCGCTGAGTTTAGAAAATGGATTCAGAGTCACTTGGCCGCGCTCCTCGATGTGGTCACAATGATGTCCCGAGATGTTTGCGAGGACGCAAACCCAAATGCACCAGACATTGCTTTTCAGGCTATCGATGCATGGCGCAAAACTCGTTTTGAAACCCATTTTAAAGCCGCCGTGGCCGCCTTCGATCGAATGTGTGAAATAGCATCCGAGACTCAGGAGGTAAAAAATGAAGACTGAAACCATCTTTAGCCGCCTCGCTGAAGAGTATCGCCGCCTCGCTGCTGAACTCGATAAGGAGCACCAAAAGGCCGTGGAGCGGGCATGGCATCGCGAAGTGAAAAAGGAAGTGGATACCATTTGGGAAGCTGCTCGCCGTAAAAATTTGACGAAAAACGCAGGCCGTGGATCACAACGAAACTGAAACGGAATCGGATTTTCCCCAGGAGGCCGACTACGAGTTGCGCCAAGTCGCACAGGATGCAGTCTATGAGGCCGAATATCGTCGGTGGGTTGCGACCCTCTCCGAAAGCGACCGCCAGCGCCTAACGATAGATGGACTTCATGAACCAGACACAACACGCTGCTGCTCGACTACAAAAGGAGGTGGCCAGATCGACCTTGCCCTGGTTGCAGGAGGGGCGGGAGGCTTTGAGGATGACAACTGCGTGCCGACCTCTCCAGCACCTACGCTGGAGGCGACAGACCACGACCAACTCCGTGAGCTTGGACTGAGCGCCAAGCAGGCAGAGGCCGTGCTCGCGTGGAACAGCCGACGCAATGCCACTGCCGTCAGTGACCTTGCTGCCGACCGGGTCGCAAAATTTTTCGCCTTGTTGATGCCGACAAATACGAAACACAAGATCAGCATCCCGATTTTAGGCAGCCGGACACTCGCGACCATTTTCCTTCTAAACCGCCACGGACTGACAAGCCTTTCCGAGTTGGCGAAGCGAGCCGGGGTGTCGAAACAGCTCCTGGATTTTCACGCTCGGCGGATGGAGGATGCTTTGGATTTTCACGGACTTGGGCAGAAGGGCATCCACACACGGGAGGTTTATTCTCAGGCCGCGCGAGAACGATGGAGCGCCTTGACTCCACAAGAACGCCGCGCCCGCCGCGCAGGTGTGAGGGGCATCGTCGGCACTCAAAGCGCAACGGACACCGCGCAAATTTGACATCAGTCACCAGGTGATATGAGACAATTCCTCACCGCCAGCGAGCTGAGCAGGGCTATAAACTGCCCACTCAGCCGAGTCACACACGCACTTGATGCCGGGATAATCGCCGCCGATGGACGAGCAGGCAATGCAACCAATGCCGCAATAATTTTTGCCTCAGACCGCCTCGAAGACATCAAGGCTGCACTCGACAAAGGCGCTCCAGCGCCAAAGCCAACACCCAGCCTCACCACCGCTGAAATATCAGCCAAAGCAGCCGCTCTTCACCGGGCCGTGGAGGAAATCAAATGAAGATCATTGAACTTTTCGAGGAGATCGACACCGCACGGGCAAAGGCCGTCAGCGCCAATCTTGAGCGATACAAAAACCAACCCGTCACTCTCCGCATCAATTCTCCCGGAGGCAGCGTTACAGCCGGAATGCTGATGGCTGATGCCATCCAACGACACGGCAAAGTCACCGCTGAGATTGTCGGTCTTGCCGCCTCAATGGCCAGTGTTGTTGCAGTCGCCGCCAAGGATGCCCGGATGAGCAGCACCGCGCTAATCATGATCCACAACCCGTGGATGGCCGCTCAAGGCGACAGCAGAACACTCCGCAAGGAGGCCGATGCGCTCGACAAATTTAGTGGAAGTCTCGTCACCTACTACAGCAACAAGACCGGGAAGTCCCGCGAGCAAATTCAAAGCCTCATGGATGCCGAGACATGGCTCGACGCCTACCAAGCCAAGGACGGCAGGTTTATTGATGCCATTTTTAAGGGGTCGGACGCACGCGCAGCAATCCGCTGGCAAACAAAATTCCCAGGCATCATTGCCAGGTTAGCAGTCGCTCCGAAAAAAACACCGCTGCAACTCGCCGCTGAATACATGGCGATGCCCGCTGGGCCTCGTCGGCAGGCATTTTTTGAAATTCACAAAAATCAACTTTTTCTCGCGAGAACCTTATTATGAACCAACAAACCACCATGCCAGAAATTGAACCGGGCCTAATCCCGGTTATCGCCGTCAAATACGCTGACACTATCAGAAAAGACCTTGCTCATATCGCGCCTGAGCTTCCAGAAATCACAAGGCTCGCCGCGCGCGAGGCAGAGATTCTTGAGGCCGCATTAGAATTTACACCCCAAAAAGCAAAAGACGATTTCGAGCGCGAAACAGCTGCACTCCGCGCTGATCCCAGCCTGCAGAACATCCAAAAACTGAAATCACTTGGATCACTTGATCAGCGCAGAGCCGCTTACGATGCCCAGCTATACGGGCTTAGGTGCGATGCAGAAAAAATTTACAAATCTGCTGCGCCCGCAATCGAAGCCATAAGCGCACGGCTATGTCATCGGCTTGCCGAGTTGCGGGATCAAGTCGCAGAAGAGGAGGCAGCGGTTTTTCATAAGTGGGGCTTGCCTGTCCCGCAAAGCCGCTCAGCAGACCACTTCACTCGCGCACAGCAGGAAATCCGCGCACACATCGATGGCTTCGCTCGGCATTACTATCCCGGCACTTTGGGAGGTTGGATAAAGAGGTTTCTCGACACATAGATCGAAAACCAAGGCATAAAAAACGACCGCGAGTGCATACCTCGCGGTCGTTTTCATTTTTTGTGGATGTTTTTAACTTATGCTGCAATCGGGGGATATGGCTTTTTCAATGGAATTGGATCTACATTATCGAAAATGCTACAAGGTAAATAAGCGACTACTTGGCCCTCCTGACCTAACCTCATCCGCTCCTCATACATTTCTAAAAAGGATTCGATGGCGCCAGAGATAATCTCGGCAACAGAACTTTCTTCCAACTTTGCGGCCCTTTTTAGTCGGGCAATCACATTGGGAGTAGTTAAGAATTGCAGAGGCACTTTGATTTCACTTTTTCCGGCTCGTTTGCTTTTTGTCGTGATGGATTTTTTCATGTCTAAGAAAAAAGCCTCTGGGGGAAGGCGGTAACCTTGTTCCGCCACGGCACTACCCGGAAGCGGTATCCCCCAGAGGCTTTGATTCTCTGGTTTCTCTATGTTTGCGCCTCTCGGTTAGTGGCCGAGGATGAGATTGGCGATTCGCAGTTACCGCTGCGAACGCACTAAACAAAACGCCGTTTGATTCCGACGCGCAATCAAAAAGAATCAAAGGAGCTGCATCTGGTAGACCGCTTACTTTGAAAGCAAAAAAGAAGGGAAAAACCTTTGTAACCTTTTTTTGTAACCCGATGCCCAAATTTTCAGCAAAAAACAGAAATCATGAGAAAGTCAAAACAGCCATCAAAGCTTCACTGGAGGCGGCTTTGCAAGCGTGTGAAAGGGTCAGAAAAAACGGGAAAAATCGTCGTAAACCCGTGTGAAGCAAGCGCTCTACCGCTGAGCTAATCGCGCGGAGTCGTTTTGGGTCGGTCGTCTTCAGGAATTCTGAAAAGACACCGCCGTTGAACGGAGGAGAACCTACTTCCTGCTGCGCCGCAGAGGCAAGCGGATTCGCCTCACGGCGCGAGGACGCGCAGTTTTTGGGAACTCACCGAAAAGAGACAGGGCAGCATTCCAGCGACCTCGCCGTCGAGTTCCACGGGCACATCACCCGAACTTGTAACCCGCAGGGTGCTTGTCTGGAAATATTCCACATCGGGCAACTGCGGGTGTGTGCCAAAGGCTATGGCCTGAAAATAGCGCACGACATCCCAGTGGCTCTGGTTTTGAAAGACCAGCACATCGAGCAGTCCATCGAATAGGCTCGCCCGTTGGAAAACAGGAAACGGCCCACCGTAAAGCCGGCCATTTCCGATGAGCGCGAAGGAACCCTCGCTGATTCGCCCACCTTCGGCTTCCAGCATCACGCGGGAGGGTTTGTGCGCGGCGACTTGGACGAGCGTGAGAAGGTAACTGAGCGGCCCGAGCGCCTTTTTGGAATCGGCTGTGGTTTTGCGGACGACCTCGGCGTCCAACCCCACTCCGGCGAGCTGGATGAAATGCGTATCGTTGGCTTGAGGGAGGTCGACTTCCACAACATTGCCTTGCTCGATGATACTCCAAGCGCGCTCGAGGTTTCCCTGGGGAATGCCCAACTCCGTAGCAAAAACATTCATCGTGCCGACCGGAAGAATTCCAAGACGCGCCGTGGAGCCGCCGATGCCGTTGACGACTTCATTAAGCGTGCCATCACCTCCCGCTGCGATGATGACCTCAAATCCTTCCCGAACGGCCTCCGCTGCGATGTCGCGAGCATCACCGGCTTCCGAGGTAAGGCGCATGGACGCACCGCCCGAGAGCGCGGCGATTCTCTCACGGAGACGACTGGCTTTGTCGCTGCGGGCGGCCGGATTCAGAATGACGAGCGTCTTATTCACACTTCACTTTCAAAGGAAGAGCGGTAGCTTCATTTTGTGCATTCGATTGCCAAGCCAATTCTGATCATCGCAGGGATAATATTTGCCCTCTACGCAACGGCTGTCATGTGTCTGAACATCTACCTTCAGTCCAGCGGAGTGCAGTTCAAACTCCGCCAAGCCGTTGTCCGTGCCACCGGAATCGAGCCCGTGATCAGCAAGACATACTACACCCCCTGGTCGGGCCTCACCGTTTCCGGCATCAAGATCCCACAGACTGGAGATGCGAAAAAGCCATTGCTCTCGGTCCGCTCCATGAAGTGCAGTGTGAGCCTGAGCTCGCTCTTCCGTGGACAGGTTTTACTCAAAGACATCACCTTCGAGCAGCCTTCACTTCTGCTCGTTCAGGGACAGAGCGCTATCTGGCCAGGCGGTGCTGCCATGCCATTCCAAAATCGCGAAAAAAAGGCAGCTCCAGCGAGTCAACAAGTTCAGCTCACACAGCAGCCGACTCCTCCTCTTTCACCAAGCCCGGACCCAGGGTTGCCTGCAGCTCCCACCCCGCAGCCCAAGGAGAAACCTGAAACAAAAACTGCGAAACCTGTCCTTTTCGAAAATGTCAGGATTCTCGAGGGGCATGCCGCACTTTACCCTGCACAAGGCGGTCGGGCGATTCTCTTGGATGGATTGTCTGTTGACGGCAAGGTTTCACCCGACGGCGTAGCCCGCGGATCATTCCGCATCAAAAGCGCCACTCTTTTCGAGTCGGTGCGTCAGAAGGACATCACTGGTCAGTTTGAATACCAAAACGGCGACCTCAAAATCACAAACCTGCAGGCGGCATGGGCGAATGGAACCGTTAAGGGAGACTTTGAAATCTCCTACACGCCAGAAGCCTTCTTCACTGCATCGCTGACAGCTGAGAATGTTGCCCTTCAAAAACTCGCCGAGGACGCAGGCTTCACCGCCGAGGGAACGCAAGGCCTCCTCTTCGCCAAAGCCAACCTCCAAGGCATTCCCGGCCAAACGGAGTCATTCACAGGAGAGGCCTCGGCAAATCTCACCGAAGCCCGCATGCAGCCCATTGATCCGCTCCGTCAACTGGGGGAACTTCTGCGCATCAACGAGCTTCGTATGCTTGAGCTTCGAAACGCCCAGACGGCACTGACTATCCGCGATGGGAAAATCCTTGTGGACCGCCTGGAACTTGAGACCGCCAACCTCCTCATGGACGCCAGCGGACAGGCCCTTTTCGATGGATCTCTCGACCTCGACGCCCGTTTTCATGTGACTCAGAAACTTCTTAAGGAATCCCTCGGCTTCATGGGTTCGAAATTCCAACCCTCCGACCGCGAAGGCTACGCACACATGCCGTTCTCGATTACCGGTTCCATGTCGCGACCAAAGAGCGACCTCCTCGACAAATTGGTAGGTATCCGACTGGGCGACGATGTCGGAGGGCTCCTGAAAAACCTCCTCCGCATGCCCAAAAAGGAGAAAAAGAAAAAAGACAACCAACCCGCCGCAACTCCCGCGCCGACGAACTGAACACCCTATGCGAATCATTGCCGGCAGCGCGGGCGGCCGTCCGCTCAAAGCCCCACCCGATGGACTCCGCCCCACGATGGACCGCGTGCGCGCGGCCATCTTCTCCAGCCTCGGTGACCGGGTTCCCGGCGCACGCGTTCTCGACCTCTTTGCCGGCTCGGGCGGCATGGGAATAGAAGCGCTGAGCCGGGGCGCGGAGTCCGCCGTTTTTGTGGATGAAAACGACCGCTGCGTCCGTTGCATCCGTGAAAACCTGCGTATGGCCCAAGTCGAGGCCGTGGTGCAGACGATGGATGCCTACCGCTTCCTCGACCATTATGCCGAGGAGGCCTCGTTCGACATCATTTTTGCAGATCCCCCGTATGCCAAAAAACAAGGCGACACCGACCATGCGGCCGCATTGGCAGCCTCGCTCAAGCTCACCTCCGCACTCAAGCCAGACGGGCTTTTTGTCCTGGAAAAACAATCCGGCGCTCCCGCCCTTGCCGAATCCTGTTTTGAAATCCTACGCGCCAAGCGCTACGGAGGCAGCGAAGTCCTGTATCTCGCTAGAAAATGATTGGTCCGGTTCGATTCCTCTACAACCTCCTCTTCCCTGCAGCAGTCCTGCTGATGCTTCCCGGCTTCCTTGCGCGAATGATCCGCCGGGGAAAATACCGCCACAAATTCGGCCAGCGGTTCGGCATCTACTCGCCCGGCGTTTGTGAGAAGATCGCCAACACCGGTCGCGTGTGGATCCATGCCGTCAGCGTCGGGGAAGTGAATATCGCCCTCAAGCTCATCCAAGCCTTGCGCGATGCTGACTCCTCGTTGGCGTTCGTTCTCTCCACCACGACCTCGACCGGTTTCAAGCTCGCCGCCTCGCGCAAATCGACATGGCTGGAACCGATCTACAATCCCCTCGACTTCCTCCCTGTTGCTCGCCGCGCGGTGCGTCTCATTAAACCAAGAGCCCTCATTCTTGTGGAAGCCGAAGTCTGGCCGAATGTCGTCTGCGAAGCCCGCCGCCTCGGCGCAAAAGCCATCTTGGTGAACGCCCGCCTCTCGCCACGCTCGGAGAAGCGATTCCGCGCCGCTCGCCTGATCACTGCCCCCCTGTTCAACCAACTTGACGCCCTCTGCCTGCAGGAACCCGAGGACATCGCACGGTGGACATCCCTCGGCGTGAAGCGGGAAAAACTTCATGTCACCGGCAGCATCAAATTCGACGACTCGGCCAACGGTCCCCGGCCTGTGCGAGATTTCCGCCCTGTGCTGGATTCCCTCGGTGTCGGAGCGGATGCACCCGTTCTTCTCGGCGGCAGCACCTTCGACGGTGAGGAGGAAATTCTCGCCAGTGTCTTTTTGGAACTCCGAAAATCCAGACCCGACCTGTTTCTGATCCTCGTGCCCAGACATCAAGAACGCGGCGACTCGGTGGCCAACCAGATGGAACGCATGGGACTCAAAGTCGCCCGCCGCACCCGCACGGAGACATCTGTAAAACCAGATGTCCTTCTCGTTGACACGACCGGTGAACTCGCAAGTTGGTATCTCTGCGCGACTGTCGTTTTCATTGGAAAAAGCCTCTGTGATCGCGGGGGACAAAACCCCGCTGAACCAATCACCGCAGGAGTTCCCGTTATTTTCGGCCCGCATATGAGGAACTTCGCCTCACTTGTCCAAGGCCTGCTACGCTCACAAGCAGCCATCGAGATTCGCGATGAAGCCAGTCTGCAAGCTGCGGTGGAGTCGCTTCTCTCAGCACCCGAGACCCGCGCAACCATGGTCGAGCGCGGAGTCCAATGCCTCGAAGTCCATCGCGGCGCCACAGCCCGCACGGTCGCCCTACTTCGCGAGTGTGCATTTCCAATTGTAAACCCGGCGCAGCAGCGCCCTTCTTAAATCCAGGGGCATCGTCCTCGCATGCCCCATTTTTCAGCCGCAAAGCGGCGTCGACGCACGGCGTGGCGGGAACCAGGCGGCGCGCAAACAACGCGCCTCAGCCTTAGGTCAAGCCGGAGGTTGCCCCTCCCAACGCACAAATGGCGCGGCAGTCGAAATGCTTTTGCTTGAAGCGGAGGCCCCAACCTCCGATAAATGCCGCCCATGATAGACACCACCACGCGTCAGGCGGATGCCATCACGCCAGAATTCGCCGCCGAGGCGCAGGAGCTCATTTCCCACTATCCTGTCTCCAAACGAAGCGCTTCGCTTCCGTTGCTGCACCTGTGGCAAAATCACTTTGGCTTCATCGACGACACCGGCATCGAATGGATTGCCGTGCAACTCGACCTCACGCCGGTGAATATTCTCGAACTGGTCACCTTCTATCCTTGGTTCCGCCGCGAACAGGCAGGCAAGACGGTTATCCGCGTCTGCCGCACACTCGCCTGCGCCCTCGCCGGCAGCTACGAGGTGAAGGAAAAATTCTGCCAAGCCGTGGGACTCGATCCGCACGAGGAGCATCATGGTTTCGGCTGCGCACCACCCACAACCTCCGACGGCAAATTCAGCGTCGAGTTTGTCGAATGCCTCGCCAGCTGTGGAAGCGCCCCCGTGGCGCTCATCAATGACGACCTCGTCGAAAAAATTTCGCCCGCCGGCGTGTCGGCAATCGTAGAGAAATACAAATAATATGGCTTCCCTTCTCCAACCTCCGCACCCGAAAGAGCGCCGCATCATTTTCGGAAACATCAGCAAACCCGGCTACGCGCCCGACATCGAGACCTACCTCTCCCACGGCGGCTACGAGTCCCTGAAAAAAGCCATCACCATGAAGCCCGGCGAGATCATCGACATGGTCAAAGCCGCCAACCTGCGCGGCCGTGGCGGAGCGGGCTTTCCCGCCGGTGCCAAGTGGAGCTTCATCAAATACGACGACGGCAAGGACCACTACATCGTCGTCAATGGCGACGAATCCGAGCCCGGCACATTCAAGGACCGCTACATCCTCCACGAGGATCCGCACCAGCTCATCGAAGGCCTGGCCATCGCCGCCTTCGCCACGAATGTCCACCTGTCCTACATCTACATCCGCTGCGAATTTCCCAAAGCGGCCAAGATCGTTTGGAACGCCATCAAAGAAGCCCGCGCCAAGGGTTTTCTTGGAAAAAATATTCTCGGCTCCGGCTTCGACCTCGACATCTATGTCCACCAAGGTGCCGGCGCCTACATCTGCGGCGAGGAAACCAGCCTTCTCGAATCCCTCGAGGGCAAACGCCCCTACCCCCGCATCAAGCCGCCTTATTTCCCAGCTGTGCTCGGCCTCTACATGAAGCCGACCATCGTGAACAATGTGGAGACGATCTGCCATGTGAAGCACATCATCGCCATGGGCCCCGAGGAATATGCCAAAATGGGCACCCCTGGCGACGGCGGCACGCGCACCATGTGCGTGAGCGGCGATGTCGTTCGTCCCGGCTTCTACGAACTCCCATGCGGCGCCGTGACTCTCGGCGAACTGATCAATGATGTGTGCGGCGGACTCAAACCCGGACGCACCCTCAAGGCCGTCATCCCCGGCGGCAGTTCCGCCAAGGTTCTCCGCGCAGGCGAAGTTTTCAAACTCAAGGTCAAAGGTCCCGATGGACAAATGATCGACAAGGAAACTCCGCTCCTCGACTTGACGATGGATGCCTCCACACTCCAAGCCGCCGGCACAATGGTCGGCAGCGGCGGCGTGATGATCATGGACGACTCGCGCGACATGGTCTGGGCCCTGAACAACCTGAATCAATTCTACGCCCACGAAAGCTGCGGCCAGTGCACCCCTTGCCGCGAAGGCAGCCTCTGGATGTCGAAGGTCACCACCCGCATCATCGACCAAGGCGCACGCCCCGACGATGCGAAGAACCTCAAAAACATCGCCGACAACATCGCCGGTCGCACCATCTGCGCCTTCGGCGAAGCCTGCTCCTGGCCGACCCAAAGCTTCCTCGCCAAATTCCCCGACGAATTCGAGAAGCGGGTTGTTTGAGAATTGTGCCGTAGAGGACCAGCGCTGAAGTGTTCGCCGTGATGGGAACGGGGCGCTGTTTTAGCGGGAGTTGTTCAATTTTGGGTCAAGCCGGAGGTCGACCCTCCAAGGACGAGCGCGCTGCCGCGCGGTTTGTGATTTTTGGAGGGCCATCGTCCTCGCATGGCCCAAATTTCAGCCACGAAGCGGCGTTACTGCGCAGCGGATGCATCGGCGAGAAGCGTGGCATTCGCTTGTGCAATCGGTCCGGCTGGAATGCCGGGATCGCCTGCCAGGAGGCGAGGGACCATAGGGGCTTTTTCGCCGCCGGTTACAACCCAAAGAATATGGCGGCTGCGATTGAGGATGGGATAGGTAAGCGTCATGCGGCGGCGGTTTTGGTAGAGGCCGGTCAGGGCCACTTCTTTGTCCTGCACCGCGCAGACCGGGTCGCCGGGGATGAGTGATGCTGTATGTCCATCGGGCCCTAGTCCGAGGTGGGCGAGGTCGATGACGGCTGGTGTTCCGCAGATCGCATTCAGCACGGCCGTGTAGTCGCGGCAGGCTTGATCCAAATCCGACGTCTCCACTGGCATGGCGTGGATTTGATTTTCAGGAATCGGGGCGTGGGAAAGAAGACTCTCGCGCAGATGGGTGAGATTGCGGTCCTTGTCCCCCGCAGGAGCGATGCGTTCGTCCACTTGGACGACATGCACATTGGCCCATGGCATTTCCTCGTTGGCGAGGGCGCGTAGCATTTGCCAAGGGGTGCGGCCACCGCTCACGGCCATGACAAAGCGTCCACGGGCGGCGACGGCTGCGCGGGCGTCAGAGGCAATGATTTGTGCGGCGCGGGCTGCCACTTCGTCGGAGGTGCTGAGAATTTCTTTTTTCATAAATCGAGTGTCGGAAGCCTACTGGTTTTTCAAAAAACGACAACGCCGGCGTGCTGGATGTGCTTTTCATTGCGGCAACACGCGCAAACGGGCACAACTACGGGATGTCATTTCAAAATCTCGGGCTCCCGGAGCCTGTTCTACACGGAGCGCAACGCATGGGTTACTCGGATGCCACGCCCATTCAGCTCCGCGCCATTCCTGTGATTCTATCGGGCCGCGACCTTGTGGCCTCGGCTCAGACAGGAACCGGCAAGACGGCTGCTTTCGCTCTACCGGTGCTGGCCAAGCTCGACCATCCCGAGCCGCGAATCCGGTGTTTGGTTCTGGAGCCTACGCGCGAGTTGGCGATGCAGGTGGAAACGGCTTTCCGGGACTACACGCGCTTCATGCACACGGAGGTCACCCTAATCCATGGCGGCGTGGGCTACGGCAAGCAGCGCGAGGATTTGAAACGCCATTGCGATGTGGTCGTGGCCACGCCAGGCCGACTGCTCGACCATATGCAGCAGGGATTGGTGGATCTGAGTTCGCTGCAATTTCTGATTCTCGACGAGGTGGACCGCATGCTCGACATGGGCTTCCTGCCGGATGTGCGCCGCATTGTGGAAAAGTGCCCGAAGGAAAGGCAGACGCTTCTCTTCTCGGCAACGATCCCCGAGGAGATCCAGCGCCTCTCGGCCTGGTGTCTGAAAGATCCCGAGCGCATCGAGATCGGCGCGCGTCGCTCGCCAGCTGAGACGGTTTCGCACGCCCTATATCCTGTTGCGATGGATCAAAAGTTCGATCTCCTCCTCACCCTGCTCGAGCGCACCAACTACGACAGCGTTTTGATTTTTACCCGAACCAAGGACGGGGCGGACCGGATTTCGCGTCAGCTCAAAAAAAACAATCACTCGGTTGCGACACTCCACTCCAACCGCACGCAGACAGAACGCGTCGATGCTCTCGAAGGCTTCAAGGGCGGACGGTATGAAGTCATGGTGGCTACAGACATCGCCGCGCGCGGCATCGACATCGCCGGGGTGAGTCATGTCATTAATTACGATGTCCCTCAGCATCCCGAGGACTATGTGCACCGCATCGGCCGCACGGGCCGTGCGCAGACAGTTGGCGAGGCGTTCACCATCATGACGGCCGAAGAACTCCCCCATGTTCTCGATATCGAGCGATTCATTGGCCAAAAAGTGCCCCGTCTCAAGATCGAGAATTTCAATTATGTCTATACGGCGCTCTTCAACGAGGACAGCGTCCTCTCCGCGCTCAAGGGTGCCAAGGGTGTGAGGACGCACAAGGGAATGCGTTTCGGGGCAAAAAGGAAGCGCTGATCAAGCGAGGGATTTCTTCGCCAGCTCGAGAACCTGCGCAGGAGTGAGCCCCTGCGCGCGCAGGTCACTCAGGCTGAGTCCGCCAGTGCGTTTGGCGAGGCGTCGACCTTCGGCATCGCAGACAAGCGGGCTATGGAACCACGACGGCGGAGTGGCTCCGAGGGCGCGGTAGAGGAGAATCTGCCGGGCGGTGGATGTCAGGAGATCCGCCCCACGCACGACCTCGGTGATATCCATGGCAATGTCATCGACCACCACAGCCAATTCATAGGCCGGAATGTCGTCGCGGTTCCAAACAAGGAAATCTCCGAAGTCGCGCAAGGTGTTTTTTTCGATAGGACCGGCATTTTGATCCAAGAAGGAAATGGATTCCGAATCGGGAACGCGGAAGCGCCAGTTCACCCCGCCGGGTTCTTGAAAGGATGCCGCCTCTGCTGAACTGGAACGCCATTCGACGGGAAAGACAGGCTCCTCCTCATGCGGAGCGAGGGATGATATTTCGCGGCGTGAGCGGCGGCAGGGATAGATCAACCCCGCTTCCTTCAACCTGCGCCAGGCCTCGAGATAGAGATGTCGGCGCTGGCTTTGAAACAGAGGCTCGCCACTCCACTCGAGCCCCATCCAATGCAGATCATCGATGGCCGCGCGGGCAAACTCCGCCGAACAACGCTGCGGATCGAGATCCTCCATACGGAAAAGAAGGCGCCCACCAGCAGCACGGGCACGCTGGTGGGCTATAGAAAATGTGAGCGCATGGCCGAGATGCAAGTATCCCGTGGGGGTGGGAGCGAGACGACCGGTGTAAATCATGTGAGCGGGATTTTTTTAGAACATCAGGTTGGGAGTGCAAAGAAAACCAATCCTGACTACTAACAAAGGATGCAGGCGCTCGTTACAGAAACCCTCCGCGGCCGAAAGGCTGCGTTTGCGCTGGAGAAAGAATACATCGAACTTTTCGAGTCGCTCCCGAATGCGAATGTTTTCTTCTCACCCGAGTGGGTCTACTCGTGGTTGCTGAGCCTCGGCCGGAGATACGAGGTGTGTTTCATCACATGCCGGGATGCAGGCCGCTTGGTTGGCGTGTGGCCGTTTTTCGAGCATCGCATTCCGCTGATCGGAACCTCCCTTTTACCTGTTGGAGCACAAGCGGCGGATCTTTTTGATCCCGTGGCGAGGGAGGATGCCATGAGGCCACTCGTCGATGCCCTGTGCGGGCTTTGTCGGAATTATGCCTTTGCCTGGATGCCGCTCTTGTCACTCCAGTTCGCCGACCAGGTGCTGCAACCGGCGGTGGAATCCGGCGAGGCGCTCCACTTTCTGCGCAAGAGGACGGAGCGGTTTCTGGTCGAGTTGGATCGCTTCAAAAATTTCGAGGATTTCATGCAGATCGTCTTCGGTCCGAAAACACGGCAGAGTCTTCGCCGTAAAACGCGGCGCCTTGAGGAAAAGGGCGAGCTGAAATTTCAAACCCTCCAGACCCCCGAGGAAATCTCTCCTTGGATCACCAAAGCCATGCAGCTCGAAAAGGTCAGCTGGAAAGGCGAAGAGGGCGTCGGGATTTTTAAACGCGCGACACACCGGGCGTTTTACCATTTGCTCATGGAAAACCTGGCCGCGCGCGGGCGTCTGCGCTTGAGCCTGCTGACAATCGACAACGAACTGGCGGCCTACGAAATCGGGATTCTCGGGACGGATCACTACTGCATGCATGGAACGGCATTTGATCCCGCGCTGGCGTCCTTTTCCCCGGGACGGCTTCTCATGCTTCATGTGCTGGAAAAATGCATCGGCGAGAAGCGGAAGATTTATGACTTCCTGCAGAACGAACAGGAGTTCAAACGCCAGATGGCAACGCATGAGTCGAGCTTCTGGGACTGGATTGTCTTCCCCCGCTCGCTGCGCGGCGGGGTGCTGCTCCTTGTCGTTCGAACGCTCCACTGCGTGAGTGAATGGAAACGCCGGAGAGCCAAAAAAAATGAGGCACGAAGTGCGCCCCCGTCGGTCGGCGAATCGAGTTCGGAGTAGTCGATTGCAATAAGCAGACACTGATGTTTCTCTATCGGCATCCCTCTTCCCAAGCCGCCCCATGCTTCAAATCACCAACGCCTCTCTTTGTGTAACAACCTTTCAAGGCACCACGAACCTGCTGAATGGAGTCTCTGCGAAATATCCCACGACGCATTTTGGTGCAATCATAGGCCCGTCCGGTTGCGGGAAGACGACCTTTCTCAAGCTCATCGCCGGAATTGCGCCGGGCGAGGAGGAAGGAGAAATTTCCTGGAAAGGACGCGACCTCGAGGAGGAGGATTTTTCCCCTTCGGAAATCGGGTATGTGCCGCAATTCAGCATCGCCCATGAGGAACTCACGGTGCGGGAGTGCGTGACTTTTGCTATGCGCCTCCGAAGCACGGAATCGGCTGCTCGGGATCATATAGACCAGATCCTCACAGAGGTGGGGATGAATGGATTTGAAGACCACCGCGTGGGCGTCCTCTCCGGGGGACAACGCCGCCGACTGGCTCTGGCGATCGAATTGACGAGCCGCCCGGAGATTCTCCTGTGCGACGAGGTCACCAGTGGACTCGATCCGCAATCCGAGGACGGGATCGTGAGGCTTCTTCACGGGCTTTCACGCCAAAGCCAGCGTCTGGTTCTTTCAGTCACACACAGCCTCACACATCTGGACCTCTACGATTCCGTCACCGTTTTCCACGGCGGCTATCTAGTTTATCAAGGCAGGCCAGAATTTCTGGCACACTACTTTCGCGTGGATTCCCCCGAGGAGGTCTACACGCAATTGGAATTGCGCGAACCTGCGGAGTGGGCCGCCTCGTGGGTGAAGCACCGGGATGCCCTTCTCGATGCGGCAGGACCTTCAGAAAAAGAAACGCCCAGAGAGGATGTCGAGGCGGTTGAACTGCCGGGGTTGGCAAGCCAGTTACTGACTCTCCTGCATCGCCGATGGATGATTTTCCTGCGATGCCGACCACAGATTTTGCTGCAACTGGGATTGATTCTCGGATTCCCGCTGCTTGTGGCCGTCTTTGCCTGGAATGGACTCCCTGCCGTGAAAAACCTCAGCATGGGGCTGGATCTGAATGTGGTTCAGCAACTCAACGAGGCGAGGGATTTTTTGATCCAATCCAGCAAGGTCGGGAGTCTCGTTTCGGGAATTGTGATGTTTCAAGTCATCCTGCTGACGCTCATGGGGGCGAACAATTCCGGGCGCGAGATTGCGGCCGAGCGCGGCATTTTTGAGAAGGAGCGTCTCTCAGGGTTGAATCCCCTCGCCTACATCGGCTCCAAGGCAGCGTTCTTCTCGGTTCTTGTGCTCGCCCAGTCGCTGTGGATGGGATTTTTCGTCCACCACATCTGTGGATTTCCCGGGGAACTCGGAGGACAACTTCTCCTCCTCGTGCTGGTGAATGCCGCGATGACATCCATCTGCCTTGGGATCTCAAGCCTCATGTCAACCCCCGAGCAATCTTCACTGGTCTCGATCTACCTTGTCGGCTTTCAACTACCACTCTCGGGGGCGGTCCTTGCGCTGCCGGAATGGTTGGGAGCACTGACACGGCCTTTTATTTCCGCCTACTGGAGCTGGTCGGGAATCCTGCAAACCCTCAAATCGGAGCGCTACTACGACATCGTGCAAATGGTGGTCCAGAGTCCCCTTTCGCCTGGGGCTCTCTGCATCCTCGTGCTCGTGGCTCATATTTTTGCGGGATTCATCCTTGCCTGGATGGGATGTGAGCGGCGGCGCTTGGCCTGAGGGCACAAAAAAACCGCCGGCTTTGGGACCGGC
Source organism: Terrimicrobiaceae bacterium (assembly GCA_044340205.1). Classification (GTDB taxonomy): domain Bacteria; phylum Verrucomicrobiota; class Verrucomicrobiia; order Chthoniobacterales; family Terrimicrobiaceae; genus UBA967. The sequence goes on from JBIIUB010000034.1 coordinate 17,597, forward strand.
GGTCTTTGAGTTTTTTGAGAAGCGTCGAGTTATTTGATGTGGGCTGAAACCAGCTTGGTCATTTCGAACATCGTCACTTGGGACTTGCCACCGAAAACAGCCTTGAGCGCGGCGTCGGCGTTGATGTTGCGCTTGTTTTTCTCATCCTGAAGCTTGTGCTTCTTGATGTAGTCCCAGAGTTTTTTGGTGAGTTCACCACGGGATGCGGGAGTCGATCCCACGACGGCCGCGAGGATGGCATCGGGTTGAACGGGTTTAAGAAGAGCGGGGTTGGCTTTGCGTTTGGGTTTGGTCTCTGTAGGCATTTATTTTTTGGGTTGGGTTGATGGGTTTGTGGGTTCGCGAGCAATTGCGCCCGGGGAACTGAAAACTCGTTAGCACCGGGCCTCCGCCCCGTCGAGGGTTTATTTCACGGCTTGCCTGCCCAAAAAATATGCGGCTTGCATTTTTCCCGCTGCGGAAAGATTCTTCGCCGCGCTGAATCCAATCCCACATACGGGACCGGATTTTGAGAAATTCAAATAGACTAAAGTAAAAGATGGCGACAACCACACTCGAGCATCCCGACGCATTGGCCCGAAGCTTGAAAGCAATGCAGGAAACCGAAGAAATGCTTGGCGAGAAACTCGTGCTAAACATGGGGCCCTCCCACCCTTCGACGCATGGTGTGCTTCGCATGATCCTTGAACTGGATGGCGAGGTCGTCACCAAGGCGACTCCTGATATTGGCTACCTGCACCGCGGAGATGAAAAAATCGCGGAAAACATGCAATACAACCAGTTCATCCCCTACACGGATCGTCTGGATTATCTTTCCCCCATCGCAAACAATGTCGCCTACGCCTTAGCGGTGGAAAAACTTATGGGCTGGGAACTGCCCCCTCGCGGCAAGGCGATTCGAGTGATCTGCTGCGAATTGGCCCGTATTTCTTCCCACCTTCTCGGCATCGGCTGTCTGGGCATGGATCTGGGCGCCACCTCGGTGTTCCTCTACACCTTCACGGAACGCGAAAAAATCTACAATCTGGTCGAGCAACTTTCCGGCGCGCGCTTCACAACCAGCTACACACGCGTTGGCGGCCAGACCCGCGACCTTCCACCGGCATTTATCGCAATGCTGAACAGCTTTCTCGAAACATTCCCGCCCGCTTTCGAAGAAACCTGCAAATTGATTACGCGAAACCGCATCTTCGTCGATCGATGCAAGGATGTGGGCGTCATCAGCAAAGAAGACGCCATTGGTTTTGGCCTCTCCGGCCCGAACCTCCGCGCTTGCGGCGTTGATCACGATCTTCGCAAAAAACACCCCTACCTGGATTACCAGAATTACGACTTCGAGGTTCCAATCGGCTCCGTCGGCGACAGCTACGACCGCTACCTCGTCCGCCTCGAGGAAGTCCACCAGAGCGTCAACATTCTTCGACAGGTTCTCAGCAAACTTCCCCCCGGTCCGATCAATTGGCACGACCCGAAGAGCACATTGCCCGACAAGGTTGCTGTCCTAACGAAGATGGAGGAACTCATCCACCACTTCATCGTCGCCACCGAGGGCATAGACGCTCCTGCCGGAGAAGTCTATTTCGGGGCGGAAAACCCGAAGGGCGAACTTGGTTTTTACCTCTACAGCAAAGGTGGCGGCGTCCCCTACCGCATGAAAATCCGGTCTCCCTCGTTCTGCAACATCAGCATCCTCTCCAAGATGCTCCCCGGTTCGATGGTCTCCGATGTCGTTACGATCCTCGGCTCCCTTGATCCCGTTTTCGGAGAAGTGGACCGCTGATCGCAGCCAGAAAGCGGAGGTGCCTGCTCGCCCTGTCCGCATCTCAACGATAGAAATTCACATTTTCTTTTTTAAAAAATGACCTTGGCAAATTTGTTATCCGAGTCGCAGATCATCCCGGAGATGGCTTCCAAAGAGCGCTGGGAAGCCATTCGGGAACTGGTAGACCTCCTTGTGGAAGCTGGAAAAGTTGATAAATCCGACCGCGAGGATGTGCTGGAATGCATCCGCCAGCGCGAGGAAACCATGAGCACCGGCATTGGATTCGGCATTGCCATTCCCCACGCGTCCTCCGCGAAAGTGGGCGAAGTCGTGGCAGCCTTCGGGCGCTCCACAAGCGGAATTCCCTTTGAGTCTCTCGACGGCGAACCTGTGAATTTCATTGTCCTTTTCGTTGTGCCGAAGGATCAGTTTCAGACCCATCTGCGCACGCTGGCCGCCATCGCCAAATTTTTGAACGACAAAACAGTTCGCGAAGAACTCTCGAAAGCCCCCTCCTCCGCCGCGATCCTTCAGGTTTTTGAAAACCGCTCCAACAGGGCCTGATGTCAACCCTGCGTGAACTTCTCGCCGCACGCCTGCGCGACGCGCTTATCGCTTGTGGACACGACTCGGCGCGCGCGGACGTGTCTCAGACCGCCGACGCCCGCTTCGGGGATTATCAAGCCAATGCCGCCATGGTTCTCGCCAAGGAAAAAAAGGCGAACCCTCGCCAACTCGCCGCCGAGATCTTGTCAAAGCTCGACCTCAGCGGTCTGGCAACCACTCCGGAAATTGCCGGCGCGGGCTTTATCAACATCCGCCTCGAAAATTCCTTTCTCTCCGAATCCCTCTCGCATCTGGCCTCGGATTCCCGCCTTGGAGTGAGTTCAGCAACGAGCCCGAAAAAAATCCTTCTCGATTTCAGCTCTCCGAATGTCGCCAAGCCCATGCATGTCGGTCATATCCGGAGCACGATTCTCGGCGACTGCCTCGCACGGGTCGCAAGATTTCTTGGGCATGATGTCACGGCCGACAACCACATCGGCGACTGGGGCACGCAATTTGGGAAGGTCATTTACGGCTGGAAGCATTTCTTGAACCGCGACGATCTGGAAAAAGACGCCATTGCCGAGCTGGTGCGCCTTTACCGCGAGGTCACCCGTCTTGAGGAGACGGATGAAAACATCAAACGCACCGCCCGCGAGGAACTCGTGAAGCTCCAGGCGGGCGATCCCGAGAACCTCGCCATCTGGAAGCAAACGGTCGAACTCTCCTGGCGCGAATTCGAAAAACTCTACGACCTCCTCGACATCCGCTTCGACGAGCGCCTCGGGGAGAGCGCCTACAACGACGCCCTCGCCCCGCTCTGCGCCGAACTCGAGAAACGCGGCATCGCGACTACCAGCGAGGGCGCACTCTGCATTTTCTTTCCAGCCGATCCCACACTTGATGGCAAACCGGCCATCATCCGCAAAAGCGACGGAGGTTTCCTCTACGCCACGACCGACCTCGCGACCATCGAGTATCGCATCAAACGCTGGGATCCCGATGCCATCTGGTATGTCGTGGGAGCACCACAAGCGTTGCACTTTCAGCAAATCTTCGCGGCCGCCAAAATGATGGGCTTCGGATGCGAATTGAAGCACATCGCCTTCGGAAGCATCCTGGGTGAAGACCGCAAAATCATGAAGACCCGCTCGGGCGAGAATGTGGGCCTGGCCGAGGTCCTTCATGAAGCCATCGAGCGCGCACGCCGCATCATTGCCGCCCGCGCCGACCAGTTGCCGCCTGAAGAAGCGGAGTCCACCGCACGCTTGATCGGCCTCGGCGCTGTAAAATATGCCGAACTTTCCCAAAACCGGCTCACCGATTATGTCTTCTCTTGGGACAAGCTGCTCGCCTTCGAGGGAAACACCGCACCCTACCTGCAGAATGCCTATGTCCGCATCCGGTCGATCTTCCGCCGTGCAGAAGAACCGGCCAATCCGGCGGCTCCCATTTTTCTGAACGAGCCCGCTGAACGCGCCCTTGGTCTCAAACTCCTCCAATACGCCGAAACCGTTCCACTCGTGCTCGAGGAGTTCCGCCCAAACATTCTCGCAAATTACCTCTACGAGTTGGCCAACACCTACCACTCGTTCTACGAAGCCTGCCCGGTCATCAAGGCGGATCCCGCCAACCGCGCCAGCAGGCTTCTGCTCAGCGACATCACGGCCCGCACACTCGCCCACGGACTCGGCCTCCTCGGCATTGGCTGCCCGGAACGGATGTAAAATCCCAGCGGATCTTCATTACGAAATTGTAACGCTGAAAGATTGGCCACCGCTGTCGAGGTCAGCTTAAAACCCCGCCTGCCATGGATATTCTTGCCACCGCCTACACCGATCCAACATTCCTGACCTTTTTCTTCCTTGCCCTTGCCGTTGGCATGGCGCTCGGCTTCGAGTTCGTTAACGGCTTCCACGATACAGCCAACGCCGTTGCGACTGTCATCTACACCCACACACTCAAACCGACGCCAGCCGTTGTGTGGTCCGGCATTTGGAATCTTATCGGTGTGCTCACATCCTCCGGCGCCGTGGCTTTCGGCATCGTAGCCCTCCTGCCGGTGGAATTGGTTCTAAATGTCGGTTCAGCCGCCGGATTCGCGATGGTTTTTTCACTGCTGCTTTCAGCGATCGTCTGGAATGTCGGCACATGGTGGCTCGGACTTCCCGCCTCAAGTTCCCACACCCTCATCGGCTCCATCATTGGAGTCGGCCTCGCAAACGCCCTCATCGGGCCAACCCACTCGATCACCGAAGGCGTCAACTGGGCCAAGGCGATGGATGTCGGTCTCGGACTCATCATCTCGCCCATCGTTGGATTTGCCGCTGCCGCCTTGCTCCTCATCACGCTGAAAATTCTCGTTCGGAATCCCGAACTCTACAAAGCCCCAGAAGGGCAAAAAGCCCCGCCACTCTGGATTCGCGGCATCCTCATGCTCACCTGCACAGGAGTGAGCTTCGCGCACGGTTCCAACGACGGACAAAAAGGCATGGGCCTCATTGTTCTCATTCTGGTTGGAATTCTACCGGGCACCTACGCTCTGAAAATGTCGGCGGACCATGCATCAGTCGCGGGCATCGCCTCGGAGGCCGCGTCGATTTCGCAGGTCTTTGAACGCGAGGCCGGGAAAAAAATCTCCAATGAACAGGCGAATCAAATTCTGGCGGAATTCATCAAGCCCAAGGGCTCGCCGAGTCCTGATGTCCTCGCCGCCCTCGCCGGAGCATGCGACGATATTTCCAACCGCCTGAAAACCGCAGAGACTTTCCAAGCCCTCCCGCCCAGCCAGCGCGGCGAGGTCCGCACCGACCTCTACCTCATTTCAAAATCCATCGCCAAACTCGACAAGGCCGGCAAACTGAACATCGATCCCGCCGTTAAAAAAAGCCAACAAGCCATGGCACGCCATGCAGACGAACTCACCAATTACATTCCCGACTGGGTGAAATATGCCGTCGCTCTCGCACTCGGACTCGGCACCATGATCGGCTACAAGCGCATCGTGAAAACCGTGGGCGAAAAAATCGGCAAGGATCACCTCACCTACGCGCAAGGAGCATCCGCCGAAGCCGTGGCCATGAGCACAATCATGGTGGCCGACCACTTTGGTTTGCCCATTAGCACAACCCATGTCCTCTCCTCGGGCATCGCCGGCACGATGGCCGCCAATAACTCCGGCCTCCAAATGGCCACCGTGCGAAACATTCTTCTCGCCTGGGTTCTGACGCTGCCGATCTGTATTTTCCTAGGCGCGGTCCTTTTTGCCGGCGCCCTCAACGCGATCGCCCTCCTCGGCCTTCGCTGATATCACTCGATGCATTTCGCATTGGAAAAAATCTCATCCGATCCATCAGGCCGGCTTTACTTTTGCCATTTGAGTGATAGATAGAAGCCCAATGCGCCCTCTGTTCTCTTTGGCTTCCCTCATTGCGTTTGTATCAACACCTGCGTTCGTCTTCGCACAAACCAACCTGATCCAAAACCCAGGCTTCGAGCGCTCCATGCGCGCGCCAAATGTCTGGGCGGGAATCAGCGGTTCCGGCATCATTAACGCACCCACAGAAGAAGCCAATGTGCTGGGAGCGGATGGAAAAATTGGGCAACAAACCATGCCTGTCTCGGTGAGCGCCGGCGACCTCAACAAGGATGGTTTGAACGATATCGCCATCATGGATGGTCAGGGTTTTCTGAGAGTCCACTTCAATACCGGAACCAAGCAGGAGCCGAAATTCGGTCCGGCGGAGTTTTCATCCCTCCTCCTCAACCCCGCCCCGCTAAGGCTTTCGAACCTCGAAACCGAGGAGCCCAAGGAAAAAGGCAAGCCAACTCCGACTCCTAAGCCGACCCCTCGTCCAGCAGCGGTTAAACCAGGAGTGCCCCAACCACCTGTCTTGAGCCCGGATCAGCTTTATTCGATGCGCCGAGTGCAACGAATCAACTTGGCCGACATCTCCCGCAGTGGAAAACTTGACCTGCTTATCGGAAACTATGCTGGGGATGTGCTCCTCATCCCAAACAGCGGAGGCGCAAACCGCCCCGATTTCCGCAATCCGACTACCTACGAATCAGTGGTCCTGCAGAAGGGGTTTGAGCGGTGGGGAAATATTTTCGCCCCCTATGCGGTGGACTGGGACAAGGACAATAAAATGGATCTCCTCATCGGCGAGGGATCCTACTCCGCTAACAGTATTCACATTTTCCCCGGCAAGGGGATTGGACGCCCCTCGCTGGAACCCGACGACCGCTCCGTGCTCGCCTATGGCATGGGACTCGAACAACTCTCACCGTGCGTCGTGGATTACAATGGCGATGGAAACAACGACCTGCTCGTCGCCGAGCGAGGCGGCAGGGTTGCCGTCTACTTAGGAAAAGGTGGCCCCTTCAAGCCAGGTGAACCCATTCCTTTCAACTCATTCATCTCGATAGATGGAGCAACTCCCGCCCTTCCTCCAAACACACCTGCCCCGGAACCTGGGACATCCCTGGATCCGATGGATGCCATCAAGGCGACCAACCTTCTCAATGCAGGTGGTGGAAGCACGATCGACTCGGCGGACTACAACGGAGATGGATTGTTTGACCTCGTTTTTGGAAAACGCAGCGGACGGGTTGCTATAGCGATCAATCAAGGCACCGCGACGCAGCCTAAGTTTAAGGCTCCGGTGGATGTCAAAGTTGAGGACGACGAAAAGCCCATGCTCGTTCCTTCCGGATGGGATATTGATTTTGGATATGGTCGCGGCAACTACGGAGGATACATCACAGTGATTAAAAATGACCCAGCGGCCGCCGCTGGCTCATCCACACAGCAACCGCCAGAAGGAGCAGCCTATCTAGAGGCCGGCTACCTTAAGCTTGATTACAAGGGCATGCCCCAACCGACTCTTGCCAAGCCTGAGGAGGATGATTCCAAAGTCATCAAACTTCCGAATGTGTTCACCTTCTCACAGCCACTCACAAATCCTCTTAAAGTTGGTAAGACCTACATTCTGTCCTTCAAAGTCAAAGGAGCACAAATCAACAATGGCCGCGCTAATCTGCTTTACAGCGGATTAAAGAAGCTCGGCACAGGTGAGATCATCTCCAAGGGCGAACGCGGTGATGTGAAGCGCGACATCCGGGAAGTCCGCGAAAACAAAGTGGAAAGCGCCACTTACTCAGGAGGCTCCAACTGGGTGGATGTCAAAAAAGAATTCACAGTCAAATTTGACGAAAAAGAACTTGCCGATATCTCCGAAACCCAACCAGCGTTTCTTCGTTTTGTTTTTCAACTGACTCCAGGCTCTGGCATCGCGCAGTTTGACGATATCAAGCTCATGGAAAAATAATGCCTCTTGAAGCAGGAGGGATTCCCCCTTTTCAATTCAGGCTATGAAGCTGAAAATCTTCCTGCTGTTCGTTTCGGCATCCCTTGTTGGAACCGGCCTCTGGCTCAAATATGAAGAGCGGCAGGAAATCC
>JBIIUB010000028.1:0-27767 GCA_044340205.1 Terrimicrobiaceae bacterium
GGTTCCCGATTTCGACCTCGCTGCCGTCTCGGAGATTCTCATCAAAACAAACACGACATCCCTCCTGATCACCAAGGATGGGGACACTTGGATCATTCAGGAAGAGATAACCCGCAAAGCAGATATTGCAGCCATCGGGCAACTCGTTCAGCGACTGAAAAACCTCAAGCCAACCGAGGAAATACCGGCCGCTCCTGGGCAATATGCGGGTTTTGAACTTTTGGAACCTGATGGCATTTCTGATGGCTCAGGAACTCTGGTAGAGCTCCGGGACAAGGATTCCCGCCGCGTGGCGGCGATCATCATCGGCAAGCAATCCTTCGCCCGCCCCGATCCCAAGTCGCCATTCCCGCCTGCACCGAACGGACGCTTCTTTTTGCCGGCCGGTTCCACAGGTCCCATCGGTGTGGTGTCCGAGGGATTCGACTCCATAAAAACCGAACCGGATGCCTGGGCGGACCGGAAAGTTTCGCCATGAATGCGAAAAATGGCCTACTGGTGATTGGCACGCCATTTGCTGTGAGAATATCACGATGAACACTCTTGCCGCTCTTGAGCAATACAGCACCCTCTGCGATGAACTGGACCTCTACATGCATGAGGAAAATTCCCACCTCCGTGCAAATGGCAACGATCAAAACCTCCTGGTGGAACGCAAACGCCAGATTTTGGGTAAATTAGAGGATGCCCTCGGCTTTCTGCGCGCTGCAGGCCCGGTAAAATCTGCCGACCACGCCGCCTCCGCCGAAGTGCGCAAACGCGTTCTCGCCAAGGTTCTCAAACTTCTTCTTCTGAGCCGTGAGAGCGAGCAGTTGCTCTTGAAAAACTCCGTCCGCACCGCACCACGCATGGAGGCCCCTCAACCCACACCGGCGAGGTTGGCAACGGCTTACAAGACCTCCAAACCAGCCCGCCCCGTCGCGACACAAGCAGAGGGTTCCTGGGTCGTCTGGTGATCAATTCCCGAACCGCTGCCGCGCTACTGTAGGTTTCCTCAGCCAGCACAGGCTTGCCGCTGTTCAATCTCACGCCTAATCTGCCCACCGGCTCATGGCTCAACAAACCGTCTCCATCACACCCGGGCAGAAATACAAATTCATCGTCAAATCGGCGGAGGAAGCTGCTTCAATCATCCGGGAGAAGCTGGGCGAATCCGCTCAAGTCATCTCCGTTCGGCAAGTCGAAGGCGAGGGGTTGGCCCGCTTCCTGAAGTCGCCCAAGCTCGAAATCATCGCCCAAGTTCCCTCCGACCCATCCCAATCCCTCCCCTCACCCGCTCCGGAGGCCGCCGCACAACAGGCATCAGAGGCCGAGGAAGATTTCCTTTCCTCAGAGACATCCCAAAGGCGCAAATCCACACGCCAAAGAAAAACCCGCAGCCCGCAGGAACCTAAACGCGACGACACGGACTTGGTTCCTGAATCCCTCGTCCGGGCCATGTTCAAAAACCTGCCCACTGGTCGCCTTTGGACGATTCTCTCGAAAGCTGGAATACCGGGCGAGTTTCTCGCACAATTCGGCGAGCGTCCCGAATCACGGCAACTGAACGAGCAACCGCTGCAGACTGCCATTTCCCACTTCGCGATGCTCATGCGGGACCGCGCACCAAGCCGCAGCCTCGCCCTTTCAAACCGCGTCGCATTTTTTGGATCCCCGGGATCGGGATCGACCACAGCTCTCTGCAAACAACTCGCTTCGGATATCTTCCTGCGAGGCCGTCAAGCTTGCGTGATGAAGCTCGAAGCGGATGAACCAAACTCCAGCGAAGGTCTGGCTATGTTTTGTGAGGCCCTCGGCGTGCAACTCCTCCGAACACGGAACGAACTCAAAAAAATCGATGAGGACACGAACCTTTATTTCGACATTCCCGGAATGGTCCTCACCGGAAAAAATGTGCGCCACCTACAAAAGACCTTCGACGAACTCGGCATCGAATCCCGCGTCTTGGTGGTCAACGCCGCCTACGAGCGCCAACTGATCCAAGAGGCCTACACGCGTGCCGGCTCGCTCGGAGCCACGCATGTCGTCTTCACGCATGTCGATGAAATCCCCCGCTGCGGAAAACTCTGGGAGTTCGTCCTCGACGACGGCCTAGTCCCCCTCTTCGCCAGCACCGGCCAAAACATAGCCGCCGACTTCGACCGCCACATCATCGATCTCCTCGTCCGCCGCACCCTCTCGGCTGGCGACGAGTAGGTTTTCTCAGGTCCCGCAAAAAGTCTGGTATCCAGCCGAGCCATCCGGTGAAGCCTCGCGGTAGCCTTCCTTTTCCAACCCGTCCTCAAAGGGATTCGCCAGCGCTGCCAGCAACCGGTGGAAAGGCTGATAGTCCCCGCTTGAAGTGGCAGCCTCCAGAACCTCTTCGACTCGATGGTTTCGAGGAATGACGACCGGATTGTGGCGACGCATGAGACGCCGCGCCTCCTCCAAAGTCTGAGGCTGGCGGGCCAAGCGGGCGCTCCACGCGGAATGCCAGTCGGAATCAACGCCGCAGACCTTTTCAGGATCAAGCGCCCGCAGGGTGTTTGTGTAGTCGCTTCGGTTGCGGAGCATCCCTTGCAGCAGCGACTCCACAAGCGCAACATCGCCTGCCTCCTCGTTGAACAACCCCAGTTTCGCCCGCATCCCGGAAATCCAGTGATGCTGAAAGCGGTCTGGAAATTTCCCGAGCGACTCCTTGGCCGTTTCGACCGCTTTGTTTTCATCCGAATCGAAAAGCGGCAACAGCGCCTCGGCCAGACGCGCAAGGTTCCAATGCGCGATGCCCGGTTGGTTGGCGTAGGCATAGCGCCCGTTTCGATCGATCGAGCTGAAAACCGTCGCTGGATCATAGGTGTCCATGAATGCACAGGGACCGTAGTCGATCGTCTCGCCCGAGAGAGCCATGTTGTCGGTATTCATGACCCCATGGATGAAACCCACCAGCAACCACTTCGCAACCAGCGAGGCTTGCCGCTCGATCACGGCGTCCAAAAGAGAAATCGCGGGATTCGGAGCCTCTGCCAATTCAGGGTAGTGACGCTGGATTGTGTAGTCCGCAAGCGCTCGCAAGGCCTCTGGATTCTGCTGCATGGCTGCATACTCAAATGTGCCAACGCGAATGTGGCTGGCTGCGATGCGCGTCAGGACTGCGCCCGGCAACTCTTCCTCGCGAAAAACAGTCTCACCGGTGGTCACGACCGCTAGACTCCTTGTGGTGGGAATTCCCAGCGCATGCATGGCCTCACTGATCAGATATTCCCTCAACATCGGCCCCAGCGCCGCGCGGCCATCGCCCCGGCGCGAGTAGGCTGTGCGACCTGGGCCTTTGAGTTGGATATCCCATCGCGATCCATTAGGTCCAAGATGCTCTCCCAGCAGGATCGCCCGTCCATCACCCAGCATGTTGAAGTGCCCGAACTGATGCCCCGCGTAAGCTTGGGCGATCGGCTCCGCGCCTTGCGGAATGGCGTTTCCAGCAAAAACTGCCACGCATTCCTCGGATTCCAATACCTCCGCCCCGAGTCCCATGGCCTTTGCCAGCGAGCGATTGAAAACGGCCATCGCAGGCAACCGGACGGGCGTGGGGTTTGTCCGGGTATAGAACTGCTGGGGCAATCGAGAATAGGTGTTGTCAAAGCGCCAGCCGGCCTTTGGGAAATCCATCGCAGTTTTCGGAATCATGAGAGAGGGAAGATACCCGACTGCGGCTCATTGACGAGGCGGGGGTTTCGGTGACGGCATTTTCTTTCAGACATCGGTTGCCCACCTCGCATGATTCTGCTTTGCTGGCGGGCTCATCATGAATGTCGCTCTGGATTATCAAAAGAATTGTGTCGTGGCCTTGGAAATCGACCTTCCGTCGGACCGGGTCAGCGCGGAATGGAACACCATTGCCAAGGAATTTCAAAAACAAGCCCGCCTGCCCGGTTACCGTCCCGGCAAAGCTCCTGCTTCGTTGATTGCCTCGCGTTATGCCAAGGACATCGAAGAAGAGGTGAAAACCAAGCTCGTCGGCGAGGCGATTCGCGAAGCTGTTAAAACAAACAACATCAAAATCCACGCCGTCGATAATGTGGAGAAGGCGGAAATCGCCGCCGACAAGTCCATGAAAATCCTGGCTACGGTCATTCAGACCCCGGATTTCGAACTGCCGGACTACAAAAACATCACCATCGAAGTGGCGAAAAAAACCGTCACCGACGAGGATGTCGAAAGTTTTCTCGAATACCTCCGCGACCCACACTCGAAATTCGACCCCGTCACCGACCGCGCCCTCGCCATGGGCGACTATGCCGTGGTGACCTATGAAGGCACAGTGGATGACGAACCGATCTCCAAGATCGCTCCAAAGGCACCAACTCAAATCCAAGGCCGCCGCAACGCGTGGGTTTTGATGGATGAGGGAACCCTGATCCCCGGCTTCGCAAAGGCCATTGAAGGCATGGAAATCGGCCAAGACCGCACCTTCACTCTCGATGTGCCGGAGTCGTTCCCGCTCGAGGAACTCCGCAACCGCAAAGTGACCTATGCCGTCACTCTGCACTCGATCAACACGCGCACTCCTGCACCGCTGAATGACGAACTGGCCGCCAAGATCGAGCCAGGACAAACCCTCGAGGGCCTCCGCAAAAAAATCCGCGAGCGCCAAGAGGAGTCCGCCGAGTATCAATTTGAAATGGCTAAAAAGAACGCCGTTGTTGAAAAACTGCTAGGCCTCTTCACCTGCGAACTTCCCGAACGCCTCGTCGCCAGCGAGACTGCCTACATCCTCAAAGACATAGTCGGAGAATCCCAAGCCCGCGGCATTTCGGACGAGGAAATCAAATCCCACACCGATGAGATCGTCCAAAACGCCTCGAAGACTGCAAGCGACCGCGTGCGTTCGAACTTCCTCCTCACCCGTATAGCGGATGAGGAAAAAATCGAGGAGACTGATGCCGAAGTTTACCAAGCCATTCTTCAAATGGCAGAACGCCAGCAAATGCCTGTCAAAAAACTCGCCGGCGAACTCGCCCGAAGCGGAGGCGTCAACCGCCTTCGCGATCAGATTCGCATCACCAAGGCACTTGATTTGATTGCCTCCGGTGCTACCGTCACAGAACCTGCCGCCCCGCAAGCGGCCTAAACCGATCTCACACTATGTTAGTCCCAATCGTCGTCGAACAAACTGGCCGCGGTGAACGCAGCTACGATATCTACTCCCGTCTCCTCAAGGATCGCATCATCTTCATCGGAACTCCGATTGATGACACAGTGGCGAACCTTGTCATCGCGCAACTTCTTTTCCTTCAAATGGAAGACGCGAAAAAAGACATCAACATCTACATCAACTCGCCCGGCGGTTCCGTTACTGCCGGACTCGCGATTTACGATACGATGCAATTCGTGACCTGCGATGTGAACACCTATTGCATGGGCCTCGCAGCCAGCATGGGTGCGGTTTTGCTCTGCGCGGGAACAAAGGGCAAACGCTACGCGCTCCCGAACTCGGACATCATGATCCACCAAGTCTCCGGCGGAGCCAAAGGCCAAGCCAGCGATGTGGAGCGCCAAGTCGAGTTCATGTTCAAGCTGAAAAAGCGTCTGAACCGCCTTCTCTCGCACCACACAGGCCAAACCGTCGAGCAGATCGAACGCGATGCCGACCGCGACAACTACATGACCGCTGATGAAGCCAAAGCCTACGGTCTCGTGGATGAAGTCGTGAAGTCCCGCAAGGACATCAAAGACATTGTTGAAACCGTAAAAGCCGCCGAGTAGTCCCACTCTCAATGGCGCGCCCGAACAATCTCACCATGTGCTCTTTCTGCGGAAAGAGCCAGGCCGAAGTCCGCAAACTCATCGCCGGTCCCGGCGTCTACATTTGCGATAGCTGCATCACCATTTGCAGGGGAATCCTGGAAAAGGAACTCAAAGACGACTCGAGAAAAAGCAAGCCGTCGTTCCGCGTTCCCAAACCGGCAGAGATTAAAAAACTTCTCGACCAGCATGTCATCGGTCAGGACACCGCAAAAAAGGTGCTCTCCGTCGCCGTGCACAATCACTACAAGCGCCTCACCCAATCCTCGCCAGGTCTGCTCTCTCTTGATCACCTCAACGATGTCGAGATCGAGAAGAGCAACATCCTCCTGCTCGGCCCGACCGGTTCCGGCAAAACCCTCCTCGCCCGCACACTCGCACAAGTGCTCGATGTGCCGTTTGCCATCGCCGACGCCACATCCATCACAGAAGCCGGTTATGTGGGAGAGGATGTCGAAAACATCATTCTCCGCCTCCTTCAAAGCGCCGACTTCGATGTGAAGCGTTGTGAAATGGGCATTATCTACATCGACGAAATCGATAAGATCGGACGCAAAACCGACAATGTAAGCATCACTCGCGATGTCTCCGGCGAAGGCGTTCAGCAAGCCCTTCTCAAAATTCTTGAAGCCGCCGTTTGCAATGTGCCACCCCAAGGTGGACGCAAGCACCCGCAGCAGGAATACATCCAGATCAACACGGAAAAAATCCTCTTCATCTGCGGAGGTGCCTTCGTGGGACTCGAAAAAATCATCCAGCGCCGCCTTGGTGGACGCACCATGGGATTCCATGCTCCCGTTGGAGCTGCAACAAACGAGTCCAACCGCGCTGACACCCTCAAAAATGTCGAGCCAGAGGATCTCATCAGCTTCGGCCTCATTCCGGAATTCATCGGACGCCTCCCCGTGGTGGCAACACTCGAGGAACTCAACGAGGACCAATTGGTCTCCGTGCTCACCGAGCCGAAAAACGCGATGACCAAACAATACGCCAAGCTTCTCGGCATGGATGGCGTCACGCTCAACATGACGAAGGACGGCCTGCGCGCACTCGCCGCAGAAGCCATCCGCAAAGGCACAGGCGCACGGGCCCTGCGTTCCATGATCGAACGCATCATGCTCGATGTCATGTTTGATTGCCCAAGCCGGGACGACATCTCGGAGGTCACAATCAACCGCGCCGTTGTCGAAGGCAAAAAAGCCCCCGTCCTCCGCCGCAAGCAGGAAAAAGACGCCGCCTAAGCGTCCCCGCCTACTGCTTGATCGGTCTGATCCGCCCGATCCGCCTAATCCGTCCGATCACCCTTAATTAGAATAATTCTTGATTAGCCATTGGGCGCGGCTATGTATTCCTGCTTTCTGTGAACAAGACGACCCAACCCGCCTACGAAGAAACGATCAGCCACAGCGGCCATCGTCTCACCCCGCAGCGGCGCGAGGTTTACAATGTGCTCCTCGAAGATCGTAACCACCCCACGGCCACCGAGGTTTTTCTGAGAGCCAAGAAACGCGTTCCCAGCATCTCGCTGGCGACGGTCTACAATTGCCTCGAAACCCTCGTGGAGTGCGGTCTCGCCAAGCAGGTGAATGTCGAACGCGAAGCCACCCGCTACTGCCCGAACCTCTCCGAACACGGCCACTTCGTCTGCGATTCCTGCGGCATCGTTTCAGATATCCCCGTCGCCAAAGGAGGGTCACTCACCCAGTTTCTCAAAGTTCCCACCGGATTTAGCGTTAACCATTCCGAAATCACACTCCGGGGGATCTGCCCGGCCTGCAAAAAAACCACACACATCAAACCATGAGCCTCAAAATCGAAAACCTGCACGCAAACATCGGCGACCGCGAAATCCTCAAAGGTCTCAACCTCGAAATCCCGAAGGGCGAAGTCCATGCCATCATGGGCAAAAACGGCTCCGGCAAATCGACGCTCGCCAAAGTGATGGCCGGACATCCCGACTACGAGGTCACAGGTGGCCAGGTGCTTCTCGACGGACTCAATCTTTTTGAAATGGAGGAACCCGACCAGCGCGCACGGGCAGGACTCTTTGTCGCCTTCCAATACCCGATGGAAATCCCCGGCGTGACCATTGCGAATTTCATCCGCGCAGCACTCCAGGCACGCCTGCCCGAGGGCGAGGAACTCGATGCCGTGGAGTATTACCAGCACCTCTACGAGAAGATGGACATGCTCAAGATCGACCGCAAATTCACATCCCGCGCGGTCAACGAGGGGTTCTCCGGCGGCGAAAAGAAACGCTGCGAGGTTCTTCAAATGGCCATGCTCAATCCCGTCTATGCCGTCCTTGATGAAACGGACAGCGGACTCGACATCGACGCCTTGCGCATTGTCTCTGAGGGAGTGAACGCCATGCGCAGCCCAGAGCGTGGACTCCTCGTCATCACCCACTACCAGCGCCTGCTCGACTACATCGTGCCGGATGTTGTGCATGTGATGGTCGATGGTCGCATCGTCATGAGTGGCGACAAAACACTCGCCCACAAACTCGAAGCCGAAGGCTACGACTGGGTCGAAAAAGAACTGCTCCAAAAAGCCTGATTTTCTCCGGAGGACAAAACCATGGAAACCAAACCTGATCTCAACATCGACCGCTCGGTCGGTGACTTCCACTACGATGTCGACTACGAATTCGACGCCGGCATCGGCCTTTCGGAAAAAACCATCGACTACATCTGCGATGTCAAAAAAGACCCCGACTGGATTCGTGAATTCCGCAAGGAAGCCCTTCGCAAATTCAACTCCATGCCCATGCCGACCAACTGGGCAAGCCATGACCTGGACAACATCGTTTTTGAAAATATCCGCTATTACCTCTCCCAAGGAACCCAGCCGAAGCGTTCGTGGGATGATGTTCCAGAAGATGTGAAGCGCACCTTCGAACGACTCGGCATCCCCGAGCAGGAACGGAAATTCCTCGCCGGCGTGGAGGCCCAGTTCGACAGCGAGGCCGCCTACTCGAACATCAAGGCCGCCGTGGGCGAGCAGGGTGTCATTTTTGTGGGCTCCACCGAGGGACTCCATAAACACCCCGAGATTTTCAAGAAGTGGTTCGGAAAAGTCATCCCCACGGGTGATAACAAATTCTCCGCGCTCAACAGCGCCGTCTTCTCAGGCGGATCGTTCATCTACATCCCGCCGGGAGTGAAGGTGAAGCACCCACTCCAGGCCTACTTCCGCATCAACGCTGAAAACTTCGGCCAGTTCGAACGCACACTCATCATTGCCGATGAAGGCAGCGAAGTCATGTATATGGAGGGCTGCACAGCCCCGAAATTCGAGACCTCCACACTGCACAGCGCCGTGGTGGAACTCGTCGCCCTCAAAGGCGCAAAGATCCAATACATCACGGTCCAAAACTGGTCGGCTAATGTTTTCAACCTCGTCACCAAACGCGGCCTCGCCCACGAAGAGGCTGAAATCAAGTGGATCGATTGCAATATCGGCTCCCGCCTGACGATGAAATATCCAGGCGTGATCATGAAAGGCCGCAAAGCCCGCGGCGAAGTGATCTCGATCGCTCTCGCCGGCGACGGACAGCATCAAGACACCGGTGCGAAAATGGTCCACGCCGCAGATGAAACCACGAGCAACATCGTGTCGAAGAGCATCAGCCTCGGCTCAGGACGCTCGACCTACCGCGGCCTTGTGCAGATCGGCCGCCATCTGAAAGGCTGCAAAAACAACACCGAGTGCGACGCCCTTCTCATCAACACCGAGAGCCGCACGGACACCTACCCCGCCATCACGGTGCGCGGAAAGGAAAACGCCTGCCAGCACGAAGCCTCAGTCAGCAAGATCAGCGCGGAGCAAATATTCTACATGCAGCAGCGAGGCATTTCCGAAGCCGCGGCAATGAGCCTCGCGGTGAATGGATTCGTCAACGATCTCGTTCAACAATTCCCCATGGAATACTCGGTCGAGCTGAAGCGGCTCATCGACCTCGAAATGGAAGGCTCGGTCGGTTGATCCGGGAGACGCAAACAATGAGCAACACACTTATGGAAAATCCCGTCGCCGCACAGTCCGCTTGGCCCACCTGGTTTGCCACCGAACAAGCAACCGCGCTTGCGGAATACGAGAAATCCCCCACCCCGTCCCGCAAGGACGAGGCCTGGCGCTTTGCGAACCTGAAGGCCCTCGACCTCTCCGCCTTTGTTGAAGCCAAGCCCGTCGCCAGCGAGGGACGCCTCATCAACGCCTCCATCGGACTCGCCCAGACATCCGCCAAGCTCGTCCTCGGCAACAACACTCTCCTCCACCGCGAATCCTCGCTGCCCGCCGGAGTCATTTTTGAGACGCTCGAAGCAGCAGCCACCAAACACGCCGATCTTTTCAAAAAATACTTCATGGCCCAGCCCGTGGAACTCGGCTCCCGCAAATACGCTGCGCTCCATAAAGCACGCGTCGCCGGCGGCGCATTCCTCTTCGTGCCTGCCAACACCAGCGTGGAACTCCCAATCGAGATTTTCCAATGGGTCGAAGGTGCCAACGCCTCGGTCTTTCCCCACACGCTGATCGTCTGCGGTGAAAACAGCAGCGTCACGGTGCTGGATTACTTCAAATCCGCCGACAAGCACGCCGCCCTCGCCTGCGGAGTCAACGACCTCCACCTCGCCGCCGGAGCCAAGCTCACCTATGTCTCCGTGCAAGACTGGTCCCGCGAGACGACCGCATTTCACCTGAACTCCACTTCGGTGGACCGCAACGCGACCTGCACAGCCCTCATCGCAAATTTCGGCGGCGGTTTCGTGCGCGGCGAAAGCCTCAGCCGCCTCGTCGGTGAAGGCTCACGCAGCGAGATGTTCTCCATCAATCCCGTCGAAGGAACCCGCGAGATCGATCAACGCACATTGCAGGATCATGTCGCCCCTCACGCCACCAGCGATCTACTTTACCTCAACGCCCTCGACGACAAGTCCCGCACCATTTTTGCAGGACTCATCAAAGTCGAACCCGGCGCAAAGGGCACAGACGCCTACCAAAAGGTCAAAAACCTCATCCTCAGCGATGACGCCGACCCCAACTCCATGCCCGGCCTCGAAATCCTGAACGACGAAGTCCGCTGCAGCCATGGAGCCACCAACGGCCCTGTGAGCGATGACGAACTCTTCTACATGGCCGCCCGCGGAATCCCCCGCGACAAAGCCCGCCGCCTCATCGTCAACGGTTTCTTCAACAGCCTCCTCGAGCGCCTCGAAAACGAAAGTCTTCGCACGCATCTGGAGCAACTCCTGGCAAGGCGTCTCGCCATTTCTTGAAACCCCGCAAACATTCAAAGAAACAACCGCATGAGCACAGTCCACGAAATCGAAAGCGCAGTGCAAAATCTTTCAAGATCTGATCTGTCGAGTTTTCGGAATTGGTTTCTTGAATTCGATGCGGAAGCTTGGGAGAAACAATTCGAAGAAGATGTTGGTGCAGGAAAACTTGATGCCCTTGCTGATGAAGCAATCAAAGACCTGCGCGAAGGCCGTTGCACTGATTTGTGAAAAACCGGGCCACCCCCAAGTTTTGGCGATTTTACGAGGAACTTCCCCATGAGATTCAAAAGCTCGCGAATGAAAACTACGAGCTGCTCAAGTCCAATCCCCGCCACCCTTCTCTACACTTCAAAAAAGTTGGAAGAATGTGGTCCGTCCGCGTGGGCATCCACTATCGTGCGACTGCTGTAGAGGATGGGCAGGATATTGTCTGGTTCTGGATAGGACACCACAGTGAATACGATAGGTTAATAAGTCGTTTCTGATGATTTTGTTCATCCGAACGAGATAACCTACTCCGCTTAACTCCGGCGATCCGCAGCGGGCAGGGTGATTTCGTAGACCGTGCAAGCTCCTTTGCCCGCTCCCTCGTGGGGCTCGATGCCGAGTTCCTGATAGGCGCGCTCCAAGGCATCGGGATCATTTCGCAGTTCGGGGTAGATTTTTTTCAAGCGCTCCTTCACCCAACGCTTGGCGATTTTTCGTTCCAAGGGGTGAAGAGGCTCCTCTCCTTGCAGGCTTTGACGCAGGAATTCGAGGAACGCAAGCTTCATAGGCGTCCCATGAAATGCAGGGTATTTGCCGCGAGGAAGAGGGCATTGAGAACCAGCAAAACCGCCCCTGCAGGCGACCAGCGCGTGAGCTTCATGTCCGTATCCTCAGGATAGATTCTCGCCAGAAAGAAACCAGCAAGCGCGAGAGAAGCAAGTCCGATAACGCCGGGTAGAAGGGCTGCTCCCTCGCCCCATGGATTCCAGAGCCACCAAAGCCGTGCCTCCGAAAGAAAAGCCGATCCATTGAGGACCGTAGCGGTGAAAGCCCCGCACACCGCAACGGCGAGCGCAGTCGATCCAAGACCTGGACAAGCCACAGTCAAGGCTCGTTGGCAGAGCGTGAGAAGGCAAAAAGCCAGCAGCGGAGGGAGAAGCGGAAAAATATTTCCCACGCGCAAGGCCGGGGGACCCGTAAAGCGAACAGGACCCAGTGGCCATCCACTCAGGGCCGTGAGCAAAATCATTCCTGCAAAGACGACAAGCACAACCCCGGCGACCATTCTTGCTCGCGACAAGCCGCCTACTTGCACCAGACCGACATAAGCGAGAAGTGCCAACAACAAGACCCATACTGCGTCCCACCAAGGCTGCGAACCCGCTTCCTGAAAAAGCAAAAAGGCACCTCCAACCGTCCACAACCCACAAACCCAGGCAATCGCAGTATTCATATCCCCTCCCCCTGCTGGCGCTCCAGTCTGCGCCGCTCACGCCTTTTGAAAACAGGTAGCATCACTGCATAGCTCACCGCGGCAGCCGGCGCGGAAAGAAACATCGACCCCAGAAGCATCGGTAGCCCAATTGTGAAAAATGTCGTCCACTTCATCAGCTCGTGAATATGAAATTCCGTCACAGAAGCAGGATGCGCAACCCCGTCGAAAAATCCAAGAAGCTTGGAGCCGATCGCATATTCGATTTCCAAAAGCACAGGCCAAAAGGGTGTCACCACATCATGCAAAGAGACGGCAATAACGGCCGCAATCGGATTGCATCGCAAAAGATACGCGAATCCCACGCAGAGAAGGGTCTTGAGACCAAACAGCGGAGTGAATCCCATGAACATTCCAATCGCCACCCCGCCCGCCAGCGAGTGCGGGGCGTCATGCAAATCCAGCAACTTCGAAACAAGCGAGCTGAAATACACGGCGATTTTCTTGAACACGCCCGCACCCTAGCACCAATCCCCCCGCCAGAGAAAACCGAAATCCACAACAGCGTGCGGCGAACCAAAAATTTGGACGATCGTCCAAATTTTTGGTTCGAGGGAGTTGGAATCCGCATGAGCATTCCCTTGCAAAGAAGGCGGCAGGGCTCCAGTTTTTAGACTGTGAAAATTCTCATCTCTGCGGCTGTGGCAATTTTGTTTCCGGCCCTTGGCACCGTCCGTGCAGCGTTGGAGGTTGTTTGCACGACCGGCATGGTGGCGGATCTCGTGCGGGGCGTTGCGGGTGAACGGGCGAAGGTGACGGCCCTGATTTCCGACGGCATCGATCCGCACCTCTACAAACCCACGCGTGACGATGTGGCGAGGTTGCTCAAGGCGGATGTCATTTTTTATAGCGGTCTTCATCTGGAGGGCCGCATGGAGGCGACTTTTGAAAAGATGCGCCAGCGCGGCAAGCCGGTGTGCGCTGTGACCTCTTCGATTCCATCGGAAAAGCTGTTGAAGGAGGGCAGCGCGGAGGATCCCCATGTGTGGATGGATCCGCTCGTGTGGGCTGGATGCATCGAGGCTGTGGAGAAGACTCTGACTCAGGCAGACCCTCAAGGGCGGGAGATTTTTCAAACAAATGCCGCCGGCTACAAGGCCTCGCTCGAAGCTGTTTCGGAATGGATTCGCTCTGCCATTTCCACAATCCCCGATGGACAGCGTGTGCTCATCACAGCGCACGATGCCTTTCAATACTACGGACGGGCCACCGGGCTTCGAGTGATGGGTTTGCAAGGCCTGAGCACGGAATCCGAAGCCGGTGTGGCGGACATCAACCGCATTGTCGATGAGATCGTGAAACGCCAGATACCGGCTGTGTTTTTCGAGTCCACCCTCTCTGAAAAAAACATCCGAGCCGTCATCGAAGGCGCTGCCTCGCGAGGCCACACGGTGAAGCCAGGAGGAATGCTCTATTCCGACTCGCTGGGAGCGACTGGAACGCCGGAAGGAACCTGCGAAGGAATGCTCAAGCACAACACACGCACCATCACCAAAGCGCTCGGAGGGCATGCCCCATGAATGACCGTCCTCTGGAAATCCGCTCACTGAATGTGGCCTACCATCGCAAAATGGTTCTATGGGATGCCGACCTCTCGATTCGTCCCGGGCGTTCGACGGCCATCGTGGGACCCAACGGGGCCGGAAAGAGCACCCTACTCAAAGCCGCACTGGGCCTGATTCCAGCCGCCTCGGGTGAGGTTCTTTTTTATGGCGAGCCTCTGAAAAAAGCCCGTTCGCGCGTAGCCTATGTGCCGCAACGGGAGAGTGTGGACTGGGATTTTCCCGTGAGCGCGAGGGATGTCGTCGCGATGGGCCTGTATAAAAAAATCGGCTGGTGTCTGCCGGTGCGCCCGCGTCACAAGCGCATGGCGGACGAGGCGCTTGCGGATGTGGGCTTGGCCGACTTTGCCGGGCGGCAAATCAGCCAACTTTCCGGAGGGCAACAGCAGCGCGTCTTTCTGGCTCGGGCGTTGGCCCAGAAGGCGGAACTGCACTTGATGGATGAACCTTTTGCCAGTGTCGACGCGGCCACAGAACAGGCGATTCTCACCTTGCTCAAGAAACTCAAAGACCAAGGAGGAACTGTCGTCTGCGTCCACCACGACCTGGATACGGTGGCCGAGTATTTCGATGATGTCGTTCTTTTAAATATGCGAGTGGTGGCGCAAGGAGCGGCGTCCGAAGTTTTGACGCCTGAAAATCTCCGCAAAACCTACGGGGCGCGATTGACTTTATTGGACGAGGCTGTGGTCGATCTCTCCCGCCCCGGTGCGCCGAGGGAATCCTGACGATGGAATCCTTCTGGCGCGTCCTTTTGCTCCAAGACCACAACACGCGTGTCGTGCTGGCCGGCGCCTGTCTTTTTGGAGCAGCAGCGGGACTTGCAGGGACATTTCTCCTCCTTCGCAAGCGCTCCCTGCTCGGAGACACGCTCGGCCATGCCACGCTACCAGGCATCACCTTCGCCTTTCTCCTGGCAGGGACATTTGGCATTTCCCCGAGATCTTTTCTCTGGCTGGCAATGGGAGCCACAATCTCAGGCGTGGCTGGAATGGGAGCCGTTTTGCTGATCCGAAAAATGAGCCACCTCAAGGATGATGCCGCTCTTGCCATAGTGCTGAGTGTTTTTTTCGGCGCGGGCATCGCCATGCTCAGTGCCATTCAACAACTCCCAGGAGGCCAGGCGGCGGGTCTGGAGCGCTTAATTTATGGGAATCCCGCCTCGATGACCTCGGGCGACGCCTGGTTTGTGCTGTTGGCTTCGCTGCTGGTGGCGGGCGTATGCGGGTGCCTTTTCAAGGAATTCACCCTGCTTTGCTTCGACGAGCCCTACGCGCACACGGCGGGTTGGCCAGTTCGTTCGCTCGATGCCTTGCTGATGGGATTGGTTGTATTGGTAACCATCGTAGGTCTTCAAACAGTTGGCATCCTTCTTGTCGTAGCCCTGTTGGTTATTCCTCCATCCGCCGCCCGTTTTTGGAGCGATGACCTGCGCGCCATGGCCTTGGTCGCGGCAGGCGCGGGCGCTCTCAGTTCGCTGGTGGGTGTCATTGCCAGCGCTTTGCTTCCCGGCTTGCCCACCGGAGCCCTTATCGTTCTGGCGTCTGCTTTTTTCTTTGGCCTGAGCCTGCTCCTTGGAAAGAAGCGCGGCCTCATCATTCGACACCTGCTCGAGCGGGAGGCATCGCGACGATTGCGGCGAGAGCATGTTTTGCGGGCGATTTTCGAATGCGCTGAGGAGGGCCAAGCGGTTGTCGCCCTCGAACAGGTTTTGGCAAAGCGACCATGGAAAAAAAGCGAACTCACAGCCGAGATCGCTCAACTCACCAACGACGGACTCCTCACCACCGACCCCAACGGCGCGAGCTTTCAGTTGAATGGCCGCGGCGACAGCGAGGCCAGAAGGCTGGTGCGCAACCACCGCCTCTGGGAAATCTATCTTCTCAACCACGCGGATGTCGCCCCGGCGCGGGTGGACCGTGATGCCGACCTCATCGAACATGTGCTCGACCAGCGGCTGGTTGATGAGTTGGAGGACCTGCTCGATGAAAAAGCACGCGAGCGGCTGGTGCCCGGCAATCCCGAAAAAAACCTGCCATGATCTGGACCGAGCTCGACACATGGATTGTTCTCACCGGCGCGTTGACCGCGATGGCCTGCGCGGTGCCCGGTGTCTTTCTTCTGCTGAACAAGCAAAGCATGCTGGGCGATGCAATCAGCCACGCCGTGCTGCCTGGCTTGGCAATTGGTTTTCTGGTTTCCGGCACGAGGGATCCCCTCCCCATGTTCCTTGGAGCAATACTCGCTGGGCTTTTCACGGGCGTTGTCAGCGGGGTCATTGAACGCCGTGGCCGCGTCGAGACTGGTGCCGCGCTTGGCGTTGTTTTTTGCAGCCTCTTTGCTCTTGGGCTCATTCTGATTCGCATAGCGGCAGACCATGTCGATCTCGATCCCGGATGCGTTCTGTATGGAGCACTCGAACTCGCAGTGGTGGACTCAAACTCCGTGCCGCGCATCGTCTGGCAATCCGCCGGAATCCTGCTTTTAAACCTCGCGCTGGCCGTTCTTTTCTTCAAGGAACTGCAACTCGCGGCTTTCGATCCCCGTTTTGCAAAAGCCAGTGGAATTCCCTCGGGCTGGATTCAACAAGGACTCACGATAGCAACGGCTTTGACGACAGTTGTAGCCTTTGAAAGTGTCGGAAGCATCCTGGTCATAGCTATGCTGATCGTTCCAGGAGCCACTGCCATGTTGCTGAGCCGGAGTGTGGCAGGGGTGCTTCTCTGGAGTCTTGCAGTGGCCCTCTGCAGCGCGGTGCTCGGACACTTGCTGGCGATCTCTGTCGGACCGCTCTGGCTTGGATGGCTGACCGGCCGCAGCGATCTGGGATCCTTGAGTTCCGCTGGAATGATGGCAGCCAGTGCAGGCGGGATTTTCTTCACCCTCCTCGCCGCCTCCACATTGGCCAGAAAACTCCAGCCTGCTCCGAGATTTTAGAAGGCTTCGCCCTTGCACGGGGATTGGCATCATTTCATCATGCCCCGCGCGCCGCTTACACCGCGCACGCACCAATCCGATCAACCAAGAAATGTCATCCGAAACGCTCACACCCATGATGCAGCAATACCACGCCCTGAGGCGGGAATTGCCCACGGGCACGCTGCTGCTTTTCCGCCTCGGGGATTTTTACGAGATGTTCGGCGAGGATGCGACAGAGGCCTCGCGCGTTTTAAATGTGGCCCTCACGAAACGAGGCACGACTCCCATGTGCGGCGTCCCCTACCATGCCGCGCGCAACTATGTCGAAAAACTCATCGCGGCTGGCTGGCGCGTTGCGATCTGCGACCAGGTTGGCGAAGTCACAGCCGGAAAACTTGTTCGGCGTGAGATTTCCCAGGTTCTCAGCCCCGGAACACTCGACGACTTCGGCCTCGATGACCGCAAACCCAATTTCCTCGCCGCCCTCACCAAACGCGGCGACATCCATGGACTCGCTTACTGCGACCTGAGCACAGGCGAATTCCGCCTCACCGAACTCGACTCGCTCCCGGCCCTCCTCGATGAACTCGCCCGCGTCTCCCCTGCGGAAATTCTGATACCAGACCATCAAACGGATGCCTTCAAACAGGTGACGCCACAGGCCCCGGTGGATGGCTATGTTTTCGAATTCGAGCCAGCCAGCGAATTGCTGCGCGCACATTTCAAAGTTCACTCGCTTGATGGATTCGGTTGCGCCGACCTCCCGGCGGGAACGGGTGCCGCCGGAGCGCTGTTGCATTACATAACCCGCCAGATGCGCCGCCCAGCGGGGCACTTGAAGCAACTGCAACCCTACCGCCGCAGCGAGTTTCTCATTCTGGATGCCGCCACACAAAGCCACCTCGAGCTGGTGCAATCCCGCGCCGGCCGGGGAATGACACTACTCGGCGCACTCGATCGCACCGCGACGCCGATGGGCGCCCGGCTCCTGCGCGACTGGATTCTCCACCCTCTCAAAGATGCGGCTGAAATCGAAAAGCGGCAGGATGCCATCGCCGCCCTCCTTGATGACGCCATGCTCCTTGGCGACCTCCGCAGCCGCCTTGCCGACATACGCGACATCGAGCGCGCCACGGCTCGCCTGAGCGGCCCCTCTGGCAATGCCCGCGATCTTTCAGCATTGGCGCAATCCCTCGACCGCATCCCGCCCCTCGCGGCCAGTCTCGGAGATCTCCACGGATTCACCATTCCCTCCACCCTGCTCTCGGGACTCACCGCACACCTCCATGCGCTTCCGGAACTCAGTGAAAAACTCCGCCGCGCCATCGTCGCGGAACCACCCGCAGTCATTCGTGACGGCGGCTTCATCGAGACAGGATACGATCCCGACCTCGACGAACTCCGCTCGGCCTCCCACGAGGGCAAAAACTGGATTGCCGCCCTGCAGGAAAAGGAAATCGAGCGAACAGGCATCAAATCCCTCAAAGTCCGCTTCACCTCGGTCTTCGGCTACTTCATCGAGATCACGAAAGCCAATCTCGGAGCAGTTCCCGCCGACTACATCCGCAAACAAACGACCGTCAACGGGGAACGGTTCATCACACCCGAGCTCAAGGAATTTGAAGGCAAAATCCTCGGCGCGGACGAACGCGCCCGCGCCCGCGAGATCGAAATCTTCGCCGAACTCCGCAGCGCCGTCCTGAGCCAAATCCACCACCTGCAGGAAACGGCCGCGACACTCGCCATCCTGGACGCCATCTGCTCGCTTGCCGAAACCGCCCGCCTCCACGGCTACTGCCGCCCGGAGATCAATGACTCGGATGTTTTAGAAATCTGCGATGGACGCCACCCCGTTTTGGACCAGCAAACCGAGGGATCGCGCTTCGTTCCGAATGACACAAACCTCGGCACGGATGGAAAAACATTCGCCATCATCACCGGCCCGAACATGGCTGGAAAATCCACCTACATCCGCCAAGTAGCGCTCCTCACCCTCCTCGCCCAGACCGGCAGCTTCGTCCCCGCCAAGTCCATGCGACTCGGCCTCACCGACCGCATCTTTACCCGCGTCGGCGCCAATGACGACCTCTCGAGAGGTCAATCGACCTTCATGGTGGAAATGAACGAAACGGCGAATATTCTCAACAACGCCACGGACCGCAGCCTCGTCATTCTTGATGAAATCGGCCGCGGCACATCCACATTCGACGGCCTCTCCATCGCCTGGAGCGTTGCCGAATACCTCCACGACAAAATCAGCTGCCGCGCCCTCTTCGCCACCCACTACCACGAACTCACCGACCTCGAGCGCACACGCAGCGGCGTGCAGAACCTCAATGTCGCCGTCCGCGAGTGGAATGACCAAATCATTTTCCTCCGAAAAATCCTCCCCGGCCGCGCAGACCAAAGCTACGGCATCCAAGTCGCCCGCCTCGCCGGCCTCCCCGACTCAATCATCACCCGAGCCAAGGAAATCCTCGAAAACCTCGAAAAATCCGAACTCAACGCCGCCGGCCAACCCACCATAGCCAAAACCACCCGCAAACGCCTCGTCCCCGACCCCAACGCCGCCCAACTGGCATTGTTTTGAAAAATCGCCTCCGCGCGACAGCGCGATTCGTAACCCAAGGTGGGGACCGCCAGGCCCTTGGCGTCCCATTTTTCAGCCGCGAAGCGGCGTCTGCAAAAATGAAAGAAAATGAACACTGACCCCCAGTTTGAATGGCATAGCGGGTCCAGCAGCTCTTAAAACTTAATGCTTAATACTTAACACTTCCTCCGCTGGAGGAATGTGAGGCGGGAGAGGAGGCCTTGTCCTTGGCGGGCGAGGCGGAGTTGGTAGATGGTGAAGCCGAGGAGGAGAAGGACGCCGGTGATGTAGGTTTCGGGTTCGGGGACGGCTATGATTTCGGTGCCGCCACCGCTAAAGCCTTGCTCGAAGGCGTTTCCAGCGAAGCCCGTGCCGTTTCCGCTGTAGAAACTGATGCGGTCGAGGTAGGAATCGAGGCCGGAATTGTTGGTGAAGACGACACGGCGGTTGTTGACGCCGTCGCCCACAGGGGTGTTGTATTGGTTGATTCCATTCCAGTTCCAGATGGCGAGGTTGGCGCTGGATGCCCAGGAGCCAACGCCGCCAAAGCGCAGGATGCCGGAGAATCCGTTCAGATCGATGACGGAGTCGGCGCTGAGGGTGAGGAGGCCGACATTCTGGTTGAAATTTCCACTCACAGCGAGTGTGCCGCCACCGAGGTTGATGTTTGCATTGCTGTTCACAGCATTGGCGACTGCGACGAGGAGGGAGCCGCCGTTGACATCGATGTGTGTGGTGCCGCCGAGGGCGTTGGTGGCGTCGGCTTTAAGGATCCCGCTGTTGACCGTGGTGTTGCCGGTGAATGTTGTGGCTCCAGCGAGGGTTTGAGTGCCGCTGCCGTTTTTCACGAGGTTGCCGGTGCCGGAAATGCCGCCGCTGTAGGTGGTGGTTGAGCTTCCGTTGATCGTGAGCGTGTTGGCGTTGAGGTTTACCGAGGCTCCGCTTGTGCCGCTGAGGGAGGCCACGGATTGGTTGGCGCCGAGGGCGAGCGTGGAGCTGCCGTTGATTGTGACGGCGCTAAGCGTGCTGGTTGGCAGGGCGCCGACGGCATTGGCGTTCAGGGTGGCCCCGTTAACGATGAATGTTGGGCCATTGTAGGTATTCGCGTTGGCAAGCGTTGTGGTGCCTCCATCGATAATGAGATCGGAGTTGGCGTTGGAACCGCTGATGACGCTGTTCACCCTGATGCCATTACTTCCGCCTTGGAGAGTGAGCGTGGTGCCGTTTTTGGTGAGCGCACCGGAGAGGGTGAGTAGTCCACCGCTGTTGGTTATTGTTCCTGTGCCCGCAGTGACGGAGATGGCGCGGTCGAGCGTGGCAGCGGAACCGGTGTAGATAAGGGAAGTGGCATTGGCCAGGTTAATGCCAGAGGTTGAACCGAGGGCTGTTGTGCTGCTGATAGAGATGTTACCAGAACTGATCGTCGTGGCGCCGGTGTAGGTGTTGGTTCCGCCAAGAACGAGCGTGCCGCTGCCTGCTTGGGTGAGATTTCCTGTGCCGCTGATGCTGTTGGCGAAGTCCGTGCCTTGCGTGACTGTTCCGGAGCGATTGAAGGCGAGCGTGGCGTTGTTCGTGATAGCACTGGCTGTAGACAAGCTTCCCGTTGAGCTGCCGTTACCGATCTGGAGTGTTCCGGCGCTGATAATGGTGCTGCCGTTGTAAGTATTCGTTCCAGCCAGCACAAGCGTGCCACTTCCAGCCTGCGTGAGATTTCCACTGCCGCTGATGGTGCTGGCGAAGTCCGTGCCTTGAGTGATTGTATCCGAGCGGTTAAAGACCAGCGTGGCGTTGTTCGAGATGGAGCTGGAGGTTGAAAGCGATCCCGTTGTGGTGCCATTACCGATTTGAAGAATACCGGCGGTGATCGTTGTGTTGCCAGTGTAGGTGTTGTTGCCGGATAGTATCCATGTGCCGGTGCCGCTTTTCGTCAGGCTGGTTAGGCTAGCAGCATCCCTATTGGGAATGGCGCCCGCGATTTCTCCGGTTCCATTTCCGTTAAGGATCAGAGTTTTATTTCCGGAACCAGTGATTGAAAAATCGCTGGTGAACTTCAGCAAGCCCGCGCCGTTTTGAGTGATTGTAGCTGTGCGGGTATCTCCAGCAGGAATAGTGATCACCTTGTTGGATGTCGCCGCCGAGCCGGTGTAAATAAGAACTCCGGTCGAAGCAGTAGCGCTGATACTTATGTTGCCAGCGCCGGCAGCACTGGCTACGCCCACATTGCCGATCGATGATATGGAAACCGTGCCGCTGGTAACCGCAAGTGCACCTGTGAATGTATTGTTGCCGGTGAGCGTCAAGCTTCCGCTTGAAGATCCCGTGGTGCCCATGGTAACGCCGCCACTACTGCCGCTACTCATATTGCCGGAGACGAGGATGTTGCCAGGTCCAGCAAAAGTAAGAGCGTTTACTCCAGTCGTCGTGTAGTTGACATTGCCGCTGAGAGTGAGGAGTCCGGCATCGGATTGGATGCGGACCGCTGAGCTTCCAACAGTGGTAATGTCTCCCGTCCATGTATTATTGCCGGAAATATTACGCAAGACACCCGTGTTGCCGCCGATTCCCACACCAGTGAGATTGAGCGCCTCTCCGGTGACGGTGATGTCGTTTTGGAGTTGGAGGGCTGTTGCATTGCCGACGATCGTGCCGCCAGCGGTGGTTCCGAGGGCATTGTTGTTTTGTATGTTCAAGACACCCGCGCTGACTGTCGTATTGCCGGCGTAGGAATTGCTCCCGCTTAGCACAAGCGTGCCGTTGCCATTCTGAGTGATGGCACCGGTGCCGGAGATATTGCCGCTGACCGTTGTGCTGTTGGCTCCGCTGAAGGTGATGGTGTTGTTATTGGAAATAGGGCTTCCGAAAGTGAGATTTCCTGCTGCGGCATTGATGGCGAGCGGGGAACTATTGACCGCCAGTGCCAGATTGACCGTGGTGGCATTGGCGGAATTGTTGGTGACGCCGGTGATCGTGATGGGCGCGGAGGCGTCGAAGCCTGATGAGCCGGAATTCGCGGCCAGCGTGTAGCTGCCAGCCGTCGAGTTGATGGTAATCGTGGAGAGCGAGGATAGGCTGCCTGAAGCGATATTGTTTGTTGCAGTGCCTCCCGCACCGCTGAAGACGAGCGCATTTCCGTTGGCAGGTGTGCTGGTGAAATTGGCACTCCAGTTTCCAGAAGCACCAGTCCATGTGGAGGTGGAACTGAGCGTGTAGGTGAGGCCGATGAATGTGCTGTTGTTGGTTAATGACCATGTGCCGCTTGAGCCTGCGATGTTGTTGGTGATGTTGAAAACCGAGGAGTCCCAAGCATTGGGCAGTGACCCGTAGTTGATGATATTCCATGACTTTGAGCTGCTGGGCGCGGCTGTGCCGCCGAGGACAATCGTAATGTTGTTGCCAGCAGTGGCATTGAGAGTGAGGACACCCGTGACATTCAGAACATCCCAGTCCGTGCCTGCCGTTGAGCCGCTGGCGTTTCCCAGATCCCATGAGTAGGTGCTGCCGCCATTGAGTGTGAGCGAGCCGATGGTGAGGGTGCCGGCAGTGCCTGCGGCGCTGCCCGCGCCAATAACGCCGCCGCTGTTGACTGTGACAGCGCCAGCGGATCCGGTTCCGATGAGGGTGCCGCCGGAGTTAATCGTGGTGGCGCTGGCGGTGTTCGAGCCTGTGAGGTTGATCGTGCCAGCATTGATCGTGGTTGCGCCTTGGTAGGTGTTGGCGCTGGAGAGCGTGAGAGTGCCCGCACCGGATTTGGTCAGGTTGCCCGTGCCGCCAATGGTTCCGGAGACGGTCACTGTGCCGGCCGCGTTGTTGAGAGCGCTGCTGGTGCCGGCGGTGAGTGTTGCGTTGTTGGCAATCGTCACGGAACCGCTTCCCGTGTAGTTGAGCGTGCCGCCACCGAGGGTGATGGCGCTGCCATCGGCGCTATTGCCAAGGGCTGCTGTGTTGCTGTAGGAGAGATTGCCTCCGTTCACTGTGAGTCCGCCGGAGTAATCCATCGCGCTGTAGGTAGAGAAATCCAGCGTGCCAGAGCCGGTTTTGACCAGCGCGAGTTTACCATTGTTATTTTGATTGGCTGCGTCGTCGCGAATGGTTGTGTTGGCTGTAGTGCTGTTGGTTCCAGAGTCCAGATTGATCGTCAGTGTGGCGGTGCCTGTTTGCCCGCCAGTGGCCCAGCCTTGGATAGTGGCACTATATCCGGTTGTTACCATGCTGAAGCCGGTGATCGTTTGAGTCTTGCCCTGCAGATTCAAAGTGACACTGGCGCCCGTGTTGGCATCGCCCATGGTGAGGAGGCCATTACCCAAGCCCTCGTTGGCCCCCAGATTGATAGACCCCTGGGAAATGAGTGTTCCTCCTGTGTAGGTATTCGCGGTTGAGCCGCCGAGGATGAGGGTATTGGTGCCTATCTTGATCAGGTTGCCGGTGCCGTTGATGGTATTGGAGAGGGTGATGGTATCGCTACGGTTGATTGCCAGCGTGGCATTGTTGGTGATGGCGCTGCTGGAGGAGATCGAACCCGTGGTGCTGCCCGCGCCGATTTGGAGTGTGCCTGCATTGATTGTGGTGGTGCCGGTGTAGGCATTCGCCCCAGAGAGGATAAGTGTGCCTGCGCCGGATTTTGTGAGATTGCCAGTTGATGTCGCGGCAGCTCCGGAAATGGTCAGGGAGACTGTCGAGTTGGCAACGCTGATGCCGCTGGTCGTGCCGTTCGTGAGGGTGAAATTGCGATCGGTCGTGCCGTTTACCGTGCCGGTGTATTCCAGAGTGCCTCCGCCGAGTGTGAGATTGCCTGCGGCATTGGTCGAGTTGCCGAGGGCGCCTGCGACTCCGCCGTTGGTAATTGCGGCGATGCTCAGCGTGCCGGCCTTGATGGTGGTGGCGCCAGTGTAGGTGTTCGCGCCGGATAGCGTGAGTGTATTGTTGCCAAGTTTGGTGAGCGCGCGGGCGGCTGTGAGGGCAGTGGATTGGGTAAAGCTGCCAGCAGTGGTGTCGATGGCCACGCCGGAAGCCGCATTGAGCGTGAAACCACTAAGCGTGCTGTTGAAAAGGTTAGCGACATCGGTGTCACTATAATCCGTAACCCCTCCCCCACCAACGCCGAGGCCTACCGTGCCCGCAGCCGCTGCCGTGACGAGGCTGCCGCCTGTGCGAGTGGCTTTGTTTTGGAAAACCAAGGTGCCGGCGGTGACTGTTGTGGCGCCGGTGTAGGTGTTATTTCCGGAGAGGGTCCAAGTGCCGGCGTTATCCTTGGTGACCGATGTGATGTTGACGCCACTGTTATCAACAATACTACCGGCTATTTCTCCCGAACCGGTTCCCAAAATGCTAAGAATTTTTGACCCAGCACCAGTGGCAGTAAAGTTGCTCGTGAACTTCAGCAAGCCAGATGCATTGTTGGCGTAAATATTCGCGCCGCCAGAGGTGCCGTTAAGGTCGATAACTGTGGCCGTTGTTTCTCCAGAGCCAGTGTAATAAAAACTGGCACTTTGAGATAAGTTCGCAATTTTTAGCGTTCCTGAGCCAAGACTGAGCATGGAGGCGACAGAAATAATGCCTCGCTGGATTGTGACCCCACCGGTGAATGTATTGCCAGCTCCACCAGAAAGGAGCCATGTGCCTCCACCCTGTTTAGTTATTCGCACCACATTGGTTCCAGAACCATTGGTAATATTGCCGGTTATGACATTGCTGCCGGCGTTTGATCCCGTAATAGTAAAAGCGGTAGTTCCTGAATTGGAGGAAGATGTGATATTTCCACCGATCGTCAAAATATTAGATGATGACGAGGCGTTGTTCGTGATGGTCAGCGCCGTTCCAGAAGTGCCATTTAATGTGAGCGGAGCATTAATGGTCTGGGAGGCTGCAACCGTGCTATTCATGGTGATAGCGCCAGCATTTGAGATGATCAAGGCCGGACCGGTAGTGGAACCGATGGTGTAACTGCCGACCGAACCCGTATCGAAAAGAATGGTTCCTATATTGCGGCCGGAGTCGATCACGACTGGAGTGCCTGAGTTGCCCCAAGTGTTGGCAATGGCGGCGTTGAAAGTGGCGACATCGGTGCTGTTGGTAACGGATGTAGATCCTGGCGCAGTCGGATCGCCTACCCAATTCGCGGCCGTGGACCAAGTGCCATTGGCTGTCGAACCGCCATCCCAAGTCTGGTTGGCGGCAAACACGCTGGACGATGCCAGCGCAAAAACCACCATGGCGGCAGCGAGATTTTTGACAAACAGAGCGCACTTTTTCCGTGCAAGATTGCAGGAAACCAAACACGGCAGGCGAACCGCCGAGCGAGGCAGAAACAGGTTGCGGAGGGTTTTCATAATCTGGGGATCAGGATTTATTGGGGAATGTTTGCGGGGCAATTTTCTGAATATAAAACAGAAGTTTTTGATATCAACCGACAAGTATAAATCAAATATGCAACATTGCAATGCAAGACAATTTTAAAAAATTTTCAGCGCATTGGAGCATCACCAAATCTCCTTATTCTTTGCAGGCAAGCGAGTTACTTCCCGACTGCACGGCGTGCGGGAGAGTGATGGATAGCAGAATCATTTTTTTGGTATTCGCCTACGCGCTTCGCGGCTACGGCGTGACATTGGGGACATCATCTCGCATGGCCCAATTTTTCAGCCGCCCTCCGGCTCGTAGAGCCTACGGGTCGGAGAGCAGCGGCGTCCGAGGGGAGCATGACCGTCTCGGGCGTGCAGGCGGTCGGCGTGATGGGAGCGACACGGCGTGGTGGCGGAGCGGTGCAGTCTTGGGTCAAGCCAACCGAAGCCCCGGGCGCGATACGATGGCGGCGTTGCCGCGCAAATGGGTCAGCGGCGGCGCGCTGCCCCTACCTTAGATGCACGAGCGCAGGGCGTGAATCGCTCAGCGATGAGATTGCACGCCAGTGTCTTTCACAGTCGAGACGACTGTGCTCCCCTCTTTCGCGCTGCCGCGCTGCCGCGCGATTCGTGAATCCGGGAGGGTCCATCGTCCTCGCATGACCCATTTTTCAGCCGCGCAGCGGCGTCCGAGGGGAGCATGACCGTCTCGGGCGTGCAGGCGGCAGGCGTGATGGATAGAGGTAGGAACGAGACATTGGTTTGTCTCGCTCCCCCCTCCGAACCGGACTTGCGGATCTCCCGCATCCGGCTCTCCAGTTAGTGGTTTGCTCCATATCGGAGACTGATGATTTCCGAGACTTTGGCTTCCAGCAGGCAAAAGAGCCCCAGTTCGGTGAAGTAGCGGTTGGGCCAGCGTTGGTGGTCTCTGCCTCGCCCTCGGCCTTTGCAGCCGCGTCGCTTTCTCAAGATGGAGCGCAATCTCATGCGTATCCATCCGTCGATGCCTCCAAGTTCGTTGTCCTTGGCGTGTTTGAAGTAGCCATACCAGCCGACAAGCGTCCGATTGATGTCCGCCACGATGGCTTCCATGCTCTTTCCGTCGTTGCGACGCGTTCGGGGTTTGATGGATTCGCGCAGCTTGCTCATGCTTTTGGGCCGAACCAATTTCATCAATCTTCCCCGCCGGCTTCTTTTGAACCGGTAACCGAGGAAGTCAAAATGACTCTCGGCCTTGTTCATGTCCACCGTGCGGGTCTTCTCTGGATGCAAGGTCAACCCGGCTTCTGTCATCCACTCCCGTAGCTTTTCCAGCGCGGACTCAGCTTCTTCCTGATTGCGGCATAGCACGACCATATCGTCGGCATATCGCACCATTTCAAAACCAAGTCCGGCCATCAGCCAATCCAACGGATTGAGATATATGTTCGCCAACAGCGGGCTTATGACTCCGCCTTGCGGCGTCCCGTCCTGCGCCTCCTGCCAGTTTGCTCCTTCAATGACTCCTTGTTTCAGGAACCCTTCGATCAATCCCAGCACCTTCCCGTCGGCAATATGCTCGCGCACCAGTGCCATCAGTCTTTGGTGAGGTATTGCATCGAAGTATCCCTTGATGTCCACATCCACGACATGCGTGTGACCTGCTTGAAGCAGTTCCTCCACTCGCCGCAGTGCCTCTTTGCAACCACATCCGGGGCGGAACCCGTAGCTATCCTTGGCGAAGCGGTTTTCGAATATGGGCTCTATGGCCATTCTCACCGCTGCCTGCACCACGCGGTCGACAACCGTGGGTATCCCCAGCGGCCGCTTTTCCAC
>JBIIUB010000064.1:0-15915 GCA_044340205.1 Terrimicrobiaceae bacterium
GGATATCTACCCCGGATTGCTGATTTTTCTTAGAGCCAGCGGACTTTTTCTAATCCTACCGGTTTTTTCAGGGAGTATGATTCCTTCCACGGTGAGGATCGCCATGGCGGCAATACTTGCCTACTTACTTGCCCCGATTTTCGGTGATTTCGGAGGAGTGCCTGGACATTGGTTTATTGTGGTGATGCAAGTCATCCATGAAGTCCTTACCGGTCTCCTCATGGGATTTGCGGTGCGATTCCTGCTCTACGCTTTGGAAATGGCGGGTGAAATCATAGCTGTGCAGATTGGACTCTCGATGAGCACGAACATCGACCCCATCACACGCACCTCGGCGACTCCGCCGAACACGATGCTTTTTTCCCTCGGAACCGTGCTTTTTCTGGTGACCGGTGCTTATCAATTCTGCCTTCTGGCCTTCGCGCGGAGCTTCGAAGTTTTTCCCCCAAGCGCGATTTTTGCGCCCCAATCGTTTGACACGGTGCTTGCCGCGAGCGGACGAATCTTTCTCCTCGCCGTTCAAATTTCCGCGCCACTTCTGGCGATCAGTTTCTTGGTAAACATGGCTTTCTCGGTCCTCGGCCGCGCCGCGCCGAGCTTGAATGTCTTCATGCTCAGCTTCCCTGTTCAAATTCTCGCCGGGCTCACAGTGTTTTCCATGACGCTCGGGCTCACCATTCAATACATCCTCCGCGATATGCAACACCTGCCGGAGTTGATGCTTCATTTTCTGAGGTAAGACTGCGATGGCGAACGAAAACGACAACGCAACAGAGAAACCGACAGAGAAAAAGCTGTCGGAGGCCCATAACAAAGGGCAATTCGCTCAGGCTCCTGAGATTCAGGTCGTATTTGGTCTGGTCGCGGCCTACTTCGTTTTTCTGTTCACGCTGGACAGCCAATCCCGCTACATGACCGAGATGGTGGCCAGCATCCTCGGCAACCTCGAAAAATATGAGATTATCAGCGATGTCATCCCGACATGGACCGGCATGGCCTTCCTGACCATGTTCGGACTGCTGGCTCCGATGTTCCTGGCCACAACTGTCGCCAGCATCCTTGCCGGTGGACTCCAAACCCATTTCAAAGCCACTCCGGAGGTGGCGGGCTTCAAGTTTGAAAAGCTCAACCCTGTAACAGGATTCCAACGCATTTTCAGCAAGCAGGGGCTCGTCAAACTCTTCGTGGAATCGGGAAAGTGTCTCGTCGTAGGCGTCCTCATCTACGGCAGTGTCAAACAAATCCTCGCCGACCCGATCTTCTTCACGCCAGTTCCCGTTTTCCGCATCGGGAGCTTCATCTACGACTCGACGCTCTCCCTTTTCTTCCGACTCGCCCTCGCAATGGGCGGACTCGCCCTGCTCCACTACATCTTCCAGCTTAAAAAAACCGAAAAGGATCTCATGATGACCAAACAGGAGATCAAGGACGAGAATCGCCAAGCTATGGGCGACCCAAATGTCAAGATGGCCCAACGCGCCATGGCCCGCCGACTGATGCAAAAACAGATGCTTGCCGATGTGCCTAATGCCGATGTGATCGTCACAAATCCCACACACTACGCGGTAGCCCTGAAATACGAACGCGGCGTGGATTCCGCCCCCGTCGTTCTGGCAAAGGGGCAAAATCTCTTCGCCCAACGCATCAAGGCCATCGGATCGAAACATGAAGTCCCCACGGTGGAAAACAAACCCATCGCCCGCGCGCTTTACAAATTCGGCCAAGTTGGCAAACCCATCCCGGCACAACTTTACCAAGCCATCGCAGAAATTCTTGGTTATGTTTACCGCACACACCGCTACTACTTCTACCAACTCAAATCCCGCCGTCTGAAATCCTGATCCGTCCGCCACATGGCCACCGCAAACGCCCAAACCTCAAGATTCAAGTGGAGCGACCTGCTCAAACAGACAGACCTGATCTTCACTCTCGGTCTCTTCGGCATCATTCTCCTGCTGGTCGTCCCCGTTCCAACTTGGGCACTTGATTTTTTACTGTCCGTAAACATCGGCATCTCCCTGCTGATCCTGCTTGTGATCATCTATGTGAAGGATCCGCCCGAGTTCTCGGCCTTCCCCACCATTCTGCTCGCCATCACCCTGATGCGACTGGCGCTGAACATCGCCTCCACGCGACTCATCCTGCTCGACGGTTTCGCCGGAAATGTCATCGAAGCCTTCGGCCATGTCCTCATCCAAGGAAACTACATCGTCGGCGCTGTCGTTTTCATCATTCTCGTCATCATCAATTTCGTCGTCATCACCAAGGGTGCGGGTCGCATCGCCGAGGTCGCGGCGCGATTCACCCTCGACGCCATGCCGGGTAAACAAATGGCGATCGACGCCGAACTCAACGCCGGCATCATCGACGAACTCACCGCCACCTCCCGCCGCCTCAAGGTCCAAAAAGAAGCCGACTTCTATGGCGCGATGGACGGTGCAAGCAAATTCGTGCGAGGCGATGCTGTCGCCGGTATCCTCATCACTTTCATCAACGTCATCGGCGGATTCGGCATCGGCATGCTCCAAAAGGGCATGCCCATCGACCAAGCCCTCCAAAAATACACGCTCCTTTCCATCGGTGACGGTCTTGTTTCCCAAGTCCCCGCGCTGGTCATCTCCGTTGCCGCCGGCTTGCTCGTGACCCGTGCCCAAGGTGATAACAGTATGGGAGCGCAGATCGGCAAACAACTCGGTGCCTACCCCCGCGCAGTCGGCATCGCAGCCGCCCTCATCGCCGCCCTCGCATTGGCCCCCGGCATGCCCGCCGCTCCGTTCCTGATCCTCGGCGGCATTACCGGCTTCGTGGCCTACATGCTGAAGAAACAATCCCAAAACCCTCTCGCAGCCGGAGCCAAAGGCAACGCCCTCGCGCTCCCCGCACCAGGCGGAGGAAACGCCAACCCAGGCGGGCAACAAGGCGCGGCAGGCACGCCGGGAGCCCAAACCAATGCCGGCCCGGAAGACCTCCACAAACTCATCGAAGCCGAAGTCCTCTCCATCGAAGTCGGCTACGGCCTGCTCCGTCTCGCCGATAAAACCCAAGGCGGCGAGCTGCTGGACCGCATCACCGGCGTCCGCAAAGGCTTCGCACGCGACAATGGCATGGTCATCCCGCCAATCGCCATTCGCGACAGCTTGGAACTCGAGCCAAACGAATACAACTTCCTCCTCCGAGGCAAATCCTTCGCCCGCGCTTCCGTGATCCCCAACCGCTGGCTCGCCATGAATGTCTCCGGCAGCATGGTCACCCTCAAAGGCGTCCCCACACGCGAACCCGTCTTCGGCATTGAAGCCGTCTGGATCGCAGAAGAAGAAAAACGCACCGCCGAAATCAATGGCTACAGCGTCGTGGATGCCACATCCGTGATGATCACCCACCTCGCGGAAACCCTCAAACAAGTCTCCCACCTCATCCTCACGCGCCAAGAAGTCCAATCCCTCATCGACCGCGTCAAGGAGTCCAACCCCGCCCTCATCGCCGAACTCCTCCCAGACCTCGTCAATCTCGGCATCATCCAGCGCGTCCTGCAAAATCTCCTCCGCGAGGGCGTGCCGATCAAAAACCTGCCGCTCATCCTCGAGACACTCGCCGACTACGCTCCAGTGACGAAAAACCCGGACGAACTCTCCGAGCAAGTCCGCCGCCGCCTCGGCACCTACTTCATCAGCCAATACGAATCCGAGCCCGGCCTCATCAAGTGCATCACCATCGATCCACGCCTCGAACAAACCCTGATGACCCGCATCCAGCGCTCCCATTTCGAAACCACCCTCGCGCTCGATCCGAACACCGCCCAATACCTCCTCCGCGAACTCACCATCCGGTCAAACTCCCTCGCCGAGCAAGGCCTCTCCCCCATCACCATACTCACCGCCGAACTCCGCCTCGCGTTCAAACGCTTCTTCGAGCCCTCACTCCCGAAGCTCGTCGTGCTTTCCTATCAGGAACTCCCCTCCCAAACGGAAATTCAAAATACCGGCATCATCGTTCCCCCGCCCGCCGAACGAATGCCCGCCGCAGCTTGATTCCGATCGGCAGATTTTTCCGCCCAAATCCAAAAAATACACAAAAATCCGTTAAATTCGGTAATTTCTGAACTGTTTTTAACAAAATATCCCTCCCATTTTAAGATTTTAGTTTTTGGCGCAAAAACTGCTACGCTTAGAGAGATTTTTCGTATCCACCGGCCCACATGCAATATTTCACGCTCATCGGAGGCTTCACCGGCTTCGTTCTCACCTTCCTGGTGAGCCTTGTTGCGGGCAAAAATCTGGAGGATACCGTGTTCAATGCCACCATCGGCTGCGTGATCACCGCATTGCTGTTCAGGCTTTTCCGCCTCGCCATCGAATACTGCGCCAAGCAAGTCGTGGCCGAAAAAGCCCGCCTCCGGGATCTCGAACAAGCCACCCCGGCCGAGCCTGCGCCACCACCGGAAAGCACACCTGAAACGCCTGTCCAACCGGCCGCCTGACCATGCAGCAACTCGCCGAACCCATCATGTCTCCTCCCCGGCCCGATGCTCAGAAATACACGGCGGCATGGCGTGCCTACGGCGGCGTCTCCCAAGCCACAGAGGAGGAAGTCCTCAAAAACCACATGCCACTCGTGCGATCCGTGGTAGACCGCATGCGCGCCAGCCTCCCCGCACATCTCGATGTTGATGACCTTTACTCGGTCGGCCTACTCGGCCTCATCCAAGCCCAGCGCCGATTCGACCCGACACATGGCGTTACCTTCGCAGCCTACGCGGCCATGCGCGTCCGAGGAGCTGTGCTCGACGAACTCCGCCGCGTCGACTGGATGTCCCGCACACTCCGCGTCAAAGCCAAAAAGCTCACAGATGTCATCTCCGCCTTCGAGCAAAACGCCGGCCGCCCTGCCACTGAAGCCGAAATCGCCGACGAACTCGGTATCTCCAGCGAGGAATACTCGATCCTACTCGATGAAGTTCGCCCGCTCAGCTATGTAGAACTCGACGCGCTCGCAGGAGACGACGAAGACTCAAGCCTGCACGAAGTCATCGCCGACGAGAACCAGCCGAATGCCCGCGACATCGCTCTGAAACAGGAACTCATCAAGCTCGTCGTAGAGCGCCTTCAGATGCTTCCCGACATGCAGAGGAAAATTCTCGCCATGTATTACTTTGAAAACCTCCGCCTCGCAGAGATAGCCAAGGTTTTCGGAGTCACAGAATCCCGTGTCTGCCAAATCCACACTCAGGCGGTTCTCGGCCTCAAGGCTTACATCCGCAAAGCCATGGAACGCTGATTTTCTCTCCAATCCCACACTCTCAAAAAACAAAACAAACATCCATCACCCATGATTCTCATAATAGGTTACATTATCGTTCTCGGTTCGACGCTCGGCGGCTTTATGATGGCCGGCGGCAAACTCGGCCTCCTTTTCCCGATTTCGGAATATGTGATCATCATCGGCATTTCGATCGGCCTCATGGTTATCGCCAGCCCGGTCTCGTTGCTGAAAAATATCGTCAAAAAAATCAAGATCGCCTTCCGCAACCAGGCCGTCCCAACATCCGACTACACCGATCTCCTAAAACTCCTCTATGAACTCTTCAGCAAAGCCCGCCGAGGCGGCTTGATCGCGATTGAAGACGATGTGATGTCTCCCAAGGAGAGCCCTATCCTCTCGAAATACCCTTCCTTCATCAACGACCACGAGCGTCTTGAGTTTCTGACTAACAGCTTGAAGCCAGTCATCGACGGTCGCCTCAAGCCCGAGCAACTTGGCGGCCTCCTCCACGCCGACTTCGAAGCCAAGGAAGAAGACGCCGTTCAACCGATCCACATCCTCAACCTCGTCGGCGACTCCCTGCCGGGTATCGGTATCGTGGCCGCCGTGATGGGTATCATCAACACCATGGCTGCGATCGCGATGGGCCCCGAAAAAGTCGGCCAGAAAGTGGCTGCGGCACTCGTTGGAACCTTCCTCGGCGTGCTCGGAGCCTACGGGTTCATCAACCCCCTCGCCGCCCGCATCAAGCTCAACAATGTTTACGAACTCCAATACTACGCCGTCATCATGAAAGGCGTTCTCGGCTTCACCGGCGGCATGGCCCCGATCATGGCCATCGAAGCCGCACGACGCGCCATCGACCCCGCCTTCCAACCCACAGCGGAAGCCGTCGAGGAAATGGTTAAAAATACCGGTGCCTCAGGCAACTAATCCTCATGGGAAAGAAAAAACACGAACACCACGGCGGAGCGTGGAAAGTCGCCTACGCGGACTTTGTCACCTCCATGATGGCCCTCTTCCTGGTCTTGTGGATTGCCAACTTTAAGCCGGAGATCCTTGTCTACACATCCCTCTACTTTAAGGATCCCACCAACAAAAACTGGCCGACCACTTGGGGCGTCATGGAGAAAGAAATCCAAGCCACTCGCAAGGATGCCTCGCTCAACGACCAAACCCACACCGAGAACCAGGGATTCCTCCGCGCCATCGCGAGGGATTTCAACCGACTCCTCAATGTCAACGACGAGGATAAAAAGCCCATCGAGGTGACAATTACCGACGACGGGCTGAAAATGGAAATCTACAACCGCACGAAGAAGCCCCTCTTCAAAGACAACACCACCGAGTTCACCGAGTGGGGCAACTTCGTCTTCCAAAACCTCTCCTGGCTCGTCCAGCGCTACAACTTTCAGGTTTACCTCGAAGGCCACACGCCCAAGGGACTCGATCTGGGACCCAATAAAAACTACACGCCGTGGGAACTCAGCACCGACCGGGCCAACGCCGCCCGGCGACTCATGGAGTTCTACGCCATGACGCCGGAAAAAATGAAACGCATCGCCGGCTGCGGGGACTCCCAACCGCTTCCGAATGTCCCGCCCGACTCAGAGGACAACCAGCGCATCACTGTGAGCCTCTCGCTCACGCAATCCGCTCCCCAACCAACTCCTGCCCCTGGCCCTGGAGCCGCTCCAGCAACTCCCAATCCCACTGCCCGATGAAGGATTTTCTCCAAGGCCGTCCACTCGCCGGAGGCGCATCCAACCGCCGAGCCGATTCGCCCGTCGCGGCAAATCCCCTACCTCCCATCAATACGCCGCACATCCATCCGGATACCATCGACCTCTCGGACATCGCGCTCGACGGCCAAGCACTTCCGGAGTCGATCACAGCGCAAGGCTCCTCCGAGCCTCAGGTTGAACTCGTCCCCGATAACGAGGGACGCATCGGCCACATCGTCCTCACATGCACCTGCGGGGAAAAAATCACCCTGCAGTGCCATTACTGATCCCGCGCTGCCAAGAGGAGGCGCGGCGACCTTCCATTGACAT
This sequence comes from Terrimicrobiaceae bacterium, assembly GCA_044340205.1. Taxonomy (GTDB): domain Bacteria; phylum Verrucomicrobiota; class Verrucomicrobiia; order Chthoniobacterales; family Terrimicrobiaceae; genus UBA967. The sequence goes on from JBIIUB010000064.1 coordinate 7,314, forward strand.
GGCAAGATGTCTTCTGCGAAGCCGAGTAATAATGGCCTTGTTGAGCGCGTTGACCCTCGCCTTTGGCAGCGCTTCCCTGCGGGCTGAGAATGCCACCACATCCCGCGAGCAGGTTGTTTCCCTCCTCCAACAATCCGCCGCAACCGCCAGCGGTCTCGCACGCGCCGCGCGTGACCTCCCCGATTCCGAGCGCCTGCGCACCACCAAAGCCGCTCTTTCCATCATTCTTCTCACCAAGTTCGACCGGCTCCTCCCCAACCTGCCCCCGGCAAGCCTCGACCAACTCGCCGACATTTTTCTGGCGAAAAATCCCGACCCCACCGAACAGGCCGCAGCAGCAGCCAAACTCCCGCCAGCCGACCAAGTCGTATTCAATGGTGCCCAACTCACTGGCGGCAACTTCCGCAACATCGACACTCTCATAAGCCTCGGCGGCCGCCCCATCGCTCTCGACCGCGAGCTTCCCGCCTGTATCGTTCCCCTCGAGCCCGCCCGCGCGCAGGCTCTCGACTCGTCACGCAATGCGGGATGGTCTTCGCAAAAATTTGCCGAACTCCAAAGTCTCTTTAACCGCATCTACTCTGCAGATGTGGGGGAGCACCTGGTCGCGGACGGCATTTTCCTCCGTCCCTACGCTGGTCGCATGGACGATCTCTACCACCACCTCGTTCAAAAAGGCGGGCGCAACGGACAACTCGACTACTTCGCCCTCCTCGACAGCCTCCCTCCGCGCCAATACAGCCCGATTTCAGGCACAGTCGCGAGAAAGTCCGTGCCTCCCCTTCGCGTCAACCTGAGCAATGTCCTCTCAGGGGGAAGCTTCATGGCGGTGCAAAATTTCAAAGTGGAAAATCCTCGCGCCAATTTGCCGAACCGATTCCAGAAATTTGCCGTGCGCATCCTCCCCTACCTCTCGGAACAACTCAGAAAGACAGCTCCTGGTTCGGACCTCAAAATTTCAGGCGACCTCATGCTGCGTGCCATGAGCGATCCCCGCCGCTTCTCGCCAGGCAAGGTTCCGCCTCTCTTCGTTGATCCCAGTCGCTTCCTTGGCCAATGGGACGATCCCCGCTTCATTCGCGTGAGCAAAAAGAAAAAGACATCGAACGCCGCGCTCTTCGCTGAAATCCAGAAAGTCGATTTCGATACGCCACTGCCCGAGATGTCCTTCGAGCCTGCAGGAAACGCCCTCCTCGCAAAACCCCAGGCGGACTCCGCTCCAGACACCGATCTTCTCAACGATCTGGGCCTTCCTCCACAGGCCGAAGAAACAGCGAAATACGAAGCACCGGAAACGCCCGCGCCTGTCCTCCCTCCCTCACGCATCCAAGAACCAGAAGCTCCCGCACCAAGACCGATCCTCACCAAACCCGAACCTCCCCCGCTCGACACCCAGCCCTTGGAATTCCCGCCCGTTTTCGATTTCGTGCAGGCGCCGACTCCCGAACCCATCGAGATCGAGACCCCTCCCACACCGGCGCCCGCTGTCGCTGAACAACCCGCCGCCCCGACGCCAACCTCAACACCACAGCCCCCGAAGCCTTCGGCCATCGCTGTCATTCCTCCGCAGGAGCCACCCACCCCGCCCAAGCCGGAACAACCTGCCGCGCCAGTGCCTGCGCCACCAAAAGAACCACAGGTGGCAAGAGCGATTCCTGTCAATCCGCCGGAGAATAACTACCAACGCGAACCAGGCTCTTTGACCAGCCCCTACCAAGTCGCCGTCTTGACGCCCACCGCAAATGAAGCCATCGATTACTGGAAAAAAATCGCGGCGAGTGACATCGCACTTGCCGACAACCTCTCCTCGACGCGGCGCGCGGATTGCGTCATCCGCTGGCTCGGCGAGGCGGTGAAACCCTTCGAACCGCTTCTCACCCAGACGCCCGAAAGCCCAGAGGCGCAAGCTGTGGAGCCTCTCATCGTGCAAGCCCGGGACGAGATCGTCGCCCTGCTCAAGGATCGGGAAAACCTGCAGACCTCACTCTCGCAAGAACTGAAAAACCGTCAAAGCGCCAGGCAAGCTCTCGAAAAAGAAATCGAAACCACCCGTCGAGACGAACTCTCACGCCGCACGGGAACAGGCGCTTGAAACTTCAGCGCTGACCGATTTTCGGCAGAGAAACCCTCGGTGCCTGGACCATGATTTTTTGCGTCACATCCGCCGCACCGCTCGCATCTGGGTTCTTGTGACGCTTGATATAGTCGTCAAATACAGCCACAGCCTCCGAGCGCTCCATGAAATTGACGCCGGGCCCCAATTCCAAACGGAGGTTGTAATCACGAAAATCAACCCGCACCTTGCCACGCGTCAGCACTTGAATGACGACTCCAAGAACATGGGCGTTCGATTGACCCAACTTCAAGAGAAACTCGTCGATGACCACTTCCAATGCGATTTCCCGGACTTCAGAAGACTGCTGAGTGCCATCCTGAATAAAGGAACGGGTTTCAGTGATCGGGATTTCAATGGCTGATCTCAAGAGGGGCGCTTTCATTGAACCGAAGTTTAATTGTCCACATGTCGGACTTCAATTTCATTTTCTGAAAAATCACCAACCTCTTGCCTCGAGGCTATCCAGATACAATGCGTAAGGGTTTTTGAAAGGTATCGACTCGGAGCGACCGGACTTGCCCTCGCGGAAACTTTGAGGCTCGTCGATCTGCGTGACCTCAAACCAATTCAAGTAGTCCGCAATTTTTTGCGACCTCTCGACGAGTTGCAAGCGCGTCTCCTCCAGTTCCCGGATTTTCTCCGCAACACGGGCTTTGGGCCGCCTCGCAAGCTCCGTCGCGATGTTTCGATACTCCTCCAATACAGGCTGAAAAAGGGGGTGCGACCGGAACTCGAGATTGAAAATCCGAACCGCGAATTCCCTCATCAAGAATGCACCACCTTGCGCCTTGGCCGCTTCGGGCAAATCTTGGCCACCTTTGACCGATTTCAAAACATCGGCCAATTCGCGCTCACTTTGCTCCACCGTAAGCGATGCCATTCGCGGCGGCATCGAACTTCGCGCAATATTAAGCGTCCAAAGTTTGGACAGGGCACTGCGCGAACCGAATGAAGGAAATGCCGCGAGGACCGGCTCAACCCCGCCCCGGGAGAAGGAGGGGTCAACCAAGAGCGCGGCAAAGCTTTTCTTCGAATCCTGCGCTTTTTGTAAAACACGCAGCAGCGAGACCGCTTGCGCGCGGTAGAGAACAAGAGAAGCGGCATCCAGGATTTCAGGCTTCTGGCGAAAAAACGCCTCCAACTCCGGTGGACGCCCGCTCTGAATGAGCGCGGAATAAACCCCGTCGGGCGTGCCATCCCTCGAGCGGCGCAACTCTTCCACAAGCCCCTCGATGAACCAGCGGGGCGGCATGTCAAAGGCCTTGCCGGCGCGGGCGACCTCCTCGCCGTGCATGGCATGAAGCGCCAAGGCCGAAAACAGCCCCGCTTCAAAAGCCCCGCTATCCATCGCACCCTCGTCGTAGAGATCCACCTGCACTTTCATGCCAGCCTCCGTTTCGAAAAGGAGCGGCACCACAGGCTCCCCGCCTTTGGGCATGACGGCGCGGGTTTTATCATTGAGAACGATTGGTGCTGCAGACCCCGCCTTGGTTTCATGAATCTTCTCCCACGCGCCCAACGCACCTTCCGCCGCGCGAAGCATTTTGTTACGAAGATCGCGGTCCTGCGAAAACGCGATGAATACCCCGCTGCGACTGGAGGATCCCGCTGCAAGCGGAGCTGCGTATGCGCCCGTCGCAACGGCGGCCAGACAGGCCAAGCACAGGATCAGGACTCGCCTTTTCCAGGCCATCTCACAACGAGGCTTTTCGGAGTCACCGAAGCGGAGTTGGCAGTATCCAGGGAATCCACAATGGCACCCAGCGAGTCGAAACACGGCTGCCAAATACCCAAGATAAAAGGCACAACAGGAGCAGGCACAGGCAACCTGCCCAGCGTGGCGCCCGTCATGCGAACCTTCAAATCCCCGTCCTGCGTGTAGGGCTGCAACTGCAGCGAGAAGTAGAGTGGATAACCTTCGAGGGATTGCTCCATCACGAAGTCAAGATTCCCCTCGCCCAGCTTCACGAAACAACGCTTGAACTCCGTATGAATGCCCAAGGGGCCAGCCACCGGAACGAGCTTCACATTTTCCAAAAGAAATCGATTGATCGACTCCTCGCTCCCCATCCAAGCCCCGCCCGGCGTTGTCGAGGCCTTGCGGAAAAAAGAGGCCAACGCAGCCGAGGCGGCGGCATCCTTTTCCACTGCAGGACGGATCACCCCGGGCGCTTGAGAGACGAGGTAAATTGCGAACACCAGCCCCGCAAGAACCGCCCAAAAGAGGAGATTGAAAAACAGGCTCGCGAAATTCCGCCCAGTATTCGGCGCCTTACGCGGAATGGATTTTTTTTCAGTTTGAGCAAGTGGAATGTGGGGCGCAGAAACATTTGCGTTCTTCTCTGCAAACCCAGGATTGGAACCCGGCTTGGGATCAGGGAGCCTTTGCCCGCAATTTAAGCAGTAGACACGGGTGTCGTTATTCTCGGTATTGCAGGCGGTGCAAATTTTCATGCCTTGGGAGTGGATGAGGGCGCAGGAGCGGCTGCGGGCGCAGCGGGTTTCGATTCGGTTTTAGCCGATCCACCATCGCCGCTGTCCTTCTTGGCGGCCTGTTTGTAGCCCTCGCTGCGATAGTCTGTGATGTAGAATCCGGATCCCTTGAAGATGAGTCCCGCGCCGGTTCCCAAAAGGCGGCGCACCTTACCATGTCCCCATGTCTCCATAAGGCATGAGGCCTCCGGACAGGTTTCAAACGCCTTGTCCTTCATGGACTGGAAGGCCTCAAAGGTTTTCCCGCACTTTTCGCACTCGTAATCGTAGTTTGGCATACGCAACAAAGTTAACAACCGTTCGTTCCCAGCGCAATATCGCCGCGCTTAGCGCTCAATCGTCTTCGACTGGTTTTTACGCCGCCTCTGCGCATCCGCCAGAAACTCGGCTTGCGCGTCGAAAGCTACATCCCCCCCGGCCCGCTCTCGAAAACGATAGGTGCCGTCGGGCTGCATGACCTGCGCCTTCACATTGTCGCGCCAGAACCAATCCAAAATCTCCTGCACATGTTGCTTCATTCCTGGCGCCGTAACGGGAAAAATCGTTTCCACACGGCGGAAAAGGTTTCTTGGCATCCAGTCCGAGCTGCCGAGCAGAATGCGGTTCTCCCCGCCATTCACGAAATGGAAGATCCGGCTGTGCTCAAGAAAGCGACCGACCAGGCTGCGGACTTCAATGTTTTCGCTGACTCCGGGAATGCCAACCTTGATGGCACACATTCCCCGCACAAGGAGCCGAATCGGAACGCCTGCCGCCGAGGCCCGGTAGAGCCCTTCAATGATACCCTCCTCCACAAGCGAGTTGACCTTCGCATAAATCCCACAAGGCCTCCCCGCCCACGCATGGCCGATCTCGTTTTCTATGAGCTCCTGAAAGCCCTCGTAAAGTGACCAAGGCGCAACCAGAAGCTCCTTCATAGCCGGGAAACGCGACACGCCGGTGAGGCAATTGAAGGTCTCCGCCAGTTCGCTCGTCAGCTCCTCGCGGCAGGTGAGCAGGCTCAGGTCGGTGTAAATTTTCGCCGTCGAGGGATGATAATTCCCGGTCCCCATGTGGGCGTAGCGCCGAATACGCTCTCCCTCGCTGCGGATTATCAGCATCGCCTTCGCATGGGTCTTGAGCCCGGTCACGCCATACACGACATCCACCCCCGCCTCGCGCATCATGCGCGCCCATTGGATGTTCGCCGCCTCATCGAAACGCGCCTTCAGCTCGATAACGGCCGTGACCTGCTTCCCATTCCTCGCCGCAGTGATCAAGGCCTGCACAATCGGGGAGTCCGAACTGGTGCGGTAAAGCGTTTGCTTGATAGCCAGGACTTGCGGATCCTCCGCCGCCTGCGCCAAAAAATCCACGACCGTCTGGAAGCTGTCATACGGATGATGCAGCAGGATGTCGCCCTTCCGGATGTGGAAAAACAGGTCCGCCTCGGTGTCCAACGAAACCACCGCACAAGGCGTGAAGCGCTTGTAACGCAGGTCAGGACGGTCCAACTGCAGCGCGAGTGGCATGAGACGCGAGAAATTCAGCGGACCATCGATGCGGAACACATCCTCCTGCTCGAGGTTGAAAATCTCCAGCAAGCGCTGCAGGACATGGTCAGGGCAATCCTCTTTGACCTCCAACCGCACAGCCGCCCCGCGCTTGACCTTGCGCAGTTCCTCCTCGATCGCGTGCAGGAGATTGCTGGCCTCCTCCTCGTCCACATAAAGGTTGCTGTTGCGGGTGACACGAAACAGGTGCGTCCCCTTAACCTTCACTCCACGGAAGAGCGACTGCACATGCGCTTGGATGATGTTTCCCAGAAAAACATAGTCGTCGCCATCCACCTTCGATGAAAAAGGCACCACACGCGGCAGGATGCGCGGTGCCTGCACGACGGCGATGTCCGTGCTCAGATCCTCGCCCTCCAACTCCACAATCACATTCAGGCTCTTGTTCAGTAGCTGAGGGAAAGGATGCGCGGGATCCACCGCCAGCGGAGTCAAAACAGGATAAACCGTCTCGCGGAAAAACTTCTCGAAATGCTCCCGCTCGGACTCCGGAACCTCGGGGTAGTTGTGAAAACGGATCTTCTCCCGCTCCAGTGCGGGCGCGATGTGCTCGCGCCAGCAGCGGTATTGGTCGTCCACCATTTTTCTGGCACGCACACTGATTCGGGCCAGCGTCTCGGCTGCGGAAAGCCCATCCGGCCCGGTGTCTGTGGAACCGGTCTGTTGCTGCTGCTTGAGACCCGCAACTCGGACTTCGAAAAATTCATCCAAATTGGAGCTGACAATGCAGAGAAACTTCAAGCGTTCGAGGAGCGGGTTGGACTCGTCAAACGCCTGGTCAAGCACGCGCTGGTTGAACTCCAACCAGCTCAACTCGCGATTGATGAAATTGTTTTTATTTGAGAAATCCGTGGCCATATAGAGGCCGCAGTGAACGGCGCGGCTCCGCATCCTCTTCTCAGGATGGCATTATTGCTAATCGCCAGAGCGGACTTTCGCAAGAATCGTATCTCCATGTGACGCCTGCGGTTTGACGCCACCGCCGACGCTCCTTATGCTCGCTCCCATGAAAGGCAATGGTAGAAGGGTGCTGCTCGGAATGAGCGGCGGTGTGGATTCCAGCGTGGCGGCTGCGCTTTTGCAGCGCGATGGATGGGAGGTGATCGGCGTGACCATGAAAGTCTGGCCGCAGGATTGCATCTCCCGCGCTGAAGACAAATGCTGCGGCCCCTCGGCCATCGCCGATGCGCGGGGCGTCGCCCACAAGCTGGGCATCCCCCACTATGTCGTCGATGAGGCTGACAATTTCGAAAAAATCGTCATCGATTACTTCGCCAGCGAATACAAAAAGGGCCGCACCCCGAATCCCTGCGTGATGTGCAACGAACACCTGAAATTCGGCAACCTCCGCACAAAAGCCCGCTCGCTCGGCGCCGACTTCATCGCCACCGGACACTACGCGATCATTGACCATCACGAGAACCACGCCGTCCTCCGCAAAGGTCGCGACGCCCGCAAGGACCAATCATATTTCCTCTTCAGCCTCGGCCAAGACCAACTCCAGCACGCCCTCACCCCGCTGGGAGGCATGGAAAAACCTGAAATCCGCGAGATCGCACGAGGACTGGGATTGAAGGTTGCCGACAAGGTGGATAGTCAGGAAATCTGCTTCGTGCCGGGCAATGACTACAAAGCCTTCCTTCGTGGCCACCTCGGCGAGGAGGAATTCCACAAGGGAGGCATCTACGACACAAAGGGCAATTTCATCGCCGACCACGAGGGCATAGAAATGTTTACCATCGGCCAGCGCAAGGGCCTGCCAGGCGGCTCCCCGCGTCCACGCTATGTCATCGACATCGACCCGCAGACCAACCGTGTGATCGTCGGCGACGAGGAGGACCTCGTGCGCGAGGGCTTCGAAGTGGACCGCACAAACTGGCTGCGGGGCGAACCCGCCAGCAGCGAGCGCATCACGGTGAAAATCCGCTACGCGCATCCCGGCACCGAAGCCAGTGTGGATGCCCTCCCAGGCGGCAAGGCCCGCATCCGGCTCGACACCCCGCAGCGCGCCATCACACCCGGCCAGGCAGCTGTCTTTTATGATGGCGATGTCGTCGTCGGCGGGGGATGGATCACTCGCGAACCGGCCCCGGTGGCGGCATGATCCTCTTCGTCGTCACCACACTCCCCGACGAGTCGGTGGCTTCGAGCATCGTCCGCCAACTTGTCGAAAAAAAGGCCGCAGCCTGCGGCACAATCATTCCCGGCGCCCGCTCGATTTATCGCTGGAAGGATGCCGTCGAGGATTCCGCCGAAGTGGTGGTCATTTTTAAAATCCCGACAAACCAGTCGACCGCCTTCGATTCCGAACTCCGCGCCTTGCACCCCTACGAGACTCCCGAGATCGCCGCATTTGAAGCCGGGAGCGTTTCCCGCGCATACGCCGACTGGGTGGTCGAAAGCTGCCGGAAATCATGAAAAATTCGATTCTGATTTTTGG
>JBIIUB010000169.1:0-4138 GCA_044340205.1 Terrimicrobiaceae bacterium
GAGTTCGTCGATGCGGTTTTCGATGGGTGTGCCGGTGAGGACGAAGGCGTAGCGGCTCTGGAGGCGTTTGACGGCTTGGGCGGTCTTGGTGGGCCAGTTTTTGATGCGCTGGGCTTCATCGAGAACGACGATATCCGGCCGCAGGTGGGTATTGATTTCGAGCGAGTCGGAAACGATTTGCTCGTAGTTCGCGATGGTGAAAAAGGCGGGGTCGGCGTCGCGGTAAAGCGCGGCGCGGGCGGAGCGGCCGCCGAAGACGAGGCGCAGCGGGAGGGTGGTGAATTTTTTGATCTGCTCCTCCCATTCCGTTTTGAGGGAGGCCGGTGTGACGACGAGGACGCGGCGGGCCTTGCCGAGCGAGTGGAGGAGCGCGCAGGCGGCGATGGCTTGAATGGTCTTGCCGAGGCCCATTTCATCGGCAAGGAGGGCTCTCTCGCGGAAGGCAAGGTGGAGCATGCCTTCGCGCTGATAGGGAAAAAGCGGGTGCAGTGTAACCTGCTCGGGATAGCGGCCGTCGCGGACGCCGATCTCGTAGTCGCGGCGGGTGAGCACGCAATCGCGCTCGCGGGCGCGGTGGGCGAGCCAAGCCTCGGCATCCTGCGAAATGCGCAGCCCGTGGGCGGGATTTTTTAGGAGTTTTTCGTGGAGGGATTCGGGGTCGAGGTCGGAGATTTGGAAACCTTCGGAATCAAAGAGGCAGCGGATGCGGGCGGGGAGTTTGTCGAGGTTGCGTTCGATCCGGAAGCGGCTGGATTCGGCGTGGGGGACAAGGTCTATGCGCGGGGACGGCAGGCGCTTGGCGGCGGAGAATGCGGCGCGCTGGCGGCGGGCGAGGTGGAGGAGGAGCGCTTCGATATGCTTGCAGGTGCCCAGACCATTGATGCGGAAATCCGTGCAGGTGCAGGAATACTGCGCGGCGGCGATGTCGCGGATTTCGGCATGGTAGGACATCCCGCTGGCGGAATGGATTTCGAAGTTCGAAAAGACGGGCTCGGCGGGTTCGAGGTTTTCGATGCGGAAGGTTTCCTCGCGGGCGCGGATGCGGCGCTTGAGAATTTCGTCTTGGTCGGATGTTCGCCAATCACTCGCGGGAGGAAGTTCCGGGGCGGCGTGTTTTTTTGTGGAGCGCTTCATGCGGGATTGGGGGGATTTTTTAGAAAGCAGCGGTGGTGCTGGAAATGAAAAAGATGCGCGGCAGGTGTCGGGCCACTGCGTTTTTTTGAATGTGCGGATTAGCTTGCGCGGTTTTGAGCGGAAAAGAGCGGTCGCCGGAAGGCCTCAACACAGCGTCAGTGCACAAAGATACAGGCATATCAAACTAGGGGTCAGTGTTCATTTTCTTTCATTTTTAGTTTGCACGCCTCGCTTTCATCTGTTGGAGTCCCGCTATGGCGCGAAGTATTCGATTGGAATTTGAAGGAGCTTTTTACCATGTGATGGCTCGAGGGAACCGGAAGGCGGCGATTTTTGTGGATGATCATGACCGGCGGTTTTTTTTGCAATGTCTTGCCGATGTGTGTGAAAAAACGGGCTGGAAGGTGCATGCTTGGGTGTTGATGGAAAACCATTACCATCTTTTCATTCAGACGCCCGAGGCGAATCTGGTGGAGGGTATGAAATGGCTGCAAAACACGGTGACTCGGCGATTCAATGTGCGGCATCGAGAATGGGGGCGGTTGTTTGGAGATCGCTACAAGGCGGTGGTGGTCGATGGGGAGAGCCCTTATTACTACGAAACGCTCTGGGACTACATTCACTTGAATCCTTGCCGTGCGGGTCTGGTGGATGTGACGCAGGGGCAGGGTGTTTTGGATTATCCGTGGAGCAGCCTGGCAGGGGGGTATGCCTTGATGCCGCATCAGAGGGCGAAGTGGCTGGCTGCGGATCAGGGGCTGGGAACGATGGGGGTGGAGGATACGGCGGAGGGTCGGAAAAAAATGGTCGAGCGCCTGGACAAGCGTGCGGCCGAGGAGCGGGAGCGGAGCGGGTTTGTGGCTGTGGATGCTGGTGCCGACAAGCGCGGAAGTCATTTGCGACGGGGCTGGTATTGGGGAAAACAGGCGTTCGCGGAGAATTTGATGAAGCTCGGCGAGGCGACGATCGGGCGAAAACGCAAGGCGCGCGGCTATGATGCGAGTCCCGAAAGGAAGGCTCACGGGGAGCAAAGCGCTCTGGCTCTGCTGGAAGAGGGATTGCGAGTGGCAAAACTCACCAAAGATGAGTTAGCCGGGTATCGTTGCACCGAGCCGCGTAAGGTCCTGCTTGCAGGGTTGCTGTGGAAAAAGACAACGGTTTCGCAGGCGTGGATCGCCGAGCATTTGGGCATGAAAAACTCGGCCAATGTGAGCAGGGTCATTCACCGCATGGATTTATCGCGGCTTGAGGAGAAGGTTTCAGAGGATTTGAGGCGGTTTGTCTCGGAAAAAATGAAAGAAAATGAACACTGACCCCCAGTTTATGAGCAGAAGTCGATTGCGTCCTTTGCCGCTTTTTGCAGGGATTTCGGGGAACCTGATGGAGTGGTATGATTTTGGGTTGTATGGTGTTCTTGCGGCTACGCTTGGCAGGTTGTTTTTTCCGGATGGGGATGCTTTGGTTGGGCTGCTTTCGGTTTATGGTGTTTTTGCGGCCGGCTGTATTGCGCGTGTGGCTGGAGGGACATTGTTTGGTCTTATCGGCGATCGATTCGGTCGGCGGCGGGCTTTGTTGATTTCGGCGCTTTTGATGGCTCTGGCCACATTTGCTGTGGGATGCCTGCCGACTTATGAAATGATCGGAGTTCTTGCGCCCGTGTTGTTCACGATTTTCCGACTCTTTCAGGGGCTTTCCGTTGGTGGGGAATTTACCACTTCGCTTTCGTATACCATCGAGAACGCACCTGAGAATCGGCGGGCTTTTCAAGGCAGTTGGGCGGCGATGAGTGCCACGGGGGGAATTCTTCTCGGATCCGGAACGGGGAATCTCCTTTTTTCGCTTTTCACCACCGAGCAAATCCTTGATTGGGCTTGGCGCATTCCCTTTTAGTTGTCGCTGCCGATGGGGATCCTCATCGCGGTCTTGCGAAGGGTGCTGCCTGCGGATGCCCCGGTTGATGAGGTTCATAAAAAATCCTCGCCCTTCGTGCGGGTGGTTCGGGAGCATCCGGGGTTGATTTTCCGTGGCGCTTTGCTGGGTTGGGGGTCGGCAGTGGCGTTTTATCTGTCGGCCGTTTTTCTCTCTTCCTTTTTGGTTACGGAAAAATATCTGGATCAAAAAAACGCGCACCTTGTGCAAACATTTGCGATTGCGGTGTTTTTTGTTTTCACGCCACTCTCCGGTTTTCTGGCGGATTTCTTTGGCCGCAAAAAACTGGTTCTGATCTCCTTGATTGCGAGCGTGTTTTTTGCGTTTCCGATGTTCGCTGCGCTTGCGCGAGGGAATGGGGCGGTGGATTTCGTTGTGATCGGCATTTTCTCGTTTTTTCTGGAAATGGGCTTTGCGCCTTTTCAGGTTTGGCTTGCGGAACAATTTCCATCCTATTTGCGCACCAGCGGTTTGGGTATTTCTTACAATGTTGCGGCGGGCGTGTTGGGCGGAACGACTCCGCTTCTTGCAACCGCACTTGTTCAATTTTCCGGCAGCCCAATGGCTCCGGCGGCTTTGATAGTTGTTTCGTCCCTCACATCCATGGTCATTGCTTTTACCATGAAGGAAACAGCCAACGAGGAGCTTCGGTAATTGCACCAAAAACCAAAGGCGGTTTCTTTGAGAAAAGGTTGGCGCATTGGCGGGGCTGTTCGGATAACGGGGATATGAAACTTCAGCAGAATCAGATTTGGCATAAGGGGAGCGAATATTACCGGATTGTTCAGTTGGGGCGGTTGGAGGTGCAATATAAGACGATGACGGATCCTTTGAGCGGGCGGGGGCCTCATGAGCAGGTGACGAAGAAGGAGTTTTGCCGGTTGCTGAAGGGGGCGGTTTTGGTGGAGGGCTTGAGCAGTCAGCAGGAGCAGCAACAACAGCAGTGATAAAAAGGCCGGGGGCGCGCCGTGTTTGCGGAGCGCCCCCGAGGGGTTGATGGCTGTAAGCCGGATTCTGTCCAGCGGGCGGCTTGCGCCGACTGCCTGGACGGTCATTTGTCTCACTCCGCGCCTTG
>JBIIUB010000006.1:0-52985 GCA_044340205.1 Terrimicrobiaceae bacterium
ATTTGCTGAAACGCGCCAAGGCTCTGAAAGTTGTCCGCGATGGTTGGGCAGGATTCTACTTCCACTGGTATTTGGACCCTCAGGAACTTCGCAAAACGGTGATCGGTCTTCAGGAGCTCGGCTTCACCTTCACCCCGCTCAGCGGCAACTTGAAGTAACCAAAACCTGTCATGTGTGGAATTGTTGGAACGATTGGAAAAACAGACGCCCTGCCCTTCCTTTTGGAGGGGCTGGGTCGTCTGGAATATCGGGGCTACGACTCGGCCGGTGTGGCTGTGTTGAGCGGAAATGAAATCAAAACGCGTAAGGCGGTGGGAGGTGTCTCGCAGCTTGTGGACGAAGTGGCGCGGAATCCCGTGCAAGGGAATCCCGGCATCAGCCACACGCGATGGGCTACCCACGGAAGCGTGACCACCGAGAACGCCCATCCGCACCTGGACGCCTCCGGCAGACTGGCTCTCGTGCACAACGGCGTTGTGGAAAACCACAAGCATCTTCGGGACGAACTGACCGGCAGAGGACATGTCTTCCGCTCGCAGACGGATACGGAGGTTCTTGCGCACCTGATCGGCGAGGCATTTGATCAAAATGCAGACCGAAACCGTTCAGCGCTACTTCATGCGATGCAAGAAGCCCTGCGCCATGTGCGAGGCACTTATGCCATTGCCGTCATCCATGCGGATCTCGGACGGTTCCTAGCCGCCGCGCGCAGCGGGAGTCCACTGGTGCTGGGGATCGGAAAGGATGCCCAGTTCATTGCCAGCGATGCCGCAGCCCTTGATGGCTGGGTGCAGGATATCATCTACCTGAAGGATCAGGACATCGCCGCGCTTGATGGCGAGTCCTTCCATCTGGCCACCGTATCTGGCGGCACGGCAGCTGCGCCGAAGCTCCGAAAAATCGAGGTGGAGGCACGCGCTACAGGAAAAGGGCTTTTTCCCCACCACATGCTCAAGGAAATCCATGAGCAGCCTGACACTCTGCGCGAGGCCATGAAGGGCCGATTGATTCCCGAGGAATCCACTGCCCGATTCACAGGCCTCCATCGCACGAACGAACAGCTCCGCGAGCTGAAGCGCATCATCCTCACTGGCTGCGGAACAACATTCCATGCAGCTCTCGCGGGGGAATACATGATCGAGAGTCTGGCGCGGATTCCTGTGGAGTGCGACTACGCGAGCGAGTTCCGCTACCGCAACGCGCCGCTGGATCCGGAGACCGCAGTCTTTGCTATGAGCCAGAGCGGAGAAACGGCCGACACGCTCGCCGCCCTGCGCGAGAGTAAGCGGAAAGGCGCCCTGACACTTGGCATTTGTAACAATGTCTTCAGCACGATCAGCCGCGAGAGTGATGGCGGCATCGGCCTCCGTGCCGGGGTGGAAATCGGGGTGGCAGCGACCAAGACATTCACCTCCGAACTGGCGATTCTCGCTATGCTTGGACTCATGCTCGGCCGCATCCGGGACCTTTCCCAGGCCGACGCGGCGGAAGTCATCGACGCCCTCGAGCGTCTTCCCGATCTGGTTGCGCGCACTCTCGAGCGCGATACCCTCATCGCAGGCATCGCGCAAAAATACGCCAAGACCCGGCATTTTCTCTTTATGGGCCGGCAGGCAAATTTCCCGATCGCTCTGGAAGGAGCACTGAAGATGAAGGAAATCACCTACATCGCTTCATCCGGACATCCAAGCGCCGAGCTGAAGCATGGCATCATCGCCCTCATCAATGACGAAACACCCACCATTGTCCTGGCTCCACAAGATGATGTCTTTGAAAAAAACGTGAGCAACATCGAGGAAATCAAAGCGCGCCGGGGTCCGGTGATTGCTATCGGCACGGAGGGCGACAACACACTCGCATCCCTTTGCGATGAGGCGATCCTCTTACCAGCGGCGCCGGGATTTCTGAGCCCGTTTCTCAACACCATTGCCCTTCAGCTTCTCGCCTATCACACGGCAGTCGCTCTCGGATGCAATGTGGACAAGCCGCGAAACTTGGCCAAGAGCGTGACGGTCGAGTAGGTGCGCCGTCGGACTCAGGCCGGACGACGCCCAGTGAGCGCGCGTTGGAGTGTGAGTTGATCCGCATGCTCCAGCCCGCCACCGGCGGGGAGTCCGTGTGCGATACGGGTGGTGCGGATTTCCAAAGGCGCGAGGATTTCCGTGAGATAGTTCGTCGTTGCCTCGCCTTCGACATCGGCGCTGAGCGCGAGGATGATCTCCGTCGGGTTTTCTTCGCGGATTCTTTCAAGCAGAGATTGAATGCGCAGTTGGGCAGGACCGATGTGGTCGAGCGGTGACAGGCGGCCGCCGAGGGAGTGATAAAGCCCCTGAAAGACCCCGCTGCGCTCGAGTGGGAGGATGTCGGTGGCTTGCTCGACGATGCAGATTTCTTTCCCTTGGCGCGACGGCTGCAGGCAGATTTCGCAAAGTTCCGAGACGGCGAAGAAGCCGCATTTTTTGCAGGGATGAATCGAGGCCGAGGCCGCTGTGATGGCTGCCGCCAGAGGCGCAGGGCGTGCATCCTTGTGTCCAAGCAACCAAAGCGCGCACCGCTCGGCGCTGCGGGGGCCAAGACCCGGCAAACGCCGCAGTTCGCGCGTGAGTTCATTAAATGGGGCCGGATAATCGAGCGGCATTTCAATTCGTAGCTAAACAGCCATCCACGATCCGCACTAGCCGGTTGCCACGGCTCGCAAGGTTTTCATCGTGTGTGACGACGACGAGAGTGCGTCCATCGGCTTTGGCAAGATCGAGAAGCAGATTGATAATCACCTCGCCGTTTTTGGAATCCAGGTTCCCGGTGGGCTCATCCGCAAAAAGAATGGCCGGATCGTTGATCAACGATCGGGCGATGGCGACGCGCTGTTGCTCCCCGCCGCTGAGTTCGGCCGGCAGGTGGTCGATGCGTCCAGCTAGGCCAACGCGCTGTAAGAGATCGCGCCCACGGGCGAGTTCGGATTTTCCCCTGATGAGGGCTGGCAGCAGGACATTTTCCAATGCGGTCAGCTCTGGCAGCAGGAAGTAGGATTGAAAGACAAAACCCATGCTCTTGTTGCGCAGGCGGGCGAGGGCATTGCCCGAGAGTCCGTAGAGCGAGTGGCCCTCAAACTCCACCGTTCCCGCCTCCGGCGTCTCCAAGCCGGCGAGAGTGTAGAGAAGCGTCGTCTTCCCCGCTCCACTCGCACCGCAGAGAAATACGGACTCTCCAGCGGCTATATCGATGTCAATGCCGCGTAGAACCTCGATGGATGCCCCCCCTATGCGGAATGACCTGCGAAGCCCTCGCGCCTTGAGGCGTGGGGTCATGGACGACCGTCGATCGGCTGGAACTTCTTACCAACGGCCGGGCCGGTGTATTCGCTGAGAGGACGATACAGGCGGTTGTCGGCGAGTTGTTCCATGACATGGCCGGTCCATCCAGCCGCACGGGCGATCGCAAAGATCGGTGTGAAGAGGTCGGTCGGGATGCCCATGGAGTAGTAAACAGTGGCCGAGTAGAAATCGACATTCGCATTCAGGCCCTTGCGCTCCTTCATGATCGAGGCGATGCGCTCGCTCATGCGAATCCACTTCGGCTCGCCGAGTTGGTTGCTGAGAATGATGGCCATCTCACGGAGATGCGGGGCGCGCGGGTCGAGGACTTTGTAAACCCGGTGACCAATGCCCATGATTTTTTTCTTCTGCTCGAGTTGGGTCTCAACCCAGGCATCCACTTTGTCTTCGCTGCCGATCTCTTGCAGCATGTGAATGACGCCTTCGTTTGCACCACCGTGGAGCGGTCCCTTGAGCGTTCCGATCGCCGAAGTGATGGCGGAATACATGTCCGAAAGGGTGGCGATGGTCACGCGAGCGGAGAAGGTCGAGGCGTTCATGCCGTGGTCGGCATGCAAAACATAGGCGACATCCAGCGTGCGCGCGGCTTCAGCACTCGGCTCGGTGCCATTGATGAGATAGAGAAAGTGTGCCGCCTCGCCGAGATCCGTGCGAACGGGTGGAAGGTCGAGCCCCTTGCGAGCACGGTGGAAATAAGCGGTGATGACACCCATTTTCGCCGTGATGCTGACTGACCGATTGTAGTTCGCTTCTGGGCTTTCGTCCTTCGGATTCGCGTCGTAGAGGCCCAGCATCGAAACAGCTGTGCGGATGACATCCATCGGCCCTGCGTGTTTTGGTGCGTTGCGCAGAAAGTCCACGACTGGTTGTGGCAGCTCGCGGGCCGCCCGGAGCTTTTTGCTGAGGGTGTCGAGTTGGGCGCGGTTCGGGAGTTCCCCATGCCAGAGGAGGTGAATCGTCTCCTCAAAACTGGCGTTTCCGGCGATTTCGTTGATGTCGTAACCGGCATAAATGAGGATGCCCTCTTGACCGAGAACATCACTGAGGCTGGTTGAGTTTGCTACGATTCCTTCGAGTCCTTTGGCTGTTACTGGCATAAGTTTTTTTGTGTTTAATGGGGCAGGTTCGGCGGAGTCTGAACAAGGGTTTTTGAAATGAAAAGCCTTAGTGGGAAATTTCTTTGGCACCTTGAAAGGAGTGCCCCATGGCTTGACGCTGTGCCGCTGCTGCGTTTAATTCCGCCGCACGCCATGACCCGCAAGGACTTTATCATTCTCATCGCCACAGCCCTGATGCTATCCGGCTGCGCGAACTACGACAAACGCCTAACCAACACGAGCACCAGCTATCTCGGAACTGACGGCTCGATCATTTCGCGCTCCGCGGAATCCACCCTCGCCGACAAAAATTCCTACTGGGACGGCGACGGAGTTCAAGGCGCACCATCCATCGTCATCGACCTCTCGGATCAAAAAGCCTCATTCTACAGAGGTTCGAAGCTCGTTGGTGTTTCGGCTATCTCATCTGGCCGTGAAGGCTATGGAACCCCGACCGGATCCTATAAAATCACCCAGAAAAATCCCAATCATGTCTCGAATCTTTACGGTGATTATGTGAATGCCCAGGGCGATGTGCTGGTGAAAAATGTTTCGAAAGGCAAAGATCCCGTTCCGCCGGGTGGAAGCTTCGCTGGCTCCCCGATGCCTTATTTCATGCGACTCGGCCGCACGGCGGTCGGTTTGCACCAAGGATTTCTTCCCGGTGTTCCCGACAGCCACGGCTGCATTCGCATGCCGGAGCGAATGGTGAAGGTTTTCTTCGAGAACGCACCAGCTGGCACGCCAGTGACGATTGTGAATTAACCCTCGTAAAAAGCGCGCACCAACGAGGTGCAGCGCTCATGCGGAAGCACGCCGCTCTCCATTTGGTTCATTACATAACCGAACCCGACTCTCTGCTCCGGATCGACAAACCCGAGACTCCCCCCCGCTCCGGCATGGCCGAAAGCGGAGAGCGAGGGACCCAGCAGTGAGCGGATTTTGCAACCATTCCCATCCAGCGGATCCATCATGAACCCCGCCGAGAAGGACATTTCCCGCTGCAGCACGGGATCGAAGCCTTGCGTGAGGCGGGTGGACATCCACTCGAGCGTTTCGTTTTTGAAAAAGACCTTACCGTCCATGCAGCCGCCCGAGGCCAGAATGGCATAAAATTTCGCCAAGGCCTGCGCTGAGGCGATGCCTCCCATCGAGGGGAGAGAGGCGGCCCGGACTTGCGGGGCGTTCATGGCAGAGATTCCAGAGAGGCCTGGCGGGCTGGCAAAAGCCCGGCGCGTGAGGGAATTCGGATCGGTAAAGGCCCTCAGGAACAATTCGTCACCCGCTGCGGGTGGGCCCGCGCGCGGCGGGAGGATGGTGGCTACGCGGGCATTGAGATGTTCCGGGAGCCCGATCCATAGGTCGATGCCAAGCGGGTCGGCAAAAACTCGGCGCCAATAGGCTGCGAGCGATTCTCCTCCCGCGAGGCGGCGCAGGATTTCATCCAACACAAAACCAAAGACCCTGGGTCCGTAGGCCGGCCCGGCCTCGACAGGCAGAAGGGGCGTTTGTTTTTCGATCGCCCGCACGACGCTCTCGCGATCAAGAATATTCGCCGAGGAGTCTTCCAGCGCGCACAACCCCGCGCGGTGCGAGAGCACATGGCCAAGCGTGAGCGCGCCCTTTCCAGCCTGCGCGAATTCCGGCCAAAAATCGGCGACGCGCGTGTGGAGATCCGCCCCCGCTTCCTGTATGGCATGAAGCGTGCAGGCAGCAGCCACACCCTTGGTGGCGGACCAGATCAGAACAAGCGTTTCCTCGTTCCATGGCACTGAGCGGGCCGTGTCGCAAAAACCTCCGCAAAGAGAAACGACTTCCCCGTCGCCGCGAAAGATGCCCAAGGCGGCGCCGACTTCGACGCCGTCGGCGAAGTTTTTTTCAAATGCCTGCTGCACCCCGCTCACAGCTGACCTCGCAGCTCGATCAAATCAGGATCCAACTTGGCGATGTCGCGGAATTTGTCATCCATCGCGAAACTTCTCTGGGCGTAATCAAGGGCGTTTTCCAGGTGGCCCAGAACCGCGCTGTAGCAGGCCAGGTTGTAAAAATAGGTCGCCTCTTCGGCGAGTGTCGGCGGCCCGCTGAGCAGAAGCTTCAACGCCGCATCAGTGCAACCGCGCTCGTGCAGGCAGAAGGCACCATGGATGTAGCCGGAGACAGCTTCCGGATAGATTTCCCGCAACCGCTCGCAGATGCGAAGCGACTCGTCCCAGTTGTGGCTTTTCATCGTGATGAAGAGCCTCAATTGCAAAGCGGATTCGACCTCCCTGTCCTCGGTTGGCATGGCATCAAGTTCCGCCATGGCCTCGACCGGCATACCAAGCTCCAGATAACCCTGCGCCGCGAGGAGGCACTTTTCAAAGGACATGGACGGCAAACTAACGAGCGGACAAGCCACGCCGCCAGCGTTATTTTCCTCTATGTCGCGAGCGGATCATCTGTTATCAGCGAATCACTCATTCGTGAACGTCTCCGACCTGCGTGAAATTTTGCAATATGTGCCCCTCTTCCGGGAGCGTATTTTCGTGGTTGCGGTGGATGGCGAGGTGGCGGACTCGGAGAATTTTCCGAACATCCTGCTGGATCTCGCCGTGCTCCGCTCCCTGAGTATCAAAGTCGTCTTGGTGCATGGCGCAAGCCGCCAGATCGAGGCCCTCGCCGCTGCCCGTGGAGTTCGGATCACCAACTCCGACGGCATTGGCCTCACCGATGAGCCAACGCTGCAAGTCAGCATCGATGCGGCGATCCGGCTCACCAACGAAATCATGGAGGGTCTGTCATCCGTCGATCTGCGCGCCGCCTACATCAACGCGCTCATCGTCCATCCCGCCGGCATTCTCGGTGGCGTGGATCAACAATACACCGGCAAGGTCGAGCGCGTGGACACCAAGGCCCTCCGCCTCCTTCTCGATGAAGGCATCATTCCTGTCATCCCTCCCATGGGTTTCGACGGCGAGGGACGCACCTACCGGGCGAATTCGGACAGCATCGCGCTGGAAGTCGCCGTGGAACTCGGCGCTGCGAAAATCCTCTACCTCGCGCCAAGCCGTGTCTTCGATGAATCCACGCCCCTGCCGCGCCAACTTTCGATTTCCGAAACGGAAGATCTCGTCAAAAAACGCAAAGCCGACTTCCCGACGGGCCTGCTCTCAAAACTTGAGAACGGTGCCAAAGCCTGCCGTCAAGGTGTTGCCCGCGCTCACCTGCTGAACGGCGGCATGAACGAAGGCCTGCTCAGCGAGGTCTTCAGCCACGAAGGCATCGGAACGATGGTTTACTCGAACGAGTATCAACAAATCCGGCGCATCTTCAAAAAGGATGTCCGCTCGGTGATCTCGCTCATCCGTCAATCCGTGCAGAACGAGGAACTCGTCCGCCGCTCGCGCACCGAGATTCTTGAGTGCCTGAACGACTACTGGCTCCTGGAAGTCGATCGCTCGCCTGTGGCCTGCGTGGCCCTGCACCTTTATCCCGAGCAATCCGCTGCCGAACTCGCTTGCCTGCATGTGCGGAAGGCGCAGGAGAACCAAGGCTACGGACGCAAACTCATGGCCTTTGTCGAAAACCTCGCCCGCGAGAAGGGCGTAAAAACCCTCTTTGCCCTCTCCACTCAAGCCTACAGCTATCTCCAGCAAAAAGGCGGCTTCACAGCGGCGGATCCCTCCGTTCTGCCACCAGAGAGACTCCAGAAATACGAAACCAGCGGAAGAAATTCCGTCGTGCTCATCAAAACCCTACGCCCGTGACACACAACGCCGCCCTTTACATCGACGGCTTCGTCATCCTGGCCTACTTCGTCGTAATCGTAGGTATCGGCCTCTATGCCGGACGCCGGAACGAAACCCTGCAGGAATTCGCCCTCGGAGGACAAAAAATCCCCTGGTGGGCCGTCCTGGCATCGATCATCGCGGCGGAGACCAGCGCAGCGACATTCCTCGGCACACCGGCAGAGGGCTACAAGACACTCGGCTTCGCCTACGCCCAGCTGGCCATCGGAACGATCCTCGCCCGCATCATCATCGCGTATCTTTTCATCGCTCCGTATTTCCAATTCAAGGTCCAGAGCATCTACGAATATCTCACCGTCCGCTTCGGTTCGCGGACGAAGAACATGGCGAGCGGGATTTTCCTCCTCGGCCGCGTGCTCGGAATCGGCGTCAGACTATACCTCGGCGGCGTGATCCTTGTCGTGATCTGGCGATACCTTTTCCCCGGCACGGAAATCACGATTTGGACTTATTTCTGGGGCATCGTCTTTGTCACAGCCGTCACTGCGGCCTACACAGCCATCGGAGGGATCAAGGCTGTCGTCTGGACCGACCTCATCCAAGCCTGCCTCATGTGTGGCGCGGTGGTTTTTGCGATGTTCACCATCCTGCACAGCATCCCCGGCGGCCTTGGAAAAGTGAATGAAATGCTGGATGGACGCCAGGTCTCCATGTTCCAGACAGGCTGGGAGGCGACGAAGCCCTTTGGCGAAGCCCTCCGGCAAATGCTGGAAAATCCCTACACCATCCTCGCGGCGATCCTTGGTTCGACATTCCTTACCATGGCGACCCACGGCACCGACCAAGACATGGTGCAGCGCATGCTCACCGCGGAGAACATCAAAAAAAGCCGGTTCAGCCTGATCGTAAGCGGATTTGCCGATATCCCGATCGTGCTGGCCTTCCTCGCCGTTGGCATTCTCCTCTGGGTCTACTACCAAATAAGCCCCGACCCCTCCCTCCCCGCCGCGCACAACGAAATCTTCGCCCACTACATCGTCCATGAAATGCCCGCCGGCATTCGCGGGCTTATCATCGCAGGGGTTTTCGCGACCATGATGGGCTCGACCTCCGCCGCGCTCAATGCACTGGCCACCTCGTTCATCCGCGACTTCTACCAGCCCTACTTCAACAAAACCTCGACCGACGCCCAGTCGATCCGGGCCGCACGCACGGCAACCCTTGTTTTCGGCGGACTCATGATTCTCGTCGCCACCGGCGCCGCCTACGCCGTGCTGGAGACAAACATCACAATCATCCCCCTCGCCCTCGGGGTTCTTGGCTACGGCTATGGCTCCCTCCTCGGCATCTTCCTGCTCGGAGTCCTGACAAAATCCCGAGGTAACGATGTCGCCAATGTCTTCTCCATGCTCCTCGGAATCGCAGCCGTCCTTATCCTAGGAAAAGTCAAAATCCCCGCCATCGATCCCCTGGCCCTCCTCACATTCCAGCTGACACCCGCCGAGTGGAATTTTGGTTTCTTCATGCCAACCTGGTGGCCCGCCATCTCCTGGCCCTACTATGTCTTCATCGGCAGCACAGTCACCTTCCTGCTCGGCATCCTCTTCAAATCTCGCCAGACCACAGCAACCGAGATCGCAAACTAAAACGCAAAGCCAGCTTCCGCTTGGCTGTTGGTGCGACAGCACCTCGTAAAAATTGGTAGGGATGCCGCGCCGTCGGGGTCCCAAGCTTCAGGCGCGGACGCGCCGTTTCTGTAACGACACCAGCTCTCGCGACGGGCGCGCATGCAAAGTTCAATAGCGATCCATGAGCAATCGGAATTTATTAACCACAATCGAGCAACTTTTCACGAATGTGGAAAAAACCAGTGGCAAGTAATTTACGCCTTCCTCCTATGACTATTACAAACGCCTACGAATCCGGCTTCGGAGCGGTTGGATCTTGGTTGGGCTGTGGCGAGGCGGGGGAGTTTGAGGCGTCGGCAGGGCGCGGACGCTTTCAAGTTGGCTCGCAAGTGGAGCGTCTCGCTCGGTGACGAAGTTCACTACAAGCCCTGGACGGCCCGCGCGGGCGGTGCGTCCGACCCGATGCAGGTAATTTTCGATCTGCTGCGGCAAATGATAATTGATCACTCGCCCGACGTGGTCGACATCCAGCCCGCGTGAGGCCAGATCGGTCGAAACGAGCAGATCCACAGCCCCCTCGCGAAACAGTTTCAAATTCTGCCGACGCTCCACTTTATCCATTTCTCCACGATAAATCACATGAGCAATGTTCGCGGCAGCGAGTTCGGCGGCGAGCTTGTCGCATTGCTCTCTCGTGTTCGTAAACAGGATCGTTCCGCCCTCCACTTTCTTTTTGAGCAAGCGCTCCAGCAGCGGGAACCGCTGACCTCCAATGACGACTTGCTGCATCGTCGTGAGTGTCGGGACGACTCGATGGCTCCCCGCGCTCCGAATCACTTCTGCTCCAGAAAACAAATCGGCAATGAGTTTTTCCACCGCTGGCGAGACAGTCGCCGAGAACAAAGCCAGCTGAGGCTTTTGCGGACAGGCTTGGATGATTTTTGTGACATCGGGCATGAATCCGTGATCGAGCATCTGGTCGGCTTCGTCGAGGATCAGCATTCGCACATCGTCCAATTCCACGAGCCGCCTCTCGAGCATTTGCACAAGCCGTCCCGGCGTTGCGACGAGAATCTCAAACGGCCCAGCAAGCCCCCGCTTCGCAACTTCCGTGGTTGTGCCGCCAAGCACCGATCGAACGCGGAGACGAGTCGTGTGAGTAAATGGCTTGAAGGCCTTCGTGACCTGTTCACCGAGTTCCCGAGTTGGAACCACCACGACAGCCCTTGGCCGAGCAGAAAGCGTGATCGTATCACCAGCGATTTCCAGGCTTTTAATGTGGTGCATAGCCGGAAGCGCATAGGCCAGCGTCTTTCCGCTCCCAGTCTCTGCAATGCCCACAATCGAACGTCCGCTCAGAAGCGCTGGTAACGCCCGAACTTGAATCTCCGTCGGACGCAAGATTCGCTTTTCCAGCAAAGTTTCCTGCAAGGTGGCCAGCAGACCGAATTCAGCAAAAGTATTCATCAATTCCCTACATATATTCCTACTTCTTCCCAATGAGGAGGCATTATCCCGACAAGGTGCTAAGTTTTTTAATAAACTGGGGGTCAGGGTTCATTTTCTTTCATCTTTTCCGATACAAACCCCTCAGCGTTTCGGGAACCTTTTTCTCGATTCGCGATCAACCCATGCGGTGGATCACTCTGCTTACATTGCTTGCGTTTTTCATGCCCTGATGCTCGGCCATCCACGCTTGGGATAGCGTTGTCTTTTTCCACAGCAAACCTGCATGCAGCACTTTTAGCGGTTCGGTGAGCTGTTCTCGGCCGATGAGGAGTAGGACACTGGTGTCCCCCTCATCCGCGACTCCAGCGAAGCTAACGAGGAGGTTGGCGCTCCCATGCCATCCGCAAGATTGGTTCTCGCGCCTCCAGACGACCAAATATCAAGAACTAATGTCCGACCCCTTTGACTTTGAAATGTGGGATTTTTATCGGTTTTTCACCAACACGCCGATGGAAACCAGCGATCCCGCCAGCATAAGGGAGATGAGCGAGGCCGCGAACAACTTCGGCTCTCCCGCCGAATAAGCCATCCAACCCGCTGCCGCGCGCCAGGTGAACACCGCCGCCAAAAAACCCGTGCACCCCAGGGCCGCCATCCAAGCCCAAGCGAAACCACGGAGCATCAATAAACCCCACGCCGCAGAGAGCGCGCCAAAAGTTCCTCCCGATATCAGAGCCGTTTTCGCGCCGGAGGGATTCGACAAAAAACCCGCCAGCCCGCAAAGAATCAAAAAGACTCCGAACGCAACAAACCAGCGTCCACTTGTTTTCATAATGCCGTAACCCATCGGCGAAGCGGACGACAATTTCAACCCGGAATCGGGGTTAGGGTTCATTTTTTCCGATACAAAACTCCTCAGCGTTTCGGGAACCTTTTTCTCGCTCCGCGATAAATCCACGCGGTGAATGACACTGCTCAAATCGGCTGCGTTTTTCATGCCCAGATGCTCGGCTCTCCATGATTAGGACACCGTTGTCTTTTTCCAAAGCAAACCTGCAAGCAGCACCTTTCGCGGTTCGGTGAGCTATGCTCGGCCGATGGAGAGCAGAACACGGAGGGACTCCTCGGCCCCCACTCCAGCGAAGCCAGCGAGGACGTTGGCGCTCTCATGCCATCAGCAATATTCGTTCTCGCGCCTCCAGACGACCAAATATCAATAATTAATGCCCGACCCCTTTGACCCCCACCCGGTGACCGACCGCTAGCGCGAATTGATCAAGCTCAAATTTGAAGTTGATTTTAGTTAAAAAAGAGATTGATAGCAGATATAAAAATCCATTATAATGCCACTAATGTTCTTTAAGCCTGCTGCAAGAAAAACTTGTATTTAATGCGGATTTATTCCGTGCCTTTTTGTAATTAACACACATGAATATTTTTATAAAAATACTACAATGCCTCGCAATATTTTTGACTGGCGACCTACTGCAAGCCCAACTTGTATCGAATGTAGATAGAGTTAAAGAACGATATCAGCAGCGGGTGGCCAAGGCAGATCAAATTAAAAATGATGCAATTTCACAATCGACTTTGCGTTATGATTCAGAAGTAAAGATCGCTCAAGATGAGGTTAAGCAAAGTTTCGAGTCATTAATTCGCGCAGCCGCCATGCGCAATCAAATAGACGAAGTTCGCACCTTGACGCTTCAAATGGAGTCCATCCTGAGACCCGACGGCGTAGTTTTGTCAGGCCAAGGCTCTACGGGCTCCGCTTATTCGCAACAGGCTTCTTCATCAGTTCCAAAGGTAAATGATAATTCCAAGGTAATCACAAGCGCAGCTCCATCAAGAAAAGGTTTTGCAGGAGATTGGGATACTTCATTTGGAAAGATGAAGTTGGAGGTTAGTGGAGATAGCGTCCGGGGAACTTATCAAATGGGAGCAGATCTTTGCCAAGTCGAAGGAAAAATCAGCGGTCAAGAAATGCTCTTTAACTACAAAGAGCCCTCCGCTAAGGGCAAGGGAAGATTCACTTTAGCCTCGGATGGCCTGTCATTTTCAGGAAAATGGTTGCAGGACGGATCAAATCAATGGCAGCAATGGGAAGGCAGAAGACCATCTGAAGCTGCAAGCAAGCAAAGCAACTTGCCTTCCAAGCGAGCATGGGGGCCAGAACAGGCCACAGGCGCTCCAGATACAGCCACTGCAGGAGATTTTCAAACCGCTTGGGCTTCTCTGCTTCCAGATGGCGGCCCCGAGTGGCTACAGGTTGAATTTCCGAAGCCCGTTGTGCTCGGCGAAGTTCGCATCCGCGAAACATTCAACCCTGGAGCCATTTCAAAAATTACGGCTTTCTTAAACAACCAGGAAGAAGTCCTGTTGTGGGAAGGCGAGGCAAATGCCCTGCCTGCGCCGTCCGACATGGTGGTGAAACCTGATAGCCGAGTCCTGTCCAATCGTGTCAAAATTTATCTGGATACTACTCGCGTTCAAGGCTGGAATGAAATCGATGCCGTGGAGTTGGTGGGCGAGGATGGTTCCCGCCAGTGGGCATCTTCTGCAACGGCAAGCTCAACTTATGCCGAAAAGGCTGCCACACCTGCTCCTCAGATCTCAAATACCTCCCAGCAAAACGCAAGCGCATCTCCATCAAGCAACGGTTTTGCAGGAGATTGGGATACTTCATTTGGAAAGATGAAGTTGGAGGTTAGTGGAGATAGCGTCCGGGGAACTTATCAAATGGGCTCGGAACTTTGCCAGATCGAAGGAAAAATAAGTGGACAAGAAATGGTCTTTAACTACACAGAGCTTTCCGCCAAGGGGGAGGGAAAATTCACCTTAGCTCCAGACGGCAGGTCATTTTCAGGACAATGGTTACAGGATGGATCAAATCAATGGAAACCGTGGCAAGGCAGAAGACCATCTGAAGCTGCAGGCAAGCAATGGAACAATTTAGAGGAAATAGTTGGCAGTGAATTATTTGATGTAAATGGAAATAAAGTGGATGTTAGATCACTCCAAGGAAAAATAATAGGTTTGTATTTTTCAGCTCACTGGTGCCGACCTTGCAGGGATTTTACTCCCAAACTTGTTGAATTCAGAAATGCCAACGCAAAAGACTTTGAAGTCATCTTTGTGAGTTCTGACCGGAGTGCTACCGATCAGCAAAAATACATGCAGGAGAGTGGAATGAACTGGCCTGCTGTGCCCTACCAATCCGAGTGTAAAGCCATCTTGAAAGAGCGCTTTTCCATCAAAGGAATTCCTGCCCTCATTATTGTAGACGGGAAAGGCAATCTCATTTCCGCTCAAGGACGATCCGAGGTTAACGCAAATTCCACGACTACATTAGCAAAGTGGAAAAACTTGTCACCTAATCGTTAAAGGGCGGTTTGAAAAATAGCAATGGAAAACTAGGGGTCAGGGTTGGGTCAGGGTTCATTTTCTTTCATTTTTCCCGATACAAAACTCCTCAGCGTTTCGGGAGCCTTTTTCTCGCTCAGCGATAAAGCCATAATGTGAATAGCCCTGCTTACATTGGCTGCGTTTTTCACGCCCAGATGCTCGGCTATCCACACTTGGGATGCCGTTGTCTTTTTCCACAGCAACCTTTTAAGGATTGCACCTTTCGCGGCGCAGTGAGACGAGCTTACACAATCATGCCCGCCGCGACGGTTTCGTGCGTGCCGGGATCGATGAGGATGAAGGAGCCGGTGAGGCGGTTGCGGCGGTAGGAATCGTAGAACAAGGGTGCAGCGGTTCGCAGGGCGATTCGGCCGATGTCGTTCATTCCGAGTGCCGAGGTGCCTTCTTTTTTGTGAAGGGTCTCGATATCCACCTGGTAGCGCAATTCCTGCACGATGGCCTTTGTTTCCTTTGTGGTGTGCCGGAGCAGGTATTTGCCACGGGTTTCCATGGGCTTTTGAGAGAACCAGCAGACCATGGCTTCGACATCCTGCGAGGCTTCGGGCGGGTTGTTGGCTTTCACCAGCATGTCGCCACGGGAAATATCGATCTCGTCCTCGAGGGTCATCACGACCGACTGCGGCGGGAAGGCCTCGCCGAGTTCCTTGCCGCCGGGCATGTGGATTTTTTTAATTCGTGTGCTGAAGCCCGAAGGCATCACAGTTACGGCATCGCCAGGCTTGAAAACCCCGCCGGCCACGCGGCCTGCATAGCCACGGAAGTCGTGATGTTCCTGCGAGAGCGGGCGGATGATCCACTGCACCGGGAAGCGGGCGTCCACATGGTTCGCCGTGCCGCCGGTGTAAACGGTTTCGAGATGATAAAGAAGTGAGGAGCCCTTGAACCACGGCATCTTGTCGGATTTCTCCACGACATTGTCGCCGTTGAGGGCCGAGAGCGGGATGGCCGTGATATCCGCCACATTGTCCAGGCGGGATGCGAATTCGTGGAAACTCGCAACGATGTCTTGAAAAACCTGCTCGCTGTAATCGACGAGATCCATCTTGTTCACCGCGAGCACGAGGTGCCGCATGCGGAGGAGATTCGAAACGAACGCATGGCGCTTGGTCTGCTCGATCACGCCTTTGCGGGCATCGACGAGAATGATCGCGAGGTCGGCCGTAGATGCGCCTGTGACCATGTTGCGCGTGTATTGGATATGGCCGGGCGTGTCGGCGATGATGAATTTCCGGCGCGGCGTGGCGAAGTAGCGGTAGGCCACATCGATCGTGATGCCCTGCTCGCGCTCGGCGCGGAGGCCATCGGTGAGGAGCGCCAAGTTGACTACGGCATCTCCACGGCGGCGGGAGCTTTCCTCGACGGCCATGAGCTGGTCCTCGAAAATGCTCTTGGAATCATAAAGCAGGCGTCCGATGAGAGTGGATTTGCCGTCATCAACAGAACCGGCGGTGGCGAAGCGAAGAAGATCCATGGTTTAAATCAAAAGTGTAGGTTGACCACAGAGGTCACAGAGAACACAGAGGCGGAGAAATTTTGGAAAGAGGCGTAGGATTGAGCGGTCGGAGGTGATTTCAAATCAAACTCAAACGGATTTTGGGCTCTGTGGCCTCTGTGTTCTCTGTGGTCAATCATCAGAAATACCCCTCGCGTTTGCGGTCTTCCATGGCGGTTTCGGAGCGCTTATCGTCGGCGCGGGTGCCGCGCTCGGTCTGGCGGGCGGCGGCGACTTCGGCGATGACTTCGTCGAGATTTGATGCGGTGGATTCAACAGCGCCGGTGCAGGTGATGTCGCCGATCGTGCGGAAGCGGACGTTTTTTTTCTCGACCTTCTCGGTTTCGAGCATGGGAACACAGTCGGCAACCGCAAGGAACGAGCCGTTGCGTGCGAAGACCTCGCGTTCGTGGGCAAAGTAGAGCGATGGAAGCTCGATCTCCTCGCGCTGGATATACATCCACACATCCATCTCGGTGAAATTCGAGAGCGGGAAAACCCGAAAATGCTCGCCGGGGTGGTATCTCCCATTGAAAAGATTCCACAGCTCGGGGCGTTGGTTTTTGGGGTCCCATTGGCCGAACTCGTCGCGATGCGAGAAGAAGCGCTCCTTGGCGCGGGCCTTCTCTTCATCGCGGCGGCCGCCACCGAGGCAAGCGTCGAATTTTTGAGCTTCGATCGTGTCGAGCAGCGTGACGGTTTGAAGAGAATTGCGGGAGGCAAAGGGGCCTTTTTCCTCCTTCACCCGACCGGAATCGATGGACGCCTGCACGGAGCCGACCACCAGACGCGCGCCAAGTTTTTCCGCAAAGGAATCGCGGTATTCGATGGTCTCGGTGAAGTTGTGGCCGGTGTCCACATGGAGGAGCGGAAAAGGGATTTTTGCTGGCCAGAAGGCCTTGGCGGCCAAGTGGGCCATCACGATCGAATCCTTGCCGCCGGAAAAAAGCAGAGCGGGATTTTGAAACTGCGCGGCGGTCTCGCGAAGGATATAAATGGCCTCCGCTTCGATCTGGTCCAGATGGTCGAGAGAATAAGTTGGCATGTGTGGTTGAAGAGCGCTTTGCAAAAGCGGCCGCGCTGGTCAGAGCGGGCGTCCGTGGGCCGTGGCCGAGCGGAGATATTCGAGCAAATGCGAGGAACATTCCTCTTCCGAAGAAGCCTCCGTGTCAAGAGTCAGGCACCCGTTGTCGGGCTCCTCAAAACCGCTGTCCTTGCCAGTGAACTGCTTGATCGCGCCGTCCCTAGCCTTTGCATACAGCCCCTTGGGATCCCTCGCAGCGCAAGTCTCGAAGGCCGCGCGCACATAAACCTCGTGGAAATCCCCGCCGATGATTCGTCCCGCCAGCGCCCGCAATTCCCGGCGTGGAGTTATGACAGATACAATCACGATCACGCCCAAACCCGCGAGGAGCTTGGCCGTCTCGGCGACGCGACGGACATTTTCCGCGCGGTCCTCATCCGAAAAGCCGAGGTTGGCATTCAGGCCGGCACGCAGATTGTCGCCATCCAAAATCGCGGTGAATCGACCCTCCGCATGCAGAGCGCGCTCGACAGCATTGGCGATGGTGGATTTTCCCGAGCCAGAAAGGCCGTAAAGCCACAGCACCGCACCGCGCTGCCCGAGTAAATCCTCCTTCTCGCTCCGCCCTAAAAAACGCCGCGTCTCCGGGTGGATATTTCGATTCTTCAGATCATCCATGTTCAAACCACCACTCTGTCCGGCTCGCCCGCCGCTGAAAACTTAAAAACTCCCATCACATCTTGCTGGCGCCGATTTCTGCCAGCGGACTGCGCTCGCCCTTGCTCAAGCGGATGTGTGCCGTGAGCGACTGACCGCGAAGCCGGTTGCGCGTGTAAACAAGCCCGTTCGATCGGCTGTCCACATACGGGTTATCGATCTGGGCGGGATCGCCCACCATGACCAACTTCGATCCGCGCGACATGCGGGTCACGACGGTTTTGGCTTCGAGAGGCGTGAGCTGCTGGGCCTCGTCGAGCACGAAGAAGCGGTTCGGAATCGAGCGGCCGCGAATATAGCAGAGAGCCTCGATCTCCAAGAGTCCTCGCTCGATCAGTTGCTCGTAGGGTTTCACGACTGGATGGTGCTGTCCCGCTTGCTGCGCGGGCGGCGTGTCCTTCCGGCGGTCCCCGTCGGGACGGTTTTTTCCACCGCGCTTCGGCGGTTGGAGAGGCAGAAGAACCTCACAGGCGTCGTAGATCGACTGCAGCCAGGGATGCATTTTTTCATTCAGCGTGCCGGGCAGAAAGCCCAGCGTGTCACCCATGGCCACGACCGGACGGCTCACGGTGAGGCCGTTGAAATCATTCCGGCCAGTGAGATAAAGCCCCGCCGCCACGGCGAGGAGCGTTTTGCCCGTTCCAGCCTGACCGTAGCAGGTCACCAGAGAGATCGAGGGATCCAGCAACGCATCCAGAAAGCACTGCTGCCCGGGATTTGCGGGCCGCAGTTCGATGCCCCTCGGGATTTGGAGATTCGACGGGATATTCAGACGAGACAGAACCCCTTTGCCATTGTGCCGGGCCGGGAGGTGCTTCGAATCCGACACCTTGAGCAAAACATATTCGTTCAAATCCAGAGCGCCCGCGCGCGATGCCGACAACTCGATGGAACCCGAACTCCCGAAACGCTGCAACTCGTGCGCCTCGACCTCGATCGAACGCAACTCCCCGGTCTCCACATCTGGCACCGCCACTTTGTCGTTGAGATAATCCTCGCACGGCAAACCGATCGCCATCGCACGAAGCTGCATGTTGATGTCCTTCGTGACAAGAAATGTGGGCGCCGTCTCCTGCTCCTGCAGGGCCAGCGCGGCTCCAATGATCCGGTGATCCATTCGGTTCTGATCCGGGAAAATTTTCACGAACCGCTTCATGCCCGCCGACTGACGGCTTTTCTCGAGGAAATTGTTCACCAGAACCCTCACCGTGCCGCCACCAGTGGTCGGAGCGCCGCCCGTGACACTCACAGAGTCATGGCCAAAAATCCCGCTCAAGAGCCTATGCGCCTGCCGCGCGTTCGCTCCACGCTCGCTCTGCTCGTTTTTGAAATTATCCAGCTCGGTGAGCACATCCACCGGAATGAAAACATGGTTGTTTTCAAAACGATTCAGACAATTCGGGTCGTGCAGAAGAACATTCGTATCTAAAACGAAGTTCTTCACAGCTCCTGCCGCCCGGGCGCGGTCGGCAGATGCCAGTTCGGGAAAGAAAACGCCCTGCTCTTCGGTGAATTCCGCGGATTTGGGTCGATGCATATGGAGTGATTCGGCAGACGACCAATACATCCCGGAACCCTCTCATGTCACCACGGAAGAACTGGATCGGACAAAAATTTTCGCAGGCGCAGAATTCGAATGGAAAAATTTTCCCAGAGTCTTAGTGTGCCGACTCTTTTGATGAACCGACTCTACACGAAAGCCGCCTTCTTCATCGTGGCCGGTTTGATTCTGATTCTGACAAGAAGCGCGTCCGGCGCACCGACAACCTTGGATTTGAATGAAGCCTTCGGAGTGCCGATTTTTGCGGATGAATTCCTGTGGGATGACAATGCGCAGGATGTGGCTGCCCGTCTTGAATGGCCCGAAGAATCCCGAACCTCCATCGACTCAAGCTTCCGTAAATACCCCGACGCAAGTGAACTCTTGCTGGGATGCCGTCCTTATTCCCTCGCGCTCTATGCCGAGGAGGAAAAACCAGCCAGACTTTCCATCATTTTTGCCAACAAGGGCGATTCGGTTGATTTCAATCAGAGCTCCACTCGAGCGAGAAACACTCAAATTCTCGATTACAAAAGGAGCATTCAAAACGACAAAAAAAAACTCACCGAAATGCTCACCAAGCTTTTTGGCGAACCGATTGCAGACCGCTTCGGCCAAGGCCGCGAAACACGCGAGTCCGTCAAGAGATGGGACTGGAACGGACACGCATTTCTGCTTGCCTCGCCGCGCGACGAGTATGTCGCCCTCCGTGTGATGACCAGCGAATCGGCGGATGCCGGAGGGAAATCGCGCATTCCAGATTCCGTGATCAGAGAGGCAGTCGCCAATCGCATTGAAAAAAGGGCAAACGGCGATGTGGTGTTGAAAGACATGCCTATGGTGAATCAAGGCCCCAAGGGCTACTGCGTTCCGGCCACCTGGGAGCGTGTAATGCGCTACATGGGAGTCCCGGCCGACATGTATACCCTTGCGATGGCAGGTGGCACACAGGCAGGTGGAGGATCCTCGATCGATGCCATCTCTGCCGGTGCGAGCCAGTCAGTCATCCAAGCAGGTAGAAGAATCGAATCTCCCGCGATGAAGATCGACGCGGTGAGCGTCTCGCGATTTATTGATCGCGGCCTGCCGATCATGTGGGCGATGTTCTCCTCAGAAGACTTCAACAATGCCGTGAACAGCCGTATTCAAGCGCGCAAGAACATGGCCGATGTCATGGAGTGGAAAAAAGTTCTCGCCGCGGCGCGCAAGGAGGTTAGGAAGTTCCGGCCGCAGCGTGAAAGTGCCCATGTTTGCATGATCATCGGCTACAACAAGCAAACCGGTGAAATTGCCATCTCGGACTCATGGGGTGCCGCATTCGCCGAACGCTGGATCACACCCGAAGAAGCCGCCGCCGTCAGTCAAACATCGACACATACCGCCATCAATTTTTAAGCCATGGAATCCACCACATCCTTCGACACCGCTGAAGCCCGCGAACTCTACAATATCGACCGCTGGAGCGGTGACTACTTCGGCATCAACGAGGCCGGTCATGTCTGCGTTTATCCTAAGCGCAACGGCGAGACGATCGACCTCATGGATGTCGTCGCGGAGGCGCGGAGCCGCAAGCTGGCATTTCCGCTCGTCGTGCGCTTCCACGACCTCTTGCGTGACCGCGTGGAGACGATCAACACCGCCTTCGCCACGGCGATCGGCGAGGCCGGCTACAGCGCGCCATACCGTGGCGTGTTTCCCATCAAGGTGAACCAACTCCGCGAAGTCGTGGAAGAAATCCTCGACGCCGGCAAACCTTGGCACTTCGGCATCGAGGCCGGCAGCAAGCCCGAGCTTCTCGCAGCGCTCGCCGTGCACTCGGACCCCGAGAGCCTTGTCATCTGCAACGGCTACAAAGACACAAGCTTCATTCAAAACGCCCTCCTTGGCCGCAAGCTCGGCAAAACAGTCATTCTCGTCGTGGAAAAACTCGAAGAGTTGGCACACATCCTCCGTGTTTCCCAAACGATGAAAATCGAGCCCCTCATCGGACTCCGCGTCCGCCTGCTATCGAAGGGCGCCGGCAAATGGGCCACCAGCGGCGGCGAGAATGCCAAGTTCGGCCTCTCCACTGCCGACCTCGTGGAGGCCAGCGACATGCTCCATGCCGCCGGACTCGCCCACTGCCTCAAGCTTGTGCATTTCCATGTCGGCTCCCAAGTGCCCGACATCGGCACCATCAAACGCGCCGTCCGCGAAGCCGCCCGCTTCTATGCGAAGCTCTCCAAAATGGGCCACGAACTCGGCTATCTCGATGTCGGTGGCGGCCTCGGAGTGGACTACGATGGATCCCGCACGACCTTCGATAGCTCGATGAACTACTCGCTCGACGAGTATGTGCGCGACATCGTTTACACCGTGAAAGAAGTGTGCGACTCCGAGTCCGTCGAGCATCCCACGCTCGTGAGCGAGAGCGGTCGCGCGATCGTCGCCCAGCACTCGGTGCTCATTGTTGAAACCTTTGGCGCCATCGAAAAAGCCAGCCATCAGGAACCACCCACACCGACCGCAGGCAGCCAGATTCCACTGCTCTCCGACATCCTCGAAATCCGCAACAACCTCACTCCGCAAAACCGCCTCGAGAATCTCCACGACGCCCAGGAAATCCGGGAACGCGCCCAATCAATGTTCGATCTCGGACTCCTCGACCTCCGCGCCAAGGCTGG
Organism: Terrimicrobiaceae bacterium; assembly: GCA_044340205.1. GTDB lineage: Bacteria > Verrucomicrobiota > Verrucomicrobiia > Chthoniobacterales > Terrimicrobiaceae > UBA967. Next base: position 22,100 of record JBIIUB010000006.1, read on the forward strand.
CATCGAGACCGTCTATTGGCAGATCGCCGCAAATATCGTGGAGCTTTTCCGCGATGCCGAACACATCCCCGAGGAAGTCCGCGAAATCGAAATCGCCATCGGCGACCAATACCTCTGCAACTTCTCCGTTTTCCAATCCCTCCTCGACCACTGGGCACTCGGCCAGCTCTTCCCGGTCATGCCGATCCATCGCCTCAACGAGCGCCCCGACCGCAACGCGACCCTGGTGGACATTACCTGCGACTCGGATGGCAAAGTCGCGAAATTCATCGACCTCCAGGATGTGAAGGAAACCCTCCCGCTCCACCGCTGGCATCCCGGCGAGCCTTACTACATCGGCTTCTTCCTCGCAGGCGCGTATCAAGACATCATGGGCGACCTCCACAACCTCTTCGGCCGCGTCAACGAAATGCACATCTACCTCGATGAGGACGAGGACTCCGGACACTATGTCGAAGAAGTCCTCCCCGGCAGCACCATCGGCCAGGTTCTCTCGCTAACACAGTGGGATGTGAACGAGCTCGCTCGCCAAATGAAGGCCCAGACCGACGCCGCGATCAAAAGCGACCGCCTCAAGCCCAATGAAGCCATGCGCCTCCTCGACGACTACGAAAAAAGCCTCACCCTCTACACCTACCTGAATTTCGACGACCAACACAAACCGTCGAAATAACGCGCCACCGCAACTCCCCCGCGCGGCAGCGCGCCAACTTTGGGAGGGTCGACCTCCGGCTTGACCCAATCCTGAACCGCCTCCACCAACACAGCGCCCCGTCCCCATCACCCGTGCGCGTCATTCAAGCCCCCGCAAAACCGCCGCTTCTCTCCCACCCGTAGGCTCTACGAGCTGGAGGGTAGCTGAAAAATGGGGCACGCGAGGACGATGCCCCTCCCGAATCACACCCCGCGCAACAGCGCGCCGACTCTTGGTCAACCTTTGCCTTGCTCGCGCCCCTGCTCGCTGCACCCTCCGGGCCATCTGCGATGTGCTTCCTCCGCCCCGCCCGTGGCTTCGGTTGGCTTGACCCGATCCTGAACCGCCTCTGCCAACACCCCGTCCCCATCGCCTGCGCGCGTCATTAAAACCCACTCGCAGCAATATTTTTCCGACGAAAATGAAAGAAAATGAACACTGACCCCTAGTTTGAATGGCAAGAAGGGACTGTCGGCTCTTAAAGCTTAATGCTTAAAACTTAACACTTCTTCCGCCGGAGGAAGGTGAGGCGAGAGAGGAGACCTTGGCCGTGGCGGGCGAGGTGGAGTTGGTAGATGCTGAAGCCGAGGATGAGGAGGATGCCAGTGAGGTAGCTTTCGGGTTCGGGGACGGCTATGATTTCCGTGGGGGATGAGCCGACGGCGAAGCCGCTGGAGGAAATGAGGGACTGGCCTAAGTCGCTGTAAAAACTGATGCGGGAGAGGTTGCCGTTCAGTCCGGATGCGTCGGTGAAGAGGAGCTGGTCGGTGCCACCGCCGGGGCTGCCGCTCCACTGCGTGTTCCCTGTCCAGTTGTAGATGGAGAGCAGCGCGTTGGCGTTGCTCCAATTGATGCTGTTGAAACGGATGAGGACGCCGTTGTTGCTGGTGCCGAAGTCGATGGTGGAGTTGGCGCTGAGGGTGAGCGCGCCGACGGTGCCGTTGTAACTTGCGCCAAAGGCCAAGGTTCCGCCATTGAGCTCGATGCCGGTATTGGTTCCGATGGCATCATCCGCCGTGACCAGCAATGAGCCGCCGGGGTTCAAGGTGATGTTGCCCGTGTTGACTAACGCATTCGCCGCCGCCGCGCGGACCGTGCCGGCATTGATGGTTGTTGTGCCATTGTAGGTGTTCGAGCCTGAGAGGACGAGCGTGCCGGTGCCGTTTTTGGTCAGGCCACCACTTCCGGAGATCGAGCCGCCGACCGTCAGGTTGCCTCCGTTGACGGTCACTGTGCGGGTCGCATTCATGGCCACATTGCCGTTGCCGAGATTCAGATCGCCCGCGCCGGTGAAGGCGAAGTCGCCGTTCCAACTTTGCGCGTTGTTGGTGGAGAGCGTGATGGCCGACCCGCTCGTGTTGTTCAGCGTGCCGCCGTTGATTGTGAGCGTGCCGCTTCCAAGTGTGGAGGCGTTCTTGATAACCAGCGTGCCGGAGTTCAATGTCGTGCCGCCAGCATAGGTGTTAGTGGCATTCAGCGTAAGGTTGCCGCTTCCGTTCTGGATGAGTGAGCCTGTGCCGGTAATCGCAGCGGTGGAGAAGTTGGTTCCTTGAGCGATATCTCCCGAGCGGTTGAAAGTCAGGGTCCCGTTAACGGTGATCGCACTGCTGGTGGAAAGCGAGCCGGTGGCACCACCATTGCCGATTTGGAGAGTTCCGGCGTTGATGGTAGTTGCGCCAGTGTAGGAGTTAGCTCCGAGGAGGATGAGTGTGCCGGTGCCGTTTTTGGTTATCCCATCTCCGTTACCAGTGAAAGAGTTCGCAAACGATGTCCAACTATTGTTCACGGTGAAGGTTCTTGTTGAGCCGAGGGTAACGCTGGTCGAATTGCCGAAGGTCAGGTTGCCGGTTACAGCCGATCCAAATGTTGTATTCCAATTGCTACCAGCGAATGAAGCGAGCGAGTTAGAAATTGTCCGGTCGGTGGCGTCGGTGCTGGTGAATGTGATCGATGCTGTTGTTCCTGAAACTCCCAATGTGATTGATCCCGTCCCCAGTGCGCTATTGTGCCCTGCTTTAAGTGTTCCCGAAGAAATGGTGGTCCCGCCCGAGTAGCTATTTGAGCCTGAAAGTATCAAAGCCCCGCTGCCATTTTTAACCAGTGATCCAGCTCCAGAAATGGATTCACTCAATGTGAGGTTGTCAGAGCGGTTGACCACAAGCACTCCCTGGTTGGAAATCGGGCCCGAAATGCTGCCGCCTGTGGAGCCCGCGCCCAGTTGGAGTGTTCCAGTAGAAATCGTTGTTCCTCCCGTGTAGGAATTGCTCCCGGATAGCACAAGAGTCCCATCGCCCGATTTGGTGAATCCGTTTGAGCCAGCAAGCGTGCTGGCGATAGTCGCAGTCGCGGAGGGCTGGGTTGTGATCGTGTTGTTCACAGATGCGGTCCCTGACAATGTGATCGTCCCGCTGTTTAATGTGTATCCAGTTGTTCCAAACAGAAGCCCCTCTGAGACATTCACGGAGCCAACTGTTACCGTTCCAGCTGTGCCTTGGAATATGGCTTTTTTGGCTGTATCCCAAGTTGCTCCTGAAACAGGCGATTCATTGGCGGACCAGTTTGTGTTGGTTGCATTCCATGTTCCAGTTCCACCCAGACTCGCCCCGTTTGCAGTCCAGAACATGGAGGATCCCACTTGAACGATAGCGGCCACGGATCCGTATAAAATCAAATCGTTGCCACTGAGCTCTCGGATACGGGAGGCACCAGCAGTTGACGGGGCGCCCCCGCCTACAGCTGTCGCTCCATAAGTCCAAAAACGAAACTCCACGCTGTCGGTGGTGGTGAAGTCCGTAAAATCCCATGCGGCATTGGATGACGTGGTATTGGGGGTTAAGAACGCAGTTTGTAATGTAAATGCATTGCTCCCGATTTTATATCCCCATCGCGACAAGTTTGGTGCTGTTGATGTCGCCGATTGATCCCACTCAAGACTCAAATAGGTAACCTGATATCCGCTTGAAGGTGTTACATTAAATGAAAAATACTTGTTGGTCTCATCGAATGTATTTGTGAGGTTCCAGTTCGATCCGCCGAATGTATTTTGTGCGGTGCTTGCTGTAATTCCTGTAAGCGAAAGTTGGCCGCCAGAAATATTTGATGCAACTGTAGCCGCATTGAGTGTTGTTGTGCCTGACGCCACGCCACTTACATCCCAACCGTAGAGGGGCGATTGGGCAAAACCACGCACTGCTGTTGACCCAAGCGCAAGAATAATCACCGCCAACAACCCCACACATTTACCCAGCCTCAAAACTGGCGCGGCAATGCTCAAGACCCTGCATTCTGCTTTGACGGCATTGGTTTGGCAGCGGTCGAGGGGGTGGAATTTGGCGCCGTTGAAAGAGCGGGTGGCAAGCGGGGAGAGCGAAGGTTCCTTTTTTTCAGCAACGGTGGAACGCACGGATGTCGCGGGCCGGTGTGTTTTAAACTGGAGCATCTTGACTGGCTGTCCTTGTTCGGTCGGGATCGGCATTTCGACCCTTTGGTTGTTTCTTTCGGAAGCGAGATGCAGGGCGCTTCGGGGCGAAAGATTGGACGGGCGGGGAGCGGGGCGACAAAGGGAATGTTGTGACAAATTTGTCACCCATGTAACGGAATTGTTGCAAAAGAAGGCCTTTGTGAAATGCCTGAAACCCTGCGGCGCAATGCGACCGGAGTCTTGTGAGGCCTTTGGCGTCCCAAGGTTCAGGCGCCCCTCCGGCTCATATCCCTACGGGTCGGAGAGCAGCGGCGTTCCTGCAGGATGCAAAGGCGGCCTTGCCGCAAGAGTGGGTCAAGCCGGAGGTCGACCCTCCAAGGGTTTGCGCGCTGCCGCGCGGAGTGTGATTCGGGAGGGGCATCGTCCTCGCATGCCCCATTTTCAAGCCGCGAAGCGGCGGTTTTGCGGGGATTGAAAGGCGCGCGGGGTGATGGGGAGAGGGCGAGGTGATGGCGGAGGCGGTTCAGGTTTGGGTCAAGCCGGAGGTCGACCCTCCAAGGATTTGCGCGCTGCCGCGCGGAGTGACCATTTGGCAGAAAAGACAGCCTTACTGGAGTAGCTTGACGATCGCCGCCGTGGCAGCCATCTGGCCGATCCAGAAGAGGAACATCCACTTGATGATTTCGGCTTTGTGGTTAGCCATCTCGGTGCGGAGTTCGGCGCGAAGGTCGGCGCCGTCCTGCTTGGTCATGAGGCGTTTGGTAAGGTCATCTTCCTGTTCACGGAATGCGACTTCCAAGCTCTCTGCGATGGCACGGGCCTTGGGTGGCTCGATGCTGGCGGCTTCGAGGATCGAGGGGATTTGGGCCCTGCTCATGGAGGAAAAATTTGTGAGCGAAGGCATGGATTGTCAAGTCGCGCGAGGCCGACGGCGCTTTCACGGTTTAACCTTGTTTTTGATCACGGGTAGGAGGCCGGTGCCGTCGGTGAGGTCACCGGAGAGTTCCCAGAACATGGCGCCACGGAATTTCTGGGAATTGATGTAATCGCATTTGAGGCTGATGGATTCGCGGTCGTCGTAGGTGATGAAGAGTCCGCCTTGGAGGGTTGGGGCGTAGACCCAAGGGGCGTTCGCGATGGGGTCGCGGTATTTGCGGTAGGCGGCGGGCTGAGCGGCGACCCGTTGCTCGATATCCCAGTAATCGAACATGCCGGTGGTGTCCCATGTGCCGGTGGCGGCTCCGGTGGCGGATTGCGCGAGGCCGTTGTTGATGCTTGGCACGCCTTTCCAGCTGAGGCCGTAGAAGGGCAGGCCGACGACGAGTTTATCGCGGGGCACGCCGGCGGCGAGGTAGGCGTCCATCGCGGCGCGGACTGTGAGCGGGTCGCCGGGTGCGCCATTGAGGGCGGCGTGGTGGTTGGTGCGGTTCTCCCACGCGCCGTGGAGGTCGTAGGTCATGACATTAATCCAATCGAGAACGGCGGCGATGGCGGCGGGCTGAATGTTTGCGATTTTGTCGGGTCCGGCCGGCGCGGCGATGGTGAGGTAGTAGCGGCGTGAATCGGCTTTCCCGGCGAGGTCGAGCTGACGGCGCAACTCGGTGAGCAGGCTGGTGAAGTTTTGTTTGTCCTCGGGGCGGGAGACATTCGATGGCAGGCCGCCACCGCCCGGATACTCCCAATCGATGTCAACGCCGTCGAAGCCGTATTTGCGAATGAAGGCGACGGCGGAGGCTGCAAATTTCTCCCGCGAGGCGGGCGTGAGCGCGATGTCGGAGAAGCGGCCGGAGAGTGTCCATCCCCCGACCGAGATGAGGGTGACGAGATGGGGATTCTGGGCTTTGAGTTTTTTCAGCTGGTTGAAGTTTCCGCGCAACGGCTGATCCCATGTGTCGCCGGGGTAGGATTTTTCAACAGCCGCGTAGGAATCATACAAAACGACTTCACCGGCTGCGGAGATGTCCGCGAAGGCATAGTTGATGACATTCAAATTCTTCGCGGGAATTTCGTAAACATGGTAATCGCGGCCATAAACGCCCCACTCGGCGAAATAGCCCACGATGACTTTGCTCAAATCCGGCTGGGTTGCCACGGGTGTGGGAGATGGAGATGGCGTTGGTGAGGGAACCGGCGTCGGCGAGGGCTTCGGGGTAGCGCTTGGAGTCGGCGTTGCTGATGGTGTGGGGGGCGGAGTGGGAACAACGATAGGAGTGCCTGCGGAAGCCGGGGAAACCACGAGATTTTGCAGGACAGCGGCTGCATTGGCCGGGCTCGCGACGAAGCCGATGGCCACGGATTGACCCGGAGCGAGCGTTGCGTTCCAGGACTTGGGCGTGACTTTGTAGCGGGGCGATGTGGATTGCGTTGCGAGATTTCCTTCCCAGAGGGATGTGATGGTCGAGGGGTAATCGAAGGTCAGCGACCAGTTGGAAATGGTGGTGGTGCCTTTGTTTTGGAGGACCACTTTCACCTCCATGCCGCCGGTCCATTGGTTGACGATGGAATGCGTGACATTCAGCACGCGGCCCGTTGGCGTTGGCGTTGGCGTTGGCGTTGGCGTTGGCGTTGGCGTTGGCGTTGGCGTTGGCGTTGGCGTTGGCGTTGGCGTTGGAGTCGGAGTCGGAGTCGGAGTCGGAGTCGGAGTCGGAGTCGGAGAGGGTTTGGGTGTGGGGCTTGGTGTCGGAGTCTGAGAGGCCGTGCTGGAAGGTTGAGTGGAGAGATTTTGAATGAGGGCGGAGGCGGAGCCTGGCTCGATGATGTAGCCGATTTCTACTGATCCGCCGGCCGGTATGGTGGCGTTCCAAGATTCGGGAGTGAGAGCGTATTTCGGAGCAGAGGAGCTACTCGCGAGTTTCGCGTTCCATATGCTGGAGATTTTGCCGGGCGAGTCGAATTGCACTTTCCAAGCGCTCACGGGACTGGCGGATGTATTTTTCAGCAGAATCTGCATCTGCGCTCCAGACCCCCAATCACTGACGAGCTGCTGGGTGACGGAGAGGACGCCAGCTGCGGGAGCGGGCGTGGGGCTGGGAGTGCCCGCTGGGCTTGGTGAAGGGGATGGCGATGCCGCAGGGGTTGGGCAGGTGCAGCCTGTGCCGCAGCCGCCAAGAATGGTGGCTTTTTTTGGTGCGGGCGGGACGGATGTTTGGAGGGCTGGATCGAAATTGTAACCGCCAAAGTCAAGATCGCTGAGGGAGAAGAAGGCCTCGCCTGCTGGATCATCGCGTTGCCAGATGACATAGAGAACATGGCGGCCAACACGCTGAGGAAAATTCACCGAGAAACGGTAAGTGTTCCCATCCAATATGGCATCGCCCGCCAAGGGAAGCGCTTCCAGGTCGGACCATTTGAGAGGCTTTGTGGGGTCGTATGTATTTTTCGAGATGTAAGCTTCGAAGCGGCTTGGCGAGTGCGGCACAGTGGCGGAGAAGCAGGCGTCGTAGGGGCCGGCTTGGACCTTGGTGGCGGGCCAGTCCACACGCGGCAGGTCGAGTCCGGCATATTTCGTGCGGCCTGCGCTGGCGAGTTGACCATCGGGAATGAGGTCGCGGTAGTTGCGCTGAGGAACGAGGAGACTGACCTCGTGCCAATCGTAAAAAGCCTGCGTTCCAGCGACGGCAACCGCCGCCTTACCGGCATCACTCGTCGGCGACATTGGGTTCTCAAGAAAGACCTCATGCACGCGGCTGATTGGATTGCCCATCGAGCCATGGGCAAAACAGGAAACGCTGGAGACAAGAAGGAGCAATGCTGTGAGAAGGGAATTCATAAAACAACGGAGGGGTGATGGCCGAGTGAGACAATCTACGCGGCGAATCCGTTCAATCGGGACGCATCTTGCAAGGCCGGCGGGGAGGTTTTTCTGTTTCTTTCTTATCGGCATGCAGCGATATTCGGGCATGGCAAAAAAACAGTCTCGGGAGGCGCTGGAGCAGATTGCAGCTCGATTCCGGGCTCTTTCTGAGCCCACGCGTCTGGGGATTTTGCAAGAACTCAAGTCCGGCGAACGGACTGTTGGCGACCTTGTGGAGGCCGTCGGATTGTCGCAGGCGAATGTGTCAAAGCAGCTCTCCGTGCTTCGCGACGCAGGATTCCTCAGGCGCGAGCAACGAGGCACGAGCGCTGTTTACTCGATAAGCGATCCGTTGGTGATGGAGCTGTGCAAACTGATGTGTGACGGCATGACTAAGCGGGCCCGCGAGGCGGCGCAGTCCTTCGTGATATGATCGCGGCCTCTTAACGAGGCACTCCGGTCGTCAGAATACCAAGTGGAGCATTTTCAAATTTGTCCGCCACGCAGGTGACCTCGTAACCATTCCGCGCAAGGAAGGCGCTGGCACCTGTCGCGCGATGCCCCGTTTGGCAATGGACCAAAAGCGGAACCCTCGGAATTTCCGCGAGGCGCGGGCGAAGGCGTGTGTGGGCAAGGTTGCGGGCGTTTCGTATATGTCCGCCTACGAATTCGGTGGCCTTCCTGACATCCAGCGTGAAGGTGTCGCCATTCCCGCCCAACAGTGCCGGCACGGCTTGAAAATCCACAGCTTGGAATTTTGTCATCAGCTCTGCAGGAGCATCGGCAATAGCGGCAGCGGGAAGAAATCCCGCGATGCGGTCGAATCCGATGCGAACAAGTTGGCGAACGCAATCCTGCGCGGCGGCGGCATCATCGGCGACAATGGCAATCTCCTGTTCCGGAGCAAGAAAGCTGCCTGCGAAATCGGAGAATTTCTCCGGCGGGGTGAAGAGGCTGCCGCGAAGGTGGCCTTCCAAAAACTCCCCGCGTGACCTCGTGTCGAGAACGACAAAGCCCGGCTCGTTCAAGCGAGGAATAATTTCTTCGAGGCACAGCGAACGAGCCTTCGTAATTTCGCCCAGCACCGCAGGGCCGACTTTGTTCACCCTCTTCATATTGGCGAAGTAAGCGGGCGGTTCGGGTTGTCCGCTGAGAATGAAATTCACAAACGCCTCCTCGCTTTCGTTGAGGGCCAGCTTGAGCGCGGGGTTGAATTTCTCCTCGTAGCCAAAGGTGGAATTCGGGATGGATCCAAGCGCTTTGCCGCACGCACTCCCGGCACCGTGGGCGGGCAAGACCTGAAGATGGCAGGGCAATTCGGACACCTTGCGGAGGCTTTTATAGAGGGCCCGTGCGCCGTGCTCCTGCGTGCCCTCCAGTCCGGCGGCCTGCTCCAGCAGATCGGGGCGACCGGCGTCTCCCACGAAAAGGAAGTCGCCACTGAGCATCGCGATCGGCTCGTTTGCACCCCCACCGTGGTCGGTGACCAAATAAACCATGTGCTCCGGCGTGTGCCCCGGGGTGTGCACAGCTTGCAGCTCGATATTCCCGATTTTGAAGGAATCGCCATCGTGGAGCGGATGGTAACCCGGGAGGGCTTTTGCCCACTCGCTCTGCCAGTCAGGCCCACCCTCTTCAGAGAGGTAGAGTTTGATGGATGGATCGGCAGCTGCGAATTCCCGCGCTCCACTGACAAAATCCGCGTGGATATGGGTTTCGGCGACGGCCGTGATTTTCAGGCCCTCGTGTTTGGCGATTTCTTGGTAGCGGTCGATATCCCGCTCGGGATCGACGACGACGGCTTCACCGGTTCTTTGGCAGCCGATGAGGTAGGAGTATTGAGCCAAGGAGGGGTCGGAGATTTGTTTGAGAAACATGATTCTGGTTTTCTAAATTTGTTATTTGGAACTGCACGAGGAGCCTTGATTCCATGGCATGCGGGCGATGAGCATTCCCATGCCGCACCAATCCGTGGATCCAGCGAAAATCAAACCCGCGCCGACAAATCCCGAAAGCCAGATGAACGCCGGATTGACAAATTGGGAGAGGAGCACACCCGAGAGGACGAGGAAGCCGGCGGCGATGCGGACCTGACGCTCGAGCGAGATGACTCGGGATTCTCCACGATTCACCGGCAGTCCAGCGGCGGCCCATGCCGATGTGCCGCCTTCCACCACGGAGCATTTTTCAAATCCCGACTGCTCAAGCTTGGCGGCAGCTTGTTTGGCGCGTCCGCCGGATTGGCACAGGATGTAAACCGGTTTGGCTTTCGAGAAGCCCCCCGACGCAGCGAGTTGGGCGGCATCTAGGCGATCAAGCGGAATCAAATGAACGCCGGGCACATGGATTTGGCTGTGCTCGGCCGGTGTGCGCACATCGAGGATTTGCGCCTCGGAGTTTGATTCAAGGATGGATTGGAGTTCGGTTGGTTTGATGTTTGTCATAGAAGAGTAGCGTATTTTATTTATATATCGCTATACATCGATTAAAGCAATTTGTTTTTTAACAATTGAAATCTTGCCAGTTGCGCCGCCGGGTTTTTGATAGCCGCATGCGCAAGACCAAAATCATCTGCACACTGGGTCCAGCGTCCGGCTCGGAGGAAGTCATCAAGGGTCTACTTGAAGCCGGAGCGAATATTTTTCGTCTGAACATGAGCCACGCGACCCATGAGTGGGTGCGCGAGGTTGTAAAAAAAATCCGGCGTCTTGCAGCGGACCTGAACCTGAACTGCGGCATTCTGCTCGACACACAGGGGCCCGCGATCCGCACGGGCGACCTGCCAACGAAATTGAATCTGAAGCCCGGTGATATTTTTGAATTCACTGTCAGGGGTGCGCGCAGCGAGGAGGATTACTCGGTGGATGTGAACTACGACGGCCTCGTCAATGACATCCATGTCGGCGATACAGTGCTGGTGGACAACGGAGTCATCCACATGAAGGTGCTGGAAAAAAACGAGCACCGGATCCGTTGCGAGGTTCTCACTGAGGGCTCCATGGGCTCGCGGCGCCACATCAACCTGCCTGGCGTCAAAGTCGGCCTCCCTCCGCTCACGGAGAAGGACCATGCGGATATCCGGCTTGGCGTGGAGGTGGGTGTTGATTTTGTGGCGCTGAGTTTTTGCCGCGAAGCGGCGGATATTCTGGAACTCAAACGGGTCTTGACGCAACTGGGCAGCAAGGCGCGCACGATCGCCAAGATCGAGGACCAGAATGCGGTGAAGTTTATCAAAGACATTATTCTGGCATCCGACGCGATCATGATTGCACGCGGGGATCTCGGCATCGAATGCAAGATGGAGGAGTTGCCAATCATTCAGCGCCGCATCATTAAAAAGTGCATCCAGATTGGAAAGCCGGTCATCGTGGCGACCCACATGCTCGAGAGCATGATCGAAAATCCCGTGCCGACGCGGGCGGAGATCACAGATGTCGCCAATGCGGTTTTCGAGCAGGCCGATGCGGTCATGCTGAGCGGCGAGACAGCGGCGGGCAAATATCCTGTCGAGTGCGTGAAGGTGCTCGACCGCGTGGCACGCCGCATCGCCCAAAGCGGCGGCGCCGGGTATGCTGCGGAAGCGATTTTGGAAACACAGCGCCAAAAAACCATCCGTGCGGCCGTGTCACTCGCAAACTCCCTCGAGAATGCGCGTCTTGCAGTCTTCACTCGCGAAGGCGACATGGCTGACAGCACAAGCCACCTGCGTCCGGACCGGGCACCGATCTTTGCCTTTTCGCCCCGGGAGGAAACCGTCCGCCATCTGACCTTGAACTGGAACACACACGCTCTGCGCTTGGACTTTCACACTGATGCCGAGGAAACCTTCGCCGCAGCGGAGGAGGAATTGATCAAGCGTGGGCTGGTGGCTTCGGGTGATAAAATCATCGCCCTGCGCGAACTGGTCGAAGGCGAGGAGCACTTCGAATCCATCCAGATTCGCACCGTGCCGTAACAAGGCGGGAGGTTGCCCCCGCTTGCCAGCGGATGGACTGCCTGCTTTCTTTGGGCATGCAAACAAGTGTGCCGGAGATTTTTTCCGCTGAGGATTTCATTTCAAATCCTGGGAGGTTTGCTGGCTTCGAGCCGCCCGTGCGGCTGGCCGTGATAGGAGATCCGGTGGCGCATTCCAGATCGCCCGGCTTCCATAATGCGGCGCTGCGTTTTTGCGGCATCCGGGCGCAGTATGGCCGGCTTCATGTCCCGCCCGAGCGTTTTGCTGAAGTGCTGCGGACTTTACCCGCTGCGGGATTTCTGGGTGCAAATGTGACAATCCCCCACAAAGCGGCAGCATTGGCCGAGGTTGACGAGGCGGATGCCTACGCTCGCGCTTCGGGGAGTGTGAACACGATCGTGGTGAACGGACAAAAGCTCATGGGCTTCAACACCGACGGGCCTGGGCTGGTGCGCGCGATCCGCGAGGAATTCAGCGTCGATTTGCGAGACCTGCGCGTGGTCTTACTGGGTGCCGGAGGTGGAGCCGGGCGTGCCATCGCCGTTCAATGTGCCATGGAACGCTGCGAGCGGCTGGTGCTGGTGAACCGCACCTTGGAAAAAATCCGCCCGCTTGCTGAAGAATTAGCGCCGTATTTTCAGAGCGAGAAACTGAGCGGCCCGGCGGAGCGCATTGTAGCAATCCCATTCGACGACGATGCCCTGCGGCGTGAGTTGGAAAATGCCGACATTCTCATCAATGCGACCTCGCTCGGAATGAAACGCACGGACCCTCCGGCGATTTCGCCTGCTTTGCTCACCGCGAATCTCCTCGTTTACGACACCGTGTATGCGGGCGGGACATCGCGACTGCTCGAGGATGCGGCTGCAGCAGGTGCGCGCTGCGCCAACGGGCTAGGCATGCTTCTACACCAAGGCGCACTCTCCTTTGAAATCTGGTTCAACCGCGCCGCGCCGCTTGAGGAAATGCGCCGCGCCCTCCACTCTGGCTTATGATTCTTTCCATCGCGCTCACTCAATTCGTTTTCATTTCACTCGGCATGCTTTCGGTCAATGTGCTGCTCAAGGCCGCAGGCTATGCCTCAAATGTCGCGGAACGGTTTCCCGCCTTCTCAGTGTGGATGGCCACCCAGAGCCTGTGGCTCTTTGCCCTGCCGCTCGTATGGGTCGCTTTTGCCGGGTTCTGTCTGCATTTCGGCAAGGGTCCCCTCCCGGAAATAATGGCACGCATCACGGGAGTGACCCTCGTAGTGGCAATTTTTGCCGCCTATTTCACAGCCGCCTTTCTTCTGTTTTAAGCCTCCAAGGCTGGAAAAATGGGCTTCTGCGGGGTATTGGCACCCCTTCTTCGGGCCGGGCGAATTTTCTTTTGAACGCTGGCATTATCCATGCTGTCAAATATGGCAAATAGAAACTGCCATGAAAAATATCTACAAAAAAATCAACCGCACAAAATACTCCCTCGGCGAACTGATCTCCATCGTGGGATCCTGCGCCCGCAACAGTCGTGAAACGATCGCCGCCATGGCGGATCTCCTCGACAGTGGCCGCGTGGTGATCCGCAAAAACGGACGCGCCCGCCGCGTTCGGGTTGAATACGCGAGGTAGATTTCCCCCGATGCTCCGGCGGATGTCGCCGCGCCTCAAAGCGCGGCACATCCACCGGCAGGGTGGGGGTGAATTCGCCGCTTTTTGTGTATTGATGCCGATACGCTCCGGTGTCAGTGTGCGGAAAGTTCCATGAGCCCCCTTCGTTGCGAGAACATTCGATGCCTTGGTTCCGGCGCAAGCGCGTCCGGGCACGGGGCGATCGAAGATTTCTCTGCGACATTTCAAAGCGGACAGCTGACGGGATTTTGTGGTTCCGACGCTGCGGGGAAGGAACTTCTCCTGAACCTGCTCGGCATGATCGAACGGCCCGAAAGCGGTCGGCTTGTTGTGCTTGGTAACGAGGTCTTGCAAATGCCCGACGCTATTTCTGCGAAAATCCGGGACACCTCCTTTGGTTATCTTTTCACCCATCCGCACCTGCTTCCGTCCTTCACCGTGGCAGAGAATGTCGCAATGCCATTTTTGCGCATCTGCGGGGAGGACGACTACCAGGAGCGCACGCTGGAGGCGCTAGAATTCACCGGCGTCGCAAGTCTGCACAGCGTTCCGGTCGAAGAATTGGACGATACCGCGCACTGGCGGGTCGCATTTGCCCGGGCGATTGTGCACTCTCCCCCGGTGTTGATCGCTGTTTCGCCGCCGAGTCCATTGTTGCTCCCGCTTGCAAGGCGGCTGGCGGATGAAATTGGAACCGCTGTTTTGTGGAATGGCGACAAGGTCGACCTCCTGCCTTTTGCGGACAATTTGATCGAAATGACCAGGCATACCGCTTTCCCGACGCTCTCATGAGTGCCTTGGAGCTTCTTCCCGCATCGAGCGCCAAGTCCTCCAATCTTGCCTTCGCCCTCCTGTCGCTGCCCCGCGCGCGGCACGCCGACGCGATGCTCTTTTACCGCTTCTGCCGAACGATTGATGACATCGCCGACCGTCAAGAGCTCACAAACCACGAAAAACATGGCCGCCTCGATGCCTGGCTATATGCCGTGGAGAGCGGCCTGCCTTCCGATTTGGAAAATCTGGTTTCGCTGCACTCGATCGACCGCTCGCTTCTTGCGGAAATCATCCGTGGTTGCGCCTCGGATATCGAAACGCACCGTTTTGCAACGCTTGCGGATTTGGAACTCTACTGCTGGCGCGTAGCCTGCGCGGTGGGATTGGTTTCGATAAAAATTTTCGGATGTCGCGATTCCCGAAGCGAGACTTATGCCGTTCACCTCGGCCACGCCCTGCAACTCACAAACATCCTGCGCGATATCGGAGAGGACGCCGGGCAAGGAAGAATCTACCTGCCGCTGGAAGACCTCGCGCGCTTCGGCGTCGACGAGGAGGAAATCCTCACACTGCAAGCCGGGCCTCGATTCAAGGATCTCATGCGCCACGAAGCAGCGCGTGCGCGTGCGCGCTTTGCGGCGGCGGAGCCTCCACAGGCCGACTTCAAGCGACTTCTGCCCGCGCGGATCATGGGCTCCGTTTACCAAAAAATTCTCGATCGCATCGAACGCGAGAATTTTCCCGTTCTTCAAAAGCGCATCACGCTGAACAAGCGTGAAAAACTGACTTCCACGCTTGGCGCGTTGCTCAGGCGATTTTAAAAGTCGGCTACTCTTGAGGAGCCCCCGGCTTGGGAGCACCCTCGGGGCCGTAGATTTCCAACTCTGTTTTCAGCGCCAGCCAGCTGGTATCGATTTCATGGAGTTTGCGTTCGATGCCTTCGAAGCGCTCGGTCTGAAACATCTCAGCAGCCAGCACAATGTTCTTCAGAAGATTCTTTGTAACCTGATCCGGAGACTGGGTGCGTAGAGAGTTTTTAGCAGCTTCGGCCGCCTGCTCCCACTTGCGGGCTTCGGACCTCAAGAACGCGGTCCGGGCACTTTCCTTGCCCGGCGCGCGAAAGTCTCGAAGGGTATCGATCGCCTTTAGGGGATTCAGGTTTTTCATCATTTTTTCAACCTGGGCAACGGGCGATTCCGTCGACGGCGCCTCCACAGTCTCGCCATGGGTCTCGGGTTCGGCGGCCGGTGTTGAGACCGGAGCCGGTGTTGGCTTTGGAGTTGCGGAAACGACGGGCTTTGCCGCTTTCGCCTTCTCCTCGGCATGTGCGGCGGCCACCTCCACGGCCTCGTCGAAATTGGTATTCTCAATGGGGATGCGAACCGTTGATCCGGCCATCGTCACAAGCACATCGTTTTCATCGATGCCAACGACCTTGAATGTCTTGCCGGGAGCGATTTTTGCGCTGCCCGAGACTTTTCCGTTCACTGTCAGCGGAACCATGGTTTCCTTTGTCAAAACAACCTCCTGTGGGAGGACTCCCGGTTTGGACTTGTGCTTGGGTGCGGCCGTTTCGGATTGGGATGGCTCTGCTGACTCTGGAGCAGTCTCCGCAGCGGGCTCTGCGGTTTCGGTTTGCGCTTGAGGTTCCGCCGTCTGCGTTGTTTTTTCTTCCGTCATCGGAGCACTTGGCGTCACGGGCGTAGCGGCTTTCTTTTCGGCCTCCGATTTCGTCCACTCCAACTCTTCTTCCAAACGGGCCACCTCGAGCTCGAATTCTTTGGTCTTCACCCTTGAAGCCTCGATTTCACTCTCGAGTCCGGCCATGCCCTTCTGCTTCTGAGTCTGCAGCGCACCGATCCGCACCTCCACCCCGATCCAATTCCAAATCGCCGCGATGGCGAGAATGCTGGCTGCCGCGAGGCCTATCCAGAGGAACGGCTTTTTGGCGGCCTTTGAAGTGACCACATGTTTTTCCGTCAGGTTTCTGATTCGTTTACTGAGCGTCATGGCCAGCCCGATGAGCAGGATGCTTCCCGCAGCGTGGTTTTTATTGATGAACTTCTCGAAAGCGTCGCGAGTGATGACCCAGTATTCTGAAGGCTCGACGGCCTCCACCGAACAGACCGCCGTGGAAGGGTCGAAGAGGTTGACCTCGCCAAGCCATTCCCCGGGATGAATGCTGCCGAGAATCTCGGTGTGTCCGCGTTCCTCGGTTTTGGCCTGGAGGAGTCCGCTGAGGGTAAAAATAAGCCGACCGTGCGGCTTGCCTTGGTGGATGAGTTTTTCGCCCGGCTTTGCGGACTCAAAGGAACCGGAAGCGCTCAATGTCGCACGATCTTCCTCGCTCAGATTTTCGATTGGGCCACTGGGGGGAAGAGTCAGTGTTTTAGTGGGCATCGAGACCATGAACCAAGTTTTGAACGGCAGGTCAAGAAGCGGCGGGTCAAGAATTCTAAATGCTCGGAAGCCATTCCTGAGGGGCTGGAAAAACAATGGCGGTGAGGGAGGGATTCGAACCCTCGGTAGCCTTTTGGACTACGGCGCTTTAGCAAAGCGCTGCTTTCGACCACTCAGCCACCTCACCTTTTTGAGGCTCCAAATTAAACACCAATCCTTCGTCCGGTCAATCCTGTCGAGCGCTTCAATTCGGTTCGCCAAGAAGATCGCGGCGCAGGCTGGATTCCATGGCGTCCACTTCGTCGAGCTTGAGCGAGCCCTCGCGCCAGGAGATCGTCGCAGAGAGGCAGCCCTCGCGTTCGCTGAAAAAAATGCCGCTGCCGGGCGGTTGGGAGACGGACGGGATGTGCCAACCGTCTTCAAGGGAAGCACCGCAGATGTCGCGCACACCGGGGAGAAAATCACCCGTGTGGGATTGAAAAAACGATACAATCGCGCCGCCGGTATCACTCTGAAGAAATCGGCGATACAGGCCAGTTGGCAGGCGACGCATCCACCAGAGCATCGTGGCGGTGGAGGATTCCAGGCCGCCGCGCACAGCCTCTTCGAATTGAGCCTGGATGAGCGCGGTGGATTTTTCCAGATCACCAATGTGCGAGGCGGGAAGTTTGAAATGCAAAACCGTGACCTGGTTTTGAAAGATCGGATGTCGCGCTTTAGGTTTTCTGGCCTGCACCGGCACAGGGCTCGAAAATGAGGCGGGGCGCTCTCCCCGCGCTTCAAATACGGCGGCATGCGCCCTCGCGGCGGCAGCAAAAAAATACGGCATCTGAAAAATCCCGCCGGTGAGACGCATCGCCCGCTCGCGCAGAAGTGCGGATTCCTCGCGGGAGAACCGCAATACGCGAAATGCCGGCGCACCAGCCTGCGGAGATGCGCCGCCGAGAGAACGAAAATCCGCCGGCTTCATTTCGTAGTGGCGCTGAACAAAAGCACGGGTGCCAATCCAGCGCGCAACCAGACCCGTCGGAGGTGGAAAAGGCATGCCCCAAGAGGCAGCCGGCGCGGGCGACTCGTCTGGATTCCGAGCCAAGCGCGCTATTTCCTGCAATGCCAACTCCGCACCGCGTCCGTCGAAGAGAAGGTGCGACCATTTGGCAATGAGTATGGTTTTTTGTCCGAAGGGAAGGATGTGAATTTCTAAAAAATGTTCGCCGCCGGATTCCAGAAGCTTTTGACAATACGCGTCGCGCTCGGTGTCGCGCGGTTGCTCCAGAACAGGAACGGTATCGGGCGAGAGCTTTTCGGGCGTTTTCCAAAATGGCACGCCAAGGAACCAAGAACGACAAAGCTTGGCATGAAGCAACGGATGCGAGAGCGAGAAACGCCTCACGGCATCACGCAATGCAGTAATATCGAAACCCTCTCCAAGCTCGACCACGGTCAGACCGGTATGGCGTCCCTGGCCGCCTGCGGCCATGAGGTCCTCCAGCGCGAGAAAAAAGGCATCGCATCCCGTGAGAGGAACCTCCGCCGATCCATTCACCGGGGAGGGGCTCATCAAGCAGCGGCTTTTTTCACTGCGGCCGCGATGGGCGTCACAAACTGCGCGACTTTCTGGACCAGCTCGGCGGATTTTCCATGCTCGCCAATGCGGCGCACGATGGCACTGCCCACCACGACGGCGTCGGATTCCTTGGCGACTTCGGCGGCTTGCTCCGGCGTGGAAATGCCAAAACCCACTGCGACCGGCAGGCTGGTGTGTTTTTTGATTTCAGCGACCTGCGCGGCAATGTCAGCCGAGAGGTTCGTCTGTTCGCCGGTCACCCCCTCGCGCGAGACATAGTAAATGAAACCTTCCGCCGACTTGGCGATGAGTTCCATGCGCTCGGGCGGAGTCGTGGGAGCAATGAGACGAATCGAGAGAAGACCGTGGGATTTCATCAGCTCCGCATTGCGCGCGGCTTCGTCGGGAGGCAAGTCGAGAATCAAGAGGCCGTCCGCTCCAGCGGCGGCGGCATCGGCATGAAAGCGGTCGAAGCCGTAAACATAGACAGGATTCAGGTAGGTGAAGAGAACGATGGGAACCTCGGAGCTTCGGCGAATCTCACGCACGGCATCCAACACACCCGCGACCGTAGCTCCGGCATCCAAGGCACGACCCGAGGCGGCTTGAATGGTCGCTCCATCCGCCAGCGGATCCGAAAATGGGATGCCCAACTCGACAATGTCCACCCCCGATTGCTCCAGCGCGGCCACAAGAGCCGGGGTGAATTTCAAATCGGGATCGCCAGCCGTGATGTAGGCGATGAAGCCACACTGTCCGGCGGCGCGGAGGGTTTCAAATTTCGAGTCGATGCGGTTGGGCGTTGTCATGTGATGGGTGCTTTTTCTGAGCCTCGAGTGATCCATACTCCGAGCAGGGCGATATCGGCGGGAGTCACGCCGCTGAGGCGGGCGGCCTGGCCGAGTGTCTCGGGACGGACGGCGGAGAGTTTCTGAACGGCCTCGGTGCGGAGGCCGTTGATCTTGGTGAAATCCACCCAATCCGGAATGGCCTTGCCTTCATGGCGCACGGTGCGGGCGATTTGCTCCTCCTGGCGGGTTATGTAGCCGGCGTATTTCAGATCGGTCTCGACTTGCTCCCAGACGGGCTGTGGGAACTGCGAACGGATTTCATTGGGCACGGTGGACCAAGTATTCTCCGGGCGTTTGAGCCATCGCTCGAGCGGGACCATGTCGATTTTGAATTCGTTGAGGCGGCTTTTCAGGGTGGTGAGCAGGCTTTGTTTTTGCTCAAAGCGCGAGGCGCGCTCGCCGACCACGAGACCGGCTTCCATCGCCTTGCCGGTGAGGCGCAGATCGGCATTGTCCTGTCGCAGCAAGAGGCGGTATTCGGCACGACTGGTGAACATGCGATAGGGCTCGGGCGTGCCGCGCGTCACGAGATCATCAAGCATGACGCCAATGTAGGCCTCGTGGCGGGCGATGGTGAGCGCTGGACGCTTGAGGCGCTTCAGAGCTGCATTCGCGCCAGCGATGAGACCCTGTGCGGCGGCCTCCTCGTAACCCGAGGTGCCATTGATCTGACCCGCAAAATAGAGGCCCGGCAGGCGTTTTGTCTCGAGCGTGGTATGGAGTTGCGTCGGCGGACAGTAGTCATACTCGACCGCGTAGCCGGGCCGCAGAATCTCGGCGTTTTCAAGACCGCGCACACTGCGGATGAATTTGTATTGAACCTCGAAAGGAAGGCTCGTCGAGACGCCGTTGACATAGATTTCATCGGTGTGGCGGCCCTCCGGTTCCAAAAAAAGCTGGTGTTGCCCCTTCTCCGAAAATTTCACGACCTTGTCTTCGATGCTCGGGCAGTAGCGTGGCCCGACGCCTTCGATGACACCCGAGTAGAGCGGGGATTTGTCCAGGTTCGAGCGGATGATTTCGTGCGTCGTTTCGTTGGTGTAGGTGATCCAGCAACAAATCTGGCGCGCGCGGAACGCTCCATCGCGCCACTCGTTGAGCGTGTGCAAGTCGTCCTCGCCGCGCACGAGCGTGTCCGCGAGGTAGCTGAAGAGCGGCGGGGGCTCGTCGCCCTGCTGGGCTTCGCATTGGGAAAAATCGATGCTCTTTGCAAGAAGGCGGCAGGGTGTGCCGGTCTTGAACCGCTCGACCTCGAAACCCAGTTCGCGCAGGCAGTCGCTGAATGTCGAAACGGCATCGCCGAGCCGTCCGCCGGTTTGGTTTCGCAGGCCCACATGAAGCAGGCCGCGCATGAATGTGCCGGTCGTGACCACCACTGCACCGCCATTGAAGCGGAGACCGAAATTGGTTTCCACGCCCTCGACGCCGTTTTCGCCGACCACGAGTCGCGTGACATTTCCCTGCTTCATGTCGAGGTGTGGTTGGCGCTCGAGAAGCGCCTTCATGCGAAACTGGTAGGCTTTCTTATCGCACTGCGCGCGCGGGGCCCGCACGCTCGGACCCTTCGTGGCATTCAGCATGCGGAATTGAATCCCGGTGGCGTCGGTGTTCAATCCCATCGCGCCGCCGAGGGCATCGATCTCGCGAACCATGTGGCCCTTGGCCAACCCGCCAATTGCCGGGTTACAGGACATTTGCCCGACCGTGTCCGCATTTTGAGTGAGAAGGAGCGTCTCACACCCCAACCGCGCGGAAGCCATCGCGGCTTCGATGCCGGCGTGACCGGCACCGATGACGATGACATCGTAATTTTTTGGATAAACGAAGTCGCTCAAATTACTGATCCGTAAGGCCGTGCTCGGCGAGCTTCTTTTGCAATGCCTCCGGGCTGAGCTTGAAGCTGTTTTTCAAAATAATGTCCCCTGCGACAAAATTGTCGAAGGTCCCGCGCACAGCGACATTTTCGCCTTCGACGATAAAGGAGGTGGCATTCGAGAGGTTTCCATTCCAGTCGGCATGGTAAACCGTGGCTTTCGTGTCGTCATTCGCCACTGTGACCACGGAAGAGGGAATGAAATCCGCGGAGAAGACTGCCTTCACATCGGGCGTTGTGCGGTTCGGCAACTGCATGTAGGCGGTGAGAGGATCACCCTCCTCATCATCGGACTGGGTTACTTGCCCCACACGGCCGTAAACGCAAATACGCATGCCGTTGTATTTCTGAAGCGCTTGGGTTTCCGAGTTCGCAAAATCATTCACGATCTGCGCGAGGGTGACAAATCCGTCAGGCGGCAGAGGAGCAAGCGGAGACTGGCTGAAAGCGGCAACTAATGATGCACACAAGAGCACAAACGAGAGGGTGATGGTCTTCATTTCAACTGAAAACATGGAGCATGCGTCGGCATTGCTCAACGCTAAAACCTCATGCACCCTCCCGCCAGCGAGCCTCCGCGCGCCAAATTCCACTCGCAATCACCTCCCGTCCGTGCGATGAGAAGTCTCCTTATCTCACAAATGACACTCTCAAAATCCACCAAAGCCACGATCATCCCCTTTTTGGCAGTCGGCCTCTTGGCCCTCCCCGCTTGCAAACCTCCAGCCCCCGCCGAGTCGAAACCACAGGCCGAAGCCACACCTGCAGCCGACCCCGCCGCGCAGGCACTTGTCGAAAAACTCAAGGAAGCCGGTGTTGACGCGTCGGTCTCCACCGACGCCGCAGCACCCGCTCCTGCAAATAACAAACCCATCGAACTGCCCGAGGTCGTTGCCACAGTGAATGGTCAGAACATCACAAAGCAACAGCTCCAGGAGCTCTTCAACGCCGCCCTCCAAGCTTCCGGAGCGAAGGTCGAGGATCTCAATGCCCAGCAACAACTCGGCGGCTACACCCAGCTCCTCCAGGATTTGATCATGGACAAGTTGGTGGCCGAGGCCGCTTCCACTGAGAAAGTCAGCGATGCCGATGTCGATGCCGAACTCGCCAAAATCAAAGGCCAGTTCCCCGATGACAAGGCCTTCCAAGACCAGATCGCCCAAGCCGGCATGACACCCGATAAGCTCAAGGAAAACATCCGCACCGGCCTCCAGCAAAGCCGCTGGATGAAATCCCAAGTCAAAACTCCCGAGATCACCAACGATCAAGCCAAGGCCTTCTACGAATCCAACATCAAGGAATTCGAACAACCCGAAACCGTCAAAGCCAGCCATATTCTCTTCATGGTCGATCCGGACGCCCCGGCGGATGTCGTAAAGCAGAAGGAAGAAGCCGCCGCAAAAGCCGCCGAGCGCGCTGCCGCAGGCGAAGACTTCACCAAGCTCGCGAAGGAACTTTCCGAAGAACCAGGCGCCTCCGAATCCGGTGGAGATCTCGGCTTTTTCCCGAAAGACCGCATGGTTCCCGAATTCGCCGATGCCGCATTTGCCCAGAAAGTCGGCGACATCAGCAAGCCCGTGAAAACCCAGTTCGGCTGGCATGTCATCAAAGTCACCGACAAAAAAGCCGCCGGCACTGTGCCGTTCGATCAAGTCAAGGAACAGGTCGTCTCCTACCTCAAATCTAACAACCAGCGCGAAGCCGTCCAAGCCGTGCTGAACAAGCTCAAAGAATCCGCCAAGATCGAGACCTTCCTGCCTGCGGCCAGCTAAAGCCCGCATGGAGCAGATACCGGGAAAACCCGCAGCAGGCGTCATCGGACTCGGCATCATTGGAAGCCGGGTCGCAGCCTGCCTGCGGCTCGCAGGGCATCAAGTCTGGATCTGGAACCGCACCGTGCGGCCGGAGCCGAACTTCCTGAGCTCCCCCGCTGAGATCGCCGAGGCGGCGCGGCATATTCAGATTTTCGTATCAAACGGCGAAGCCCTGCACTCCGTGCTCCGCGCCATGCTTCCGGCCCTTACCGCGGAGCATGTCATTCTGAACCACGCCACGGTCTCCCCCGCCGACACCCTCACCGCCGCAGAGATCGTTGCGGAAAAACACGCCGCCTTTCTCGATGCCCCCTTCACCGGCAGCCGAGACGCCGCAGCCGCAGGTCAGCTTGTTTACTACATAGGCGGTGACCCACAGGCCCTCGAGCGCGTGCGTCCGCAGCTCCAAGCCTCTTCGAAGCAGATTCTGGAAATCGGCGGCATTGGCCAAGCCTCAGTCGTCAAAGTCGCCACCAACCTCATCTCCGCAAACGCCGTCGCATCGCTCACCGAGGCCCTTGCCCTGCTCGACCGATACGGCGTGGAACTCCACAAACTCCCGCTCGCTCTGGAAAACAACGCCGCCCGCTCCGGCGTGATTGACCTCAAGCTCCCCTGCATGCTGGGAGCCGACTTCGACCCACGCTTCTCTCTCAAAAACATGTTCAAGGATGTCCAGATCGGCCTCGCAATGGCTGAGGAAAAAAACATCGAACTCCCCGCAGCCGGCTCCTTCGCAGGCATCGCCATGGCGGGCCTTCAACGCGGTTGGGGCGACGAGGATTTCTCCGTCATTTCCCGCTTCTACGATTTTCCCGGCCAAGGCCACACGCTCCCCGAAACGCCCGCGCCAAGCACCTCCGCTCAAGCAGAAGAAGCCACCCACGAACCCGCCGGACTCAAAAACCTCTGGGGACTCCTCCGCAGAAAAAAATGACCCCCTCGCCTGCGTCAGGTTTTTTCGAAGTCCATGGCCGAGCCCGCTTCCAGCTCAGCGGCCCCGATGCCACGCGCTACCTGAATGGGCAAGTGAGCATAGATATCACGCGCCTCAAGCCTCTCATCGCACGCCCTGCCTGCCTCCTCACAGCCAAAGGAAAACTCTGCGCCCTCGTGCAAATCTGGCGCGATGGAGAACATCTCCTTATCGAGTGCGACGAATCCCTCGCCGAAGCTGTCCAAGCCCGTCTCGAGCGCTATCTCATAGCGGATGACGCCCTCCTCGAACCGGTGTCCGCCCCATCTCCGCTCCATCACATCTTCGGCATCGAGCCGCCCGCCGGAGCCCTCCGCATCAACCGCACAGGCCTGCCCGGTTTCGACACAGCCGAAAAACCTTCCAACCTCACCGCCGCCACGGCCGCGCAACTCGCACTCCTCCGCATCATCCACGGCCAACCCGCATGGGGCCTCGAAATCACCGAAGACACCCTGCCACAGGAAGCCCGCCTTGAAGACAGCGCCGTCGATTTCGACAAAGGTTGCTATGTCGGCCAGGAAACCGTTTCCCGACTCAAAAGCGTAGGGCGAGTGAACAAGCGCCTCCACGGCTTCCTCGGCACTCTGCCCGCCGACCTCTCACTCCCCGCCCGCCTTTATCCCATTGGCCAGCCCGACACCATCGCCGGAGACCTCACCAGCGCCGCCCCGCATTTTGACATCGCACAAACTGCCGCCCTTGGTTATCTCAACCGCCAGTTCGAAGACCTCGAGCGCTTTGGCGTCAGCGATGAGCAAGGCCGCCCGCTCGGCGAAGTCGAACGCCGCGCATTCCCGATCCTATGAAATCCTTCATCGCCCTCACGCTCGCCGCGCTCCTCTGCGCCACCACCGTCCACGCCGCCACGCTCGGCCCGGATGTTGCCGTCGTCCAAATCCAATTCCACAAGGAAAAGCAGCCGCGCCAGGTAACCATCGGCCTCTACGACGACTCCGCGCCCTACACCGTCGAGAATTTCAAAAAACTCATCACAAAAAAATTCTACAACGGCCAAAGCTTCTTCCGCGTCTTCCCCGGCTCGTTCATCCAAACAGGCGACCCCGCCAGCCGCCGTGGGCAAACCGACACGACCGGCACCGGTGGACCTGGCTACACCCTCCCCGCCGAAATCCGCCTCAAACACGACAAAGGCGCCGTCGCCATGGCCCGCCTCCCCGACAAAATCAACCCCGCAAAAAATTCCAACGGCAGCCAATTCTATGTCTGCCTCCAGCCCCTGCCCAAGCTCAACGGCCAATACACCGTCTTCGGCACCGTCCTCGAAGGCCTCGACACTCTCGAAGAAATCAGCAAGGCCCCTACAAACAGCAACGATTTTCCCTTGCCCAAAATCACAATTAAATCCATTGTGCTCGCCCCTCGCGATCAGGTCTCGCCCACAAGGTAAGCCAACCGCAGGAAAAAAAGGGTAGATACCGAAGTGGCCAAACGGGGCGGACTGTAAATCCGCTGGCTTACGCCTTCACTGGTTCGAATCCAGTTCTGCCCACCATCCTCTCCGACAGTAGCTTGCGATAGGAGAATCCCTCCAAAATTCCTCAAAAACAAAAAATGGCTCGTTGCCATAAGTTGCTGGAAATTATCCCCGCCAACTGCCGGCTTTGTCACTCGGTTGTCGGTTTTGAGAATATCGCGCCCCTAAAATACCGCTTTGCAGCAATCGCATCATCATTGGTGTATTTGCTCCCCGCGTGATTGGTGGTAAACGGAGCCATGGATTTTATCGATCTCAAGACCCAGTATCTCAAATTCAAGCCCGCCATCCACGAAGCGATCGACCGCGTTCTTGAGCACGGACGCTTCATTATGGGACCTGAGGTCGAAGCTCTGGAAAATACCCTCGCCGATTATGTGGGCTGTCGTCATGCCATCACGGTGGCCAGCGGCACGGATAGTCTGGAAATAGCCCTGCGCGCGCTGGAGATCGGGCCGGGCGATGAAGTCATCACGGTTCCCTTCACCTGGATCAGCACTGCGGAGGTCATTGCGCAGGTTGGGGCGAAGCCTGTGTTCGTGGATATCGATCCCTTGGATTTCAACATCGCCGTCGAGCAAATCGAAGCGGCGATCACGCCAGCCACGAAAGCGCTTTTGCCCGTGAGTCTTTTCGGGCAGATGCCGGACTACGACGCCATCAATGCCATTGCGAAAAAACACGGGCTTACCGTCATCGAAGATGCCGCGCAGAGTTTCGGCGCCACGCGACACGGAGTGAAAAGCTGCAATGTCACGGAGATTGCCAGCACGAGCTTCTACCCCGCCAAGCCGCTCGGATGCTACGGCGAGGGCGGTGCGCTTTTTACAAACGACGACGATCTCGCCGTGAAAATGAAAGCCATCCGCACGCATGGCGGCATTCGTCGCCACTACCACGACCTTGTTGGAATGAACGGCCGTTTCGACACGCTGCAGGCCGCCATCATGCTCGCCAAGTGGCCTGGGTTTGCCGCCGAAGTCGAGGCCCGCAACCGCATTGGAGCACGCTATTCGGAAAAACTCCGCGATGTCTGCGCGACGCCAGCCATCCGCGAGGGGAACACTCATGTTTACGCCCAATACACGATCCGCGTTCCCGACCGCGACGCCCTCGCCGAGAAGCTCAAAACGCTCGGAATCCCCACCGCCGTTTACTACCCGAAGTGCCTCCACGAGCAACCGGTCTTCGCTCCGCTGGGCTACAAATACGGCGACTTCCCCGCAGCCGAATCCGCCTCGCGCGAAGTCCTCAGCCTTCCGCTCAATCCCTATCTGACCGAAGAAGACCAAGATCGCATCATCGCCGCCGTCAGGCAGGCTTTGCGGGGGTGAGGTATTGCCTTAAAAAAAGAAACCCCGGACCCTGCACCGTCGCAAAGGACGGGAGAAGGGCACCCGGGGTGCACTCGGGCAATCCATGAGGTTCCGGGATATTGCTCAAACCAATTTCCATCGCACAGATCGGATCACATCGGCGTGAAAAACCCGAGCGGGCACATTGTCGCCGAACCAAAAATTTGGACGATCGTCCAATTTTTTGGTCGCTCTACTCAGCGCTACGGCGAGGTTCCGTTGGCGGTGATATTGTTGTCACTTTGTAATTGGACTTTGCTCGGCAAAAGAAGGGGGGCATGGCCGTCTCGGCCGTGTGAAGACGGGTTAGCCTACTCGCACCAGGCTCATTGGAACCGAGGAGCACACCTTCGCACACAGGCGGGACGCCTGTTCCCCTTTTCAAAAATCTACGGCGAGGCCCCTGTAGATATTAGGGCGGCGAACAGACTCCTTTTTGAACGATTGAAGTGCCTAACCGAGATACGGAAATTTCAAAGCGCGTTTTTTCGCTAAACCAAAAATTTGGACGATCGTCCAAATTTTTGGTTCGCCGCTTTTGGAGACTTTGAGGCAGCGGGTGCAGTGGGTGGTGGTGTTTTGCGGCTCGTTGCGGTAGGACTTGCGTAACTGGCTCAAGGATTTTTTTGGGCCTGCGCACCATGCTTGCTGTCCTATTAAAACGCCTTGTTTCGCTGCTTGTGGTTTTGTTCTGCGTTGTGTCGATCACTTTTCTGTTGATCCGGGCGTCGCCGGGCGGGCCTTTTGATGGGGAGAGGAAGATTCCGGAGGCGATCGAGAAGCAACTTTTGGCGAAATACAAACTCGATGGGACGCTGTGGCAGCAATACACGGGCTACATTGGCGATTTGTTGCGCGGGGATTTGCGGCTTTCCACGAAGTATCGGAACCGCTCGGTGAATGAAATCCTTGCGCAGACATTGTCGGTCACGCTGGCACTTGGCGGGACGGCTTTTTTGCTCGCGACATTTGCAGGTGTTTGGCTTGGGACGCTGGCGGCGATGCATCGCCAGACTTGGCGGGACTTCGGGGCGATGTTTCTTGCGCTGGCGGCGATTTCGTTGCCGTCTTACATCATCGGCCCGTTGTTGATTCTTGTTTTCGCTCTCACGCTCGGCTGGCTGCCAGCAGGGGGATGGGGCGGCTTGTCGCATTTGATTCTTCCCGCGCTCACGCTGGCTGCGCCGGCTGCGGCGGTGATTGCCCGCCTCATGCGCGGGAGCATGGTCGAGACGCTCCAGATGGATTTTGTGCGGACGGCGCGGGCGAAGGGTCTGAAAGAATCCGCCGTCGTTTACCGTCACGCGCTGCGCATCGCCATATTGCCTGTGGTTTCCTACCTCGGGCCCCTCGCTGCGCATTTGCTCACGGGATCTATCGTCGTCGAAACTGTCTTCAATATCCCCGGTGCTGGCGGATTTTTTGTTCATTCGATCATGAACCGCGACGGATTCCTCCTCGGCGGAATGGTGATCGTCTATTGCGCGATGCTGGTTTTCTTCAATCTCCTCGTTGATCTGGCCTACGGGTTTCTCGATCCGCGAATCAAATCCCATGCTTGATCCGCGTGTCTTTCAGCGAGTCCGAAAAAATCCCGCTGCCGTGCTGTCGGCGGTGTTTCTGGCATTCATGGTTCTCGCCTGCGTCGCGGGGCCATTTTTTCTGCCATCTACTCTCGGCGAACCCGGTCCGAACCAATACGCGCCGCCTTCGTGGGATCATCCCTTCGGCACGGATTTGAATGGTCGCGACTTGCTCTACCGCGTTTTGACGGGTGGCCGTATCTCGCTTCTGGTCGGCCTGTGCGGCGCGGTGGTGAGTCTTTTCATTGGCACCGCGTGGGGACTGGTTGCGGGCTATGCCGGTGGGCGGATCGATGCGCTCATGATGCGCTTCGTGGATATCCTCTACTCGGTGCCACGGCTCATTTTCATTTTGATCGCGATCAACGCTTTCAATGCGGGGCTTCAAGAGTGGGCGAACCGCGAGGGCCTTGCGTGGCTTGTGGAGTCATCCCGCATTGCGATTTTGATCCTCACGCTGGGTTTCATTGAGTGGCTCACCATGGCCCGCATCGTTCGCGGCCAAGTGCTCTCGCTCAAGGAAAGCCAATTCGTCACAGCAGCCCGAGCACTCGGGCAGTCGCATTTCAAAATTCTGACCCGTCACCTGCTGCCAAACTTGGCTGGCATCATCCTTGTTTACCTCACTCTCACGATTCCGGCCGTGATCATCGACGAGTCATTCCTGAGTTTTTTGGGGCTTGGTATCCAAGCGCCGCAGGCGAGTTGGGGTTCGCTGCTGGCTGACGGCGCTGGCGCGATCAATCCCCTTCGCAGCTTCTGGTGGCTCCTCGTTTTTCCGGCTACGGCAATGGCTCTCACTCTGCTGGCACTGAACTTCCTCGGCGACGCCCTGCGGGATGCGTTCGACAGCAAGGCGCGGTGAGGGGGGCTATTTAATGATGATGAAATCGACGCTTTTGGGTGTGGTGGCGTTTTTTTCGGAAAAGACGAGCGACTGGGAGGGATGCTCGTCGAGTTCGCGTCTGGCGACCCAGAAGTAGTTCTCGGGTTCGCCTTGGCCGGTTTTTTGGGCGAAGACGATGATGATGTATTTGCCGGGATGGATGCCGCTCACAGAGGCGACGCCGTTTGAATCGGTGATGGTTTCGCGCCAGGGTGGCGGCAGCGAGGATTGGAGGCGCAACATCATTTCGGAGGCGCCGCCGACGGCCGGAGTGCTTAAGACATCGGCGATCATTGATTCAGGATAGATGAGGATGTTCGCGCGGGAGACCGCAACGGGGCGATTTGTCGTGGCGTCTTCGTAGGTTACCCATGTCCGGATTTCATCTGCCGCTTGTGGGCCTCGCAGGGTGACGCTTGCCTCGAGCAGGCCGCGTTCGAGTTCGGCGCGTGACACGGCTGGTTCCGCCTGCTGCTGGATGTGGGATTGTGAATCGACCAAGAGGAGACCGAGAACGATAGAGACTGCTCCGAGCAACAAAACAAGGACCACTAAAAGCACGACCCGCTTCTCGACACGACCGGTCCGCTCTTGCTGCCAGGGCACCGGCGGCGCGGGAATTTCGGGTTCGTAAGAGGCGGGCTGGTTCTCGGCGGGTTGGGCTTCATCGCCGAAGTCGGTGGATTTTGCCACCATGCCGATCACGGATGAGAGCGGACGCCATTCCTCCCAACCTTCGCGCCAGCAAAGGTTCTCAGGTGCGTAGCGACCTTCGCGAAGCAGGCGTTTCACATCGGCTGTCGCGTATGGGCCTTCCTGTGCGTCATTGTGGAGGACAAAATAAACCATTTGATCGAGGCGAGACTTAACCATAGCGCACCGGAAATCGCCAATGCGAAAGACGGCATTGGCCCGTTAGGATCGTGCGTTCGTGCGCTGCCTTTTTCGAGATGGGCTCCCGTCTGGCTTGCACAGCGGCGGCGAATCTTTAGTTTGATTGTATATGAGCGATAAAAACTACGCGTATCCTGAAGCGTTGGTCTCCACCGAGTGGGTTGAAGCACACCTTGCTGATCCACATGTCAGAATTGTCGAAAGCAACGAGGACATCCTGCTCTATGACACCGGCCACATTCAGGGCTCGGTGCATATCGACTGGCGCTCGGATTTGCAGGACCAGACGATCCGCGATTACATCACTCCGCAGCAATTCTCGGCGCTCTGCGAACGCAATGGCATTTCGAACGACACGACGGTCATTTTCTATGGCGACAAGTCGAACTGGTGGGCCTGCTATGCGCTTTGGGTGTTCCGGTTGTTTGGTCACACGAAAGTGAAAATCATGGACGGCGGACGCGACAAGTGGGTCGCCGAGGGGCGGCATCTCACGCGTGCCGTGCCGCATTTCGCTCATGGCCACTACACGCCAGTGGAAACCCGCTGCGATGCGGAGATCCGCGCGTTTTACGATCAGGCCCTCGCCCAGAGCCGTGCTGGCATGGCGCTCATCGATGTGCGGTCACCAGCGGAATTCCGTGGTGAGGTCACTCACATGCCGGAGTATCCCCAGGAAGGCGTTCTGCGCGGCGGTCACATCCCCGGTGCGGCCAGTGTTCCTTGGAAGATGGCTGTGAAGGATGATTCCACTTTCAAAGGCGTGAACGAACTCCGCCAGATTTACGAAGACGAGGCAGGGCTCCAGCCGGGGCAGGATGTCGTAGCCTACTGCCGCATTGGCGAGCGCTCGAGCCACACTTGGTTCGTGCTCACCTATCTCCTCGGCTACAAAAATGTCCGCAATTACGATGGATCCTGGACCGAGTGGGGCAACCGCGTTGG
>JBIIUB010000140.1:0-4123 GCA_044340205.1 Terrimicrobiaceae bacterium
TTCCCGAAGATCGAACTCGTGACGATTGAGGACTTCGGAGGTTGGCGGAAGGCTCAAAAGGACCACTTCAACGATGGCGGAGTCTTCGACCGCATCTACAAACCCTATCGTCCTTGAACTGAAAGATACCTGAAACGGCCGCCCTGCGTTTTTGAGCCGCAGGGCGGTCGAACCCTCAAAGATTCTATGAAAACACTCCACGCCGCTGAAGTCAGAGAGACCGCAATCCGCCGCTCGGTCGCCACCTTGTTGAATCGCATGGAAAAACTCGCGAGCCGCTCGGATCGTCTCTTTTCTGCGCATCTCGAGTTCACCGATCCACGGGGAGTCACAACCACCCTCCCGCGTTTTCTTTTCACCGGTCCCGGTGACCGCAGCAGTTTCCTGCGTGTGGGGATTTTTGCGGGTGTGCATGGCGACGAGGAGAGCGCCGTGCTGGCGGTGCTTGATCTGATCCAGGATTTACATGCGAATCCTGCTCCGGCGCAGGGATACGAGTTGTTCATCTACCCGGTCTGCAATCCTTGGGGCTTTTCCCGCAATGCCCGCTGGCTGAAGAGCGGGGCGGATATGAATCGGGAATTCTGGCGCGGCTCGAGTGAGATCGAGGTTCTCATGCTGGAAGGTCAGCTCATGAGGCTCGCTTTCGATGGCATCATCGCCCTGCACACGGATGACACCAGCGAGGGCATCTATGGCTTTGCCAAGGGACATCAACTCACGCGGCATGTGCTGGAACCCGCTTTGGAGGCTGCTTCGCGGCACCTCCCGCGCAATTTCGACCGCAGTATCGACAACTTCCAAGCCAATATGGGCATCATCGAGCAAGGCTACACGGGCATCCTCGGCGCTCCGCCCACGCAAAAGCCAAAACCATTCGAGATCGTCTTCGAGACGCCCCACGCGGCACCGTTGGAGGATCAGATCAAAGCACACACCACAGCCATGACGACCATGCTGGAGCGTTTCCGGGTGTTGATTTCGGAGGCGCAGAACATCTGATGCGAAGACGCCACATTCTACCCGGCTTCGGGCTCTCGCTCGGCTACACGCTCCTTTACATGGGATTGATCGTCCTCATTCCGATGAGTGCCTTGGCCATGCGTGTCTTCTCGGGAAGCTGGGAACAATTCTGGCAAACCGTCACCGATCCGCGCGTGGTGGCATCCTACCGCGTGAGTTTCGGGCTTTCCTTTCTGGCGGCCCTTCTGAACGGCGTATTCGGGGTCATGGCCGCATGGGTGCTTGCGCGCTACCGCTTTCCGGGACGGAGAATCCTCGACGCCATGGTGGATCTGCCCTTCGCGCTGCCGACAGCCGTTGCCGGTATTGCCCTCACGGCCATCTACGCTCCGAATGACTGGATTGGTGCTCTCCTCGAGCCTTATGGAATCAGGATCGCCTTCACCCAGATTGGCATTTTCATTGCCCTCACATTTATCGGATTTCCCTTTGTCGTGCGGACCGTCCAACCGGTCATTCTCCAGCTTTCGGCCGAGCTCGAAGAGGCGGCCGCCTGCCTCGGAGCCAACCGCTGGCAAACCTTCCTGCGTGTCATTTTTCCTGCTCTTCTGCCATCCATCCTCACCGGCGTGACCTTGGCCTATGGTCGCGCCGTCGGCGAATTTGGTTCGGTTGTTTTCATCGCGGGAAATATTCCCTTCGAAACGGAAATTACCCCGCTGCTGATCATCAGCAAGCTCGAGCAATACGACTACGCCGGGGCAGCGGCACTTGGTTTTGTCATGCTCTGCGCCTCGCTCGTGATCCTCCTCATCTCAAACGGCCTCCAAGCGTGGAACAACTCCCGCAACGGAACGGCTTAAAATAATTCTCAAAATGCCAGGTGCTACTTCGATCAATATCAACAACCGCCAACCACTCCGCGCCACGGGGGATAGCCTCGCCGTCCGAGCACTTCTCATAAGTGCGACGCTGGCCTTTTTTCTTCTCTTCCTTCTTTTCCCACTGGTGGTGGTTTTTCAGGAAGCGTTCTCGAAGGGGGGCGCCGCTTTTTTGGAAACTTTTCGCGATCCCTACACGCGCCACAGCATCCTTCTCACGCTTGTCATTGCGGCGATCAGCGTTCCTTTGAATACAATTTTCGGCATCGCGGCGGCGTGGTGCGTAACCCGCTACAAGTTCCGCGGGCGTTCGTTTCTGATCACGCTTATCGACCTCCCGCTCTGGGTTTCCCCGGTTATTGCAGGCTTGCTGTATGTGCTCGTCTTTGGTGCGCAGGGTTGGTTCGGCCCGTGGCTTCGCGAGCATGAAATCCGCATCATTTTCGCCGTTCCTGGCATGGTGCTGGCCACGATCTTCGTCACATTTCCCTTCGTGGCCCGAGGGCTCATTCCGCTCATGCAGGCTCAGGGAATGAAGGAGGAAGAGGCCGCGCTGACCCTTGGCGCGAACGGATGGCAGATTCTCTGGCGCATCACCCTGCCGAAGATCAAATGGGGCCTGCTCTACGGCATCATCCTCTGCAACGCCCGTGCCATGGGCGAATTCGGGGCCGTCTCAGTCGTCTCCGGCCACATTCGGGGAAAAACCAACACCATGCCGCTCCACATCGAGATTCTTTACAACGAATACCAGTTCGCATCGGCCTTCGCCGTCGCCTCTGTTCTTGGACTCTTAGCCATCATCACCCTCATCCTCAAAACCCGCGCCGAATGGCGCGCCGAGCAGGAGCTTCGCGTTTCCTCATCCACAACCGCACCATGAGCATCGCCATACAAAACATCACCAAACGATTCGACCTCCATCCCGCACTTCGCGATGTCAGCCTCGACATCCGCGACGGGGAACTTATCGCCCTTCTCGGCCCCAGCGGTTCGGGAAAGACGACGCTGCTCCGTGTCATTGCCGGACTGGAATTCGCCGACACCCACGACGGCCGTATTTTTTTCCATGGGCGGGATGTCACCGGTCTCTCGGCCTATCAACGCAAGGCGGGCTTTGTTTTCCAACACTACGCCCTCTTCAACCACATGAATGTTTACGAGAACATTGCCTTCTCGTTTCGTGTGCTCCCGCGCTCGAAGCGTCCAGCGGAATCCGCCATTCAAGAGCGGGTCAGTGAGCTTCTGCGGGCCGTGCAGCTTGAAGGCTACGAGAAACGCCTCCCCACCCAGCTCTCCGGCGGACAGCGCCAACGAGTCGCCTTCGCCCGTGCTCTGGCCAACCGCCCCGAGGTGCTCCTGCTCGACGAACCCTTCGGCGCCCTCGACGCTAAGGTCCGAAAAGACCTCCGCCGCTGGCTGCGCGAATTCCACGACCTTACTCGCCTCACCACCATTTTTGTTACGCACGATCAAGACGAGGCCTTCGAAGTCGCCGACCGCGTCGTCCTCATCGACAAAGGCTCCATCCAACAAACCGGAACGCCGGCAGAAGTCCGCAACAACCCAGCCAACCCTTTTGTCGCTGAGTTTCTCGGTCTTTCCGAATCCATCCCAACCCTGGCTTGAAAACAGATAATTTCGGACAGCGTGTTAAAATGAAAAAAATGAAAAAAACCTTGCCACGCTGCGGTCGCACGCTGAATATTTCGCTCCCACGCTGACCCTATCGTCCAGCGGTTAGGACACCGCCCTTTCACGGCGGTAACACGGGTTCGAATCCCGTTAGGGTCGCCACTTCTCAAAGTGGTTCGCTCGCCTCTGAAAGCCCATAAATAAAGGCTCCGCGAGCCATCAAGGCAATCAACCCCAAACTGCAGCTAATTGCAGTATTGGCGGTAAAATTGTTACCTTTTGTTACCTGGTAACGGGTTCTCCCTATAGCCACCGGCAGTCTCGCTACCTGAAGCGTTCGATGGGCTAAAAAATATCCCTTCTCCACTCGTGTCCCGCCCCCTCCAAAATTTGCTCCCGTTCGGGAGCACTAGGGTTCTTTTGTTCATTCAAGGTGCGAGGGATGAATACACCCCGAAAACCCGAAAACGACATCCGCTACGCCGACACGCAGCACCCTGTTGAACACATCGAACCCCTCCCGCAAGATGGGGACGATAGCATTGAAAGAATCTGCCAAGTCCTCGGCAGAACCTTCGAGTGGGTCGCTGAAGCGGACGAGCCTTCCGAGAAGGGCCTCCGTGCCGCCGTGGTGCTCTACTGCG
>JBIIUB010000008.1:0-52712 GCA_044340205.1 Terrimicrobiaceae bacterium
GGGTTGCGCGGTCTTCCCCGGCCTCTCTTCGGTGCTGTTGTCTTCATGCTGGTGGGTGGGTGTCGAATTTCGATTAAGCGGAACTGCGATTTTCACTGCTCACACAAAAGAGCCGAGCGACGGGCAAACTGCCTTCTTTGAAATGCGGCCAGAGGTCTTCCTACTACCCCCCCCCCGGCTGCATGATCGGTGGCATCAGTCGAGAAGGATGAGTTCGGAAAACTCGGTGAGCCTGCGGAGGATTGGAGTCATGCGGTCTTTAGAACCTTTTTTGTTTAGCTCTGCTGCGGTCATGTTGAGCGTCCAGATGTTTGGTCGGTAGTGAGATGTCCGCTCTTCCAATATGTCCCAAAGCGTGGATTCGTTTCTCGCTGTGTTCACCTCCTTGCCGATGTCATCAATGAAGAGCCAATCACGCCTGCTCAGGTCTCGAAGTATTTTCTGATTGTGTTGGCCGATGCTCATTGAACCGGTGATGACGCTTCCATCGAAGTGCGGTCTGTCGTCCCATTGATTGGCGGCAATGCTTGCAAGGGTTGTGGCGCGGATTGCGGCTACTCGATAGCCTGCTAAGTGCGCTTGTTTGAGAAGTTGATAAGCTGCGCGAGTCTTGCAAAGTCCACTGGCGCCTCGGATGCCGATGCCGATGGTGCTGGCAGGGTCAAAGGTGGCAAGGGCGTCTTGGAGCGGCTGCGGGAAGCGGGATATGTCGCTTGTGCGGTAGCATGGCGGCACGATGTCGAGCCACTGGCTTTCGAGTTTTTCCGTTTTCTCCCTTTGCTCGCGTTCTTGTTCCCGGCGTTTGCCGCAATCGTCGCACCTGTCTGGAGCCGGGTATGTGTCGATTTCCCCAAAGAAGTCTATTTTGGTCGGTTCGGCGGGGATTGCTGCTTTGCAATCAAGACACAGTTTCGTTTTAGAATGCTGAGTCATATTTGCTGGTCTGGTTTGGATTTTGAGAAGCGCGTGAGCGCGTGATGGTGGTTCTATGGTGGTTCTTTATGGTTCGGGTGAACCGTGGTTCACCCTTTTGTGCATCAGAGTTCACCCTTTCTGTCTCAGAGTTCACCCTTTCTGATTCGGTAATGGGTGAACCAGAGTTCACTCTTTCGAGCGGGATTCGGTAACGATTTGAGCGCCCCCGCCCCCCGCCTTTTTCGATGATGAGTTCGCCGGATTTGAGTTTTTTGATGGTCTTCTTCACGAACCTTTCCGAACAATTTGCGAGCCTTGCGATGGTCTCCACGCTGGGCCATGCGATGCCGTTGCTGTCGGCGTGTTCGGCGATGACGATCAGGATGAGCCTTTGAGCGCCTTTGGTCTTGGATCGCTCCAAGACATGACGGACGGCCTCGATGCTCATCCTGCCTCCGGCTTTGTCCTGGCATAGTCAGCCGTCCGTTGTTTTTTTGGACTAAACCGATGTTGCAGATATTCTTCACGAGAAAAATACATCAGGCAGTTGTATGTCCACGGCCCGCTGTAGCAGTCCTCGTTTTTGTCCACCTCTTCAGGGGCAAGCTGTTCGAGTTCCCCAATAAAACATCCCTCCCAGCTGTCTAAAAAGTCGGCAAGGTCTCTTTCAAGCCCAGCCCGGTTTGCTATTTTTGAGCCGACTACACTCCAGCCGGGTAAATCGTCCCGGCCTTTTCTAAAATCGTCAGCCTCAAGCCAAGTTTTAAAAACGAAGTTCCTGTCATGCGCCAATGGGGCGAGAATTGCTAACCTGCCAAGCTCGTGAATGTTTCCGCTCAAATCGGTTTCAAAATAAACACGCCCCGGACATTCGGGAGGCAAGTTCAGCCCGTATTTTTTAACCTGCGCCGGGCTTGGCCGATATTCTTGCAATGGGTCTCTTTTTGGTTCTTCAATAAGCGGCTCAATGCCTCGCGCAATCGCGACAGCATCATTTACTTGCTTTTCTGTTGGCCTTGCTCCCCCTGCTGCTTCAACGGCCTTTGCATAAACTTCCGGGCGGTCTTGTGGCGGCAGCGTCCCCAAGGCCCGCACCTGCCTTTCACTTGTCGGAATTGGCAAGTCACCCATGGGTGACTTTTCTATTTCCTCACGCGTTTGTGCGAATGCAAGAAGGCGGTGTGCGTGTTGCTTCGAGAGTTTTATTTCCGCTGCCAGATAGTCTTTCCAGCTACGATAACCAAGGGCCAGCCATGCCTTGCCGTCATGCGCGGCTTGTAGCATGGTTGCCAAGTCTTCGCTGGCCTTGTTTATGCGGTCTGTGATGTCTCGCGCTGCTGTTGCCGTTAGCTCGAAACTTGATGGAGTTTCCAAGATGAGTTCGTTTTCCATTTTTCCAATGATTTGCCCCGGCTTGGCCTGCCTTCCTGCCGGGGCTTGCTGTTTTTATCGGTTGCGCCTCGGTTGATTTTTCGAGCCGATAGCCTTGGCAAGTTCACGCTCGCGGGCCTTGGCAAGTCGGGCATCGGCTTTGTCGCGTTCGGACAATTTGCGGCGTCCTGTTTTCATCGTGTGCGGCTGTTGAGGTAGGTTTCGAGGTCGGAGCGGCGGACGCGATAGCAACGGGATGAAATGCGGATGTGCGGGATCTCCCCGGAGCGGCATTTGTTCCAGAAGCTGGATTTTGAGAGTCCCAAGTAGGACGCCCCCTGTTGGCAGGACATCAACGGCGATGCCCCCTGATTTGTCTGCATGGTTTGGTTTGTTGTCATCATTTGCTTTGCGAAGCTCTGTCAAATTGCGGGCATCCATTGCCCGCAGTCGGCAGTTGCTTCGTTCAGTAGCATTGAACGATGCGAAGCGTGTTTCAAATAAAAACTGGACGATGTTGTTATTTTATCGTTCAGTGTGGAACGATATGGTTAGCCAACAAAAAACAAGACTCGCAAAACTCCGGGCGTTGCTCGGCCCAATGGGATCGGAAAGCAGATTCCCCAAGCTCGTCGGCCTCTCGGCTTCGTGGATTAAAAAAGCCTCGGCGGGCAACCTGCCGATGACAGGCAAAGCGGCTGCGGCGATTTACGAAGCCACTGGCGTCAATGTTTATTGGCTCATGGGGCCAAGTTCTGACGGGTGTAAGGTTACGGGTGAGGATTCAATCGAACCTATTGAAGAGGATGGAATCACCCCCTACACGATTGATTCATACAATATGTGGAAGTGGAAACAACGCGATGAAGAAAGAGACATCACCACTTCCATGAATACCGGATCCGTTGCCAGAATCCTGCAAGTGTTGGCGGGTGTATCGACAACGAAAAACGAAACCGTTGCCGCTTTTGAGTTGTGGGAGTTTTATATTGGCTTCAACAAAAAGTATGGGATTAAAGCCGACTCGGAAACTTACTGCTGGAACCTTCTTAAAGATGTCGAGCGGTTGCTTGTTGATGAAGCCAAGTATCGGAAGCGCAAACCTGTTGCTTTAGACCCGCAAAACATCTCCGCTGGCATAAAAGGCAAAAAAGTGGGCGGCCTGATAATTACTTCCGGCAAGCTGGACGGAACCCCTAAGCCGCAAAAGAAACAAC
Source organism: Terrimicrobiaceae bacterium (assembly GCA_044340205.1). GTDB lineage: Bacteria > Verrucomicrobiota > Verrucomicrobiia > Chthoniobacterales > Terrimicrobiaceae > UBA967. Next base: position 3,504 of record JBIIUB010000008.1, read on the forward strand.
CTTCTCGGAAGTCGAAGCGTCCGGCCTGACATTGAACCAAGCCGTTGCCTTGGCCTTGGTCATCACCTTGACATAGTGCTTGAGGATGATGCCAACGCTGTTGCCCGCTTCGCGTGATGTCTTTTTAACATCGTCGGTTTCGGCAACCCTTGCGCTGCAAAAGGTGTGCCGCAGTCCGTTGTGGACGGGTTCAACCCCGGCATCACGAACGGCCTTTGTCATGGCGCGGGCAAGGGCGTTTTCGTGAGCAAACCGGGCGCAAAGCCGTTGATCGTCCTCCCCCCGCTTCACTCCTGCCAGCCACTCTTTCAACGCTATCGGCACGGGTGCATGGCGCTTCACAGCGTTCTTTGAATCGTCCGCATCCACTTGGATGAATGAAGGCCGGATGTTGTCCCAAGTCAGGCGGTGAAGCTCGGCAGAACGAAGCCCGGCAAACGCTCCAATGGCGAACACGGGCAAAAGGTGCGCTGGCGCATGGGTAAGGATTTTGCGGAGGTCGGCAGGCTCATAAACGCCAATCTCGGCGGATAGCTTCGCGGCCTTGGTGCGCTTGCGGTTCGGCAAAAGCTCGGCCTCGGTCTGCCTGTCCCTCGGTAGGTATCCCTCGGCCTTGGCAAAGCTCCAAAGCGTAACGGCAGCAGTTCGGTAGTTCTTGCGGGTCTTGATGCTGATTTTCTTGGCGTTGATCCAGTTTTCGAGGTCGGTCTTTTCAACGGCATGAATAAACCCCCGAAAGGTGTCCTTGATCTGCCCCATGCGGCTTTTGCAGTCCTCGATATAGCGGGCGGATGCCCCATCCCGTTCAAGACCTGCCAGAAACTTGGTGTAAACATCGGCAACCAATGTCGGAGTGAATCCGCTTTGCCTGAGGTTTGCTTTTGCCTGAGCCTCACAAGCGGCAACGATTGAACCGCCCCCCAAGGCGGCATTGGCGGCGGCCCATTCGGCGACAACGGCGGCAAGTGAAGCCCCCGGATGTTGGCGAAGGATTTTATCGGCAGAGGCAAAGTCGGCAACCTGTGACGGGGTAAGCGTTGCGACATGGCCGACACCCTCGGCAAGTTGGCGGGCGGCGGACATGGCAATGTCGCGGGCGGCGTCAATCGTAGTGGCGCGGCGGCGAACCCTTTTGCCCGCTTGGATGAATGTAATCGTGAAGGATTCGTAAACCTTACCGGCTTTGGTGTCCGGCGTGTAATAGATCGGGATTTGTTGCCCCTTCTCAACGATAACTTCAACAGGGCGGTTCTTGGTTTTTGTCGTGGGCTTTTTCATGCCGGAGTTGTCACGAAAGTGTCACGAAAAGTCAATGCCCTTTTTTGAAGCCTTAAATAAAGGCTCCCGTAGCGGGTTCGAGCCCCGTAGGCTCCGCATTTTTTGTCGCGGATTCCCCCTCTACAGCCTCTTGAATACTCGCTCTGCGGGCGAAACGCTCAATTACCGGAGTTTCTCGGAGTTGCCTTAAAGCGCCTTTGGTTTGTCACAAATTGTCAGGAAAACCCCTGCTCTCGAGGGAGGTTTTTTAGCTACTGGAGTAGAGTTTATTCCAAGATCGATGCAATGGCGATTGGTTGTTTGAAAAATAAATCCCATAATCCTTTCAAAGTAGAATAATGAATCAAATTCTAAACATACATTGACGGAATGTTTAGATTATTTATTATTATTAACTCATGAAGAGAACTGAAAGGCATTCTCTAATCAAGAACCTCTACGCGGCCATACCCCACGGGGCTCCTTTCGATTTGGAGGCGCTGGCTGCTCAGAAGATTTCCCCCAAGCAGGCCGCTCAATATGTGAAAAGCGGTTGGCTCGTCAGGCTAGGTCAGGGAGTCTATGCCTATCCCTCCGACTCGCTGGAGGCACCGAGTTGCATTCTTCTCCTCCAAAAAAAATCCCCCGGCCTGCATGTGGGCGGCAAAAGCGCGCTCGATTTGCATGGGGTTCGCCACAACCTCGCATTCCGTCAAAACTGGATTCTCTGGGGTGAGAGCCGCTTCCTCCTGCCTGAGTGGTTCACCTCTCGTTTCCGCGCTCGATTTGTTCACACCCAGCTTTTTGATTGGAAGCCTTCCTCTTTGAATGACGAGACCATTTCGACTCCAGCTGGAGCTTTGGAAAACCTCAAGGTTTCCGTGCCGGAACGGGCCGTCATCGAGCTTCTGTCTCAGGTCGGCATTCATCAGGATTTGGAAGAAGCCCGCAATTTGTTCGATGGTCTGCGCAACCTCCGCACTGAACTTTTAGGGCGGCTCCTGGCCTGCTGCACAAGTGTAAAGGCAGTTCGACTTTTTCTCACATGGGCACGCGAAACCGGCGTTGTGGATGTCGATCAACTTCTCAAGGATCACAAAATAAAGACCGGCAGCAAAAGTCGCTGGATCACCCGGCTGAAGGACGGCACCCTGTTGACTCTCAAAAATGGATAAAGCTTACATCGAGGCCGTGAAGTTGATGCTTCGCATTGCTCCGGATGTTTTCGAAGCAACCCCCTTCGCGCTCAAAGGAGGCACGGCCATCAACCTCTTCGTCCGTGAAATGCCGCGCCTATCGGTCGATCTCGATCTCGTCTATGTGAACCGCGCTACCCCGAGGCAAACGGCCTTGGAGGAAATCACGGCAAGTCTCCAAATCATTGCCAGGCGTCTTGAAAAAGCCGGACTCTCCACGCGCAAAGTGGGCAACAAGGAAATGGGCGATACCAAACTGCTAATCGATGAGGGTTCCACGATGGTCAAAATCGAGGTCAACACTGTGCTTCGAGGCACCGTCCACCCGATCGAAAACCGTCCACTCGTGCACACAGCCGCTAAGCACTTCATGGCTGAATTGGCCGTTCCCGTCCTTTCCGATGCGGAATTATACGGTGGCAAGCTCGTGGCGGCCCTGGATCGCCAGCACCCGAGGGATCTTTTCGATGTCCATTGTTTGTTCGAAGCCGAGGGACTCACGGACGCCATGCTCGAATGCTTCGTCATTTATCTGTCCGGACATGATAAACCGCCCTACGAGGTTCTTAACGCGCGCGACAAGGACATCTCAGCGACCTACGAGGAACAGTTTGCCGGGATGGCAGCGGTTCCCGTGCCCTTGGAGCAATTGATAGAAACCCGTTCCCGCCTTCGATCCGATTTGATGAAGCGGCTCACCAGCGACCATAAAAACTTTCTTTCGAGCCTGCTTCGCGCCGATCCCGATTGGGGGCTGCTGCATTGCCCCCACGCCTCGGAATTGCCAGGCATCCAATGGAAGTTGATAAACATCCGGAAATTTCAAGAGCGCCAACCCAAAGCCTTCGCTGAACAAATCCGCAGGATGGAACAGGTGCTCCAATAAACGCAGTCCACGGAACTCGCAAGGCACTATCGCGTGTATCTGAACACCCAAGAGGAGATGGACGCGGTGATGGCCAAGCTCTCGGCCTTGATCGACTACGACAACTTTAAGGACATGATCAAGGCGACGCCCCATCAAAAGGCGAAGCTCGAACCCTACGAGGAATTTTGGAGCCTACTCTACAACGCCCATTTTTCCCACCGCCCGCGAAGAGAGTGAACCAGGAAGAAACTGTTCGTTAGCTTTGGCTCGATGAACCGTGTGCTGGATTCGATCGGATGGGCAGTGTAGTTTTTGCGCATTCATGAAGAACGGACGGAATAAGCGGTTTTATCGATCCAAGAAATTTTGGTTTGTCGCGATGGTTGTTGTTTTGGTGGTTGGAATGGGGCAGGGGCCTTTTTGTTCGTTTGTTGCGCGGCAGTTTTTGGAGCGGGGGATGGCACGGCAGGGGTTGGTTTTTCGCGCGGATTCGGTGCGGGCGGGTTTGTTTGCACCGGTGTTGATCGAGGGTGTTTCGATACGGGAATCCCAGAAACAGCGCGGAGGGGTCCTGGTTCATGTGGAGCGGATGGAGTTCGTCTGGAGCGGGCCGGGGCGGATTTTTTCGGGGTGGAGGCACTGGCTGCACTCGGTGTCGCTCGATGGAATGAATGTGGTGCTGGATATGCGGCAATCGGAGTCGCCGGTTTCGCGGGCGGAACCCGGTCTGGAGGATGCTCTAGGCGTGATGGGGTTGATTGCTCCCGGCGGGGCTTGGCCCTCTTTGATCCAGATTCGAAATGGATCGGCGGAAGTTCTGGGGGAGAATTTTCGACATGTCTTCGATGGTTTGGACCTTTCACTGAATGCCGGGGCGCATGGGCGGCTTCGCCTGGAGACTCTCACGGTGCAGGCGGGCAAGTTCAACAAGGTGTTCGGTCCCTTCACGGCTCCGACAACCTGGGAGCAGGGAAATGCCGGTCTCGCTGGCTTGGATTTGTTGCCCGGAGTGACCATTAGCGATCTGGCACTGCGGTTGGGTGTGGTGTCGGGTCCCTCGTTGTCATTCAGTGCTCGTGTCTTTGGAGGCGCTCTGAGGGGGGATGTGAACCTGAGTAACGGCCCCCGAGGCCAGGTGTGGGATGTTGCGGCTTTTGGATCCAATATTGCGGTGGATGACATCCCTGCCTTGATGGATCTGAGCGGCAAGGCGAAGGGAACACTGGCGGAAGGGCGCTTCACCTTCCGTGGCGATTCGGCGCGTCCGGTGGATGCCGAGGCTTCGCTGCGCGTGCTGGCCAAGGATTTTCGCTGGAATGACCGGGGCTGGGAATCACTCGAAATCGGTGCCAGCTTGATTCATCGGCGTCTTTTGATTTCAAATTTCGATCTTCGGCAAAAAGAGAACAAAGTGACGATGAACGGCGAGATTTCGCTCGCCGAGGGATGGTCTAAGATTTCGGAGTCGCCGTTTCTGGCGAATGTGAGGGCGAACATACAGGAATTGGATTCCCTGGCCGGGCTTCTCGGCGGTTCGCTCGGGAAGACATCCGGTCAACTCACGGCGGAAGGCTCTGTGAGCGGGCGGCCGGGTTCGTTGGATGGATTTTTGGGGATTCGCGCAAATGGCATTGTCGTGCAATCGGTTCCGGTCGAGCGGATGAACCTGGAGATTCTTTTCCGGAAAAAACAGGTCGATCTTGTGCGTTGCGAAATGCTCTCGGGCAAGGATGCCTTGAATGCCAAAGGCACGGTGGAACTCGCCGCGCCGCATGCCTACTCTGCCGAATTGAATGCGAGCCTCGCGGAGGTCGCCACTTATCTTCGGCCGTTTTATGCCAAGGGCGACGGAGCGGTGTCGGGAGGCGCGATGGGAATTCGTTGGAAAGGGAATGGCTCGGCGGCTGCCCACTCCGGTGAATTCGATGTCGATCTCTCCAAGTTCGTCTCTTCCTACACGCCTGCTGGATTGACCGGTCACTTCGTCGGGTTCTACTCGCCTGAGAGTTTGTATTTTTCCGAACTTGATCTGGAAAACGGGAATTCGCACCTGCAAACGAGGGCGACTCTGACATCCACCGGATTGACCCTCGAGGGACTGGAATTGACGGGCGCAGGGAAGCCATTGCTGTCGGGGTCAGTTTTTTTGCCTGTGAATGCCCTATCCATTTTGCGCGGTTCGGACTGGAAGACTGCGGTGGTGCAGAGCGGGGACATGTATCTCCGGGCCAATACTCCGCGTGAAATCGACCTGCGGGATCTCCTGCGCTTGGCCGGGCAGGACTGGCCTATGAGCGGTTTCGTGAAAATGCAGTTGGAGGCCTCGGGGCCGCCGTCGAAACCGGATTTCAATGTGCTCATCAAAGGGCGCGATGTGGCTTTCGGCGGAGGAAATGTTCCGGCATCCGCTGTTGAGATGGATCTAAAAACCAGCGGCGGCGCTGCGAGCCTCTCCGGTAAAGTGGAGTCCGCCGGCATGGCGCCTTTGATTCTCAAGGCTTCCTTTCCTCTGGGGCTTTCGCAGGCCGAGGACGGCGCTTTGCGGTGGTTCAACGCGGATGCTCCCTTTCAGGCCGATATCGAAATGCCTCGGCTTGATCTGGCTTTGGCGCGCCCGATTCTTCCTTTTCTGCACAATCTTTCCGGTGAAATTTCGGGGTTCGCCAAGATCAGCAACTCGGCCGACTCGCTTAAAATCTCCGGCGAGGCGGAGGTGCGCTCCACCAGTTTCGGTTTTGATGGGCTTGCGGCAGGGGTTGAGGGCCTGCATGGAAAAGTGGCAGTGGTCGATGGAGCCCTTCTTTTTGAAAACATCGAAGGGGAGGTCGGGTCGGGGCGCTTCGCAATGGACGGGCGTTGCGAGTTTCCGCAGTCATGGAAACCGAAGTGGAGCCTGCGCTGGCGCGCGGACCGCGTTCCACTGGCCAGTCATCCCGCGCTTTCCTTGCTGGCTACCGGCGCACTTGCTGCGGTGGGCGATGAAGAGGGCGGTGCGCTCACGGGGGATATTGGCTTTCAGGGTTCGCTGATCCACGGCGCTCTCTCGCTTCGCCCGCTTCTCTCGCAGAAAACGGCATCCGTTCCAGACTTTCCGGGTGCGGCGCGCATCCTCTCCAAGCTGGCTCCGTCCGCCGATTGGCTTCTGGATGTGAAGATCGATGGTGGCGAGGGTGTGGAAGTGCGTGGCGGAAAATTTAGCGCCTTCCTCACGCCGGATTTGCGTTTGATTGGAACCGCAGGCCAGCCTTTGCCGGTGGGGCGTGTCGCGTTGAATGGCGTCGATGCAGGTGGGTTTTTCATCGAGTCCGGCGAGCTGTTTTTCCTGCCCGATCAGCCTTGGGATCCTTTTCTGCTCGTCGAGGGTGAGGGTTGGTTTGCGGATCGGTTGATCCATGCGTTTGCTTTCGGCCCATTGAGCGAGTGCAAGTGGATATTGTCTTCCGACAGCGATCCCGGGCAATCGCCGCAGGATCTTTTTCTGGCGGTTGAAAAAGGCTCGACACCGGTTGCATTCGATGGCGTGGGGCCAGTTGATGTGCGGGTCCATGCAAATCCCAGCGACTCGTCGCTGCAGGTCGTGAGCACGCGAATCGAGGAGGATTCCGTTTGGAGGAACGGCACGAAGTTCAGCGAAAGTCTGGATCTCGCTCCGGGGGCGGGAATTTTTCCGATCGATTCCTTCCGCTCGGGTTTCGAGTGGCGTCTGGCACCGGTTTTTTAAGCGACGCTCAATGCGTGCCGGAGATCAGTTCCAGAAAGCGGTGCCCCGAGTCGGTCAGGCGGGGTGAGCCTTTGGAACCGGCGATGATTCCTCGCGTGGCAGCATGGTAAGCGTAGGGAGTCTCTTTCACCCATTCCAGTCGCGGTTCCATGGGGGGCTGGTTTGCGGCCACGGCTTTCACCGGGACGCCATATTGCGTGAAGGAAACCGTCCATCCGCGCGGCGTGGCTGGTTCCCCGTCTGGAACGATCCAGGGATAGTTGCGAATGATTGAGAGGTTGGGGGAGTTCGGGATGGTGATCTGGTAGGCCGCCTCTTGATTGCGGATGTGGTCTTTCAGGCTGAATGCGGGATTTTTAGCGGATTCCAAAAGAATGGCCGCTGGCTCCATGCCGACGAGATTGAATCCGTGGTAGATGCCGTGCTTGTTGGGCGATCCTGAAAAATAGCGGTGATACCAGTCTTCGAAGTCCTCATTCAGAAGGACGGCGATTTCGAGGTGGAGGTGGGCCCTTTCGCGGTTGATGCCTGCGCCGGTGAATCCCATCTGGCCTATGACATCACCTTGTGCGACTTGCTGTCCTGTTTGTGCAGATATGGTGCCGAGGTGCGCGTAGAGCGTGTAAATCGGGCTGCCGTCGATGTTGTGCCGAATGACGACATAGCGCCCGTAGTTCGAGCCTCCAGCTTCGTGGCTCACATGGACGACAGTTCCCGCCGCGCAGGATTTCACCTCATCGAGCGGGTTGCCTGAGGCATCGCGGCGCACGGGGGCTATGTCGATGCCCTCGTGGAGTGTGTTGTAAACGACATCCGCGCCCACGCGCTGGGGACCGCGCACATAGCCGTAGGAGCCACCTTCCCAGGGCTTCGTCGCGACGCCTTCGAAGTTCCGGTCGACATACATGTAGAAATCCTCCGGCCGGCCTTCAAGCAGAGCCTTGTTTTCCGTGGGCCAATCGAAGATGGCGGCATGAAGCGAAGCGGTGGTCGCGAGGAGGATAAGGAAAAGACGCGGGATCATGGCTCGTTTTGCTCTTTTGCTGGACGGCGTGGTTTTTTTCCGAACTCGGATTCCCTGCCGATAACCGGGAATTGTTTTTCCAGCAGGAGGATTTCTTCGGGCAGAATGCCTCCTGGGACATAGAGAATGCCATCATTCACGCCGGCGTTGATTTTCATATTCGCCACGATGCGGCCGTTGATCATGACAATGGCTGTGCGGCCTTTTTCCTCGACGGTGAATTGCTGAAGCTTGTTAGCGCCATGGGCATCAAGGCGGAAATAGGCTCCGGCCTGGCCATCATTTCCCGCAAAAGGGAAGAAGGCTTTGATGTCGCGCTCGCTCGTGACCGGCACATTGCGCATGAAAATTTTCACCGGCGGGTTGTTGAGTTGAATCTCGCTGGAAAAGGAAGGTCCATCGCTCGCGCTGCCCTCGCCGTGGAGGCGGATTGTCAGGGGAGGGGATTTTTTGCCTCCTGCGAACAGGGGGCTTGGAATCAAAGTCGCCAGAAGAATCAATAAAAGGCCGAGTGTTTTCATAGAGGCATGGCATCCCGCCACGGGCGGCGTGAGCCTATGCGGATTGATAGGATTTGCAACTGCGGGCTTGCTTGTTTATTGATGAACCCATGACGCGCTTCGCTGCTCTTCTGCTCTTTGCCTCCGTGGTCTTTGCCAACGCTCAGGATGGATCATCTCCCTTCGCCGAGACACCTCCTGACGAGTCGACGCCTTTTTTTGTCTCGGGTGGATTGAAGGCGGAGGAGGTTCTGGCAACGGAAGTGCGGAACTCGCCCTCGACCGGTTATCCACGGGTCAAAAAGGGCCCTGATTCGACTTTTGCACAAATCGGCGGTTTTTTCACCGGCTTAATCCCTGCAATTCGCCTCGGTGGTCCCCAAGCGCCCTCCGAGACGGCATCTCTCGTCGTTACTCCACAAGATCCGGTTCTGAAGGATCAGAGGGAATTGGATGTCACCTACTCGGTTCGCAACAACTCGAGCGAGATGACGAGGCTGGAATTCCCCACCACGCAGCACATCGATATCGTGGCAAGGAACGCCTCCGGCGGCGTGGTTGAGCGCTGGTCGGATGACCGTTGCTTTCAGAAAGAGGAGGGTATCGTCGTCATCAATCCCCGCGAACGCATCGAGTATCAGGAAAAAATTTCCACGCGCGAGCTGCGGGCCGGGCAGGCCTACACGGTTGAGGCCTCTTTGAAAACCCAGCCCGACCAAGCCATCAGCCAGCCTGTGAATCCCCGTTAGTTTCTCCTCGCAGTGAAACGCACCCTCCCCATGGTTCTGGCTTTTTCGCTGATCGCCCCGCTCTGCGCGTTGGCCCAGCAGCAGGAAAAAACGCTCATGGATCGTATTCAGCGACCCGACATGCAGCTGGGAAGCCCGCTTCAATCCAAGTCCTACGAAGGCACCTCAAATCTCAAAATCAAAAGTGCCACCGCTTCCTCTAAGACCTTCGGGGTTGCCGGGTCCGCGAATCTCAAGGAATTCCAGGGTTCGCGCTCTTTTCTTGGCATAAAAAATCCTTGGTTCGGCGAGCGCACCTACGACGCCAAGACAGCCTCCTTGACTACTCGGGGTGGGGGCGACCTCACCAAATCCTATCGCGTCAAACAAGCCGCCGTGTCGCCATATTCTGCCTCAACCCGCAATGCCAACCCGTCAAAGCCGGAGGTTCCCTTGAAGCCTTTTCTAGTTCAAGGCGAGGCCCAGGGGGCCATGCAGCAAATCTCCGACAAGGTGAAAAAAGAAATGACCATTGACGATGTGCGCGAGTTGTTGAACAAACCCCGTTGATTTTTAACTGACATGTCCGATATCGATTTTCTCACTCGCGGTGCCGCAAAAGTCCTCAGCCTTGAAGAACTCGAGGCAAAACTGAAACTCGGCCGCCCGCTCCGCGTCAAACTGGGCGTCGATCCCACCGCGCCGGATATCCACCTCGGCCACAGCATTGCGCTTTCGAAGCTGAGGGATTTCCAAGACGCCGGTCACGATGCCATCCTCATCATTGGCGACTTCACCGCAATGATCGGTGATCCCAGTGGGCGCTCGGTGACGCGTCCGCAATTGACCCATGACCAGGTCATGTCGAATGCGAAGAGTTTTCAGGAACAGGCCTTCAAAATCCTCGACCGCGAGCGCGCGAAGATTGTTTTCAACGGCGAGTGGTTCGAAGGCATGAGCTTCGAGGAGGTCATCAAGCTGAACAGCCGGGTTACCTTGCAACAAATGCTCGTGCGTGAGGATTTCCGCGACCGCCTGGACAAGGGAATCCCGATCCGTGCCCATGAAATCCAGTATCCTATCATGCAGGGCTGGGACTCCGTCATGATCAAGGCCGATGTTGAACTCGGCGGCACCGACCAGCTTTTCAATATCATGGTCGGCCGCGACCTCCAGCGCGAGGAGGGCTTGCCGCAGCAAGTGGCCATGGTCATGCCAATTCTCGAGGGCTTGGACGGCCACCAGAAGATGAGCAAGAGCCTCGGGAACTACATCGCTCTTACGGATGCCCCGGCGGACATGTTTGGAAAAATCATGAGCATCAGCGACGAGTTGATGGTCCGCTACTACGAGGTTCTGCTCCACGAGAAAGTCCCTGCGGACATGCATCCCATGGACGCCAAAAAAGCCCTCGCGCGCCGTATCACCTCCCGTTACCACAGCGAGGAAGTCGGCAGCAAGGCCCTCGAGGACTTCAATACGCGCTTCAGTTCCCGCAATCTGGAATCCGCCGACTTGCCCGTCTTCACTCCTTCGGGGGCACGGGATTTTCTCAGCATCGTCGTAGAGGCGTTTTCCACCTGCTTTCAAACAACCCGCTCCCGCTCGGATGCCCGCCGTCTCATCGAAGGCGGCAGCGTCCAGTGGAAAGGCGAAAAAGTCACAGACCCCAAAGCCCAAATGCCGGCAGATGCCGAGGGGGTGCTCAAACTCGACAAGACCCGCGCCGTGAGGGTGAGGGCCTAAATTCGATTGAGACCCAATTTCTATCGGAGGCGCTTGACGCCTAATTTCGGAATAAGTTGGAAGATTTTTCGTCGCTTTTTGCTTGCTGGCTTAGCGATTTTTCTTGGTTTCAAGTTGGTGGAGTTTGTTCAGGAGGGTCTTGCCTGGCGTGAGGCTTCGCGACTCGCTGTGTTGGCTGCTGAGGATTTGGCAAACAACCAGCGCGAGTTGGCGCGTGGCAATCTCAGCCTCGCCCTGAGCATGAGCCCCGACCATGTAGAGGCGTCGCGCTTGGCAGCACGACTTGCTGACTTGGAAGGCGATTCAAGGGCTCTTGGTTACCATGAGACAGTCTTGGGCAGTTGGAGCGCGACCGCATTGGATTGGACTCGGGGCGCTCTGTCAGCCGCGCGATTCAAGGAATCCGACCTTTCCCTGAAATGGGCTGCCAAGGCCTCAAAACTCAACGATGACCCCGCCTTTCCGCATATCGTCCGCGCGGAAGTGCACGCCTCCCGTGGGGAAACTTTTGAGCAGGAACGCGAATTGCGTCTGGCTCTCTCCCAGCGGGAATCCACCGAAACTCTCAACGCCCTCGCTTTTTTTCTTCTAAACCGAAATGAAGACATTTCTTTGCATGCGGCCGAGGCGGCGTCCTTTCTTTGGAGAATTGGCCAGATCGATCCTGGTCCGGCGGGCCTTGATGCCTTGAGATTGGCGCTCTCGTCGGGTATTTTGGATCAGGAAAATCTTACCGAGTGGCTGGATGCATATCGAGTGCATCCCTCATCCGATCCTGCTGCATCCTTGTTTGTTGATGAAATACAGCTTGGTCTTTTTCCGGAATCGCGAGCGAGTGTTTTCGAAGGCGTTGTTTCGCGGGGCCTCGCCCTCCAGCCACTGGAGAGGGTTTCGCTGGCCCGTTGGCTTCTTCAAAATCAGCAAAATTCCGCAGTTCGGTATCTGCTGCCATTAAATGAGGCCATAAAGAATTCCCAAACCTTCCAATGCTGGATTGATGCCACGATTGGCCTGAAAAAATGGGATCAAATCAATGACGCCCTCAAAGACCCTGCCAACCCTCTGCCATCTTATCAAACACAGGCCCTCTATGCGACGATCGCAGGCATAAAAGGAGACTCTGCCGTGTCTGAGAAACTTTGGCGTGAAGTCATGCAGAACAATCGGGCCCGGCCCGAAATTTTTCTCGAACTTCTCATACAACTTGTCCGCGCCGGGGAGTGGAAAACTTTTTACCTTGAGCTGCCCGTCCTGTTGAACGACCCCGCCTGGGCTCTCAAGACGGTGGAAACTTTGATTCCTGTGGTTCGAAAGTATCAAGACTCCTCTCTCATGCTTGATTTCTATCAGCAAACCATGAAAAGCCGTTTTCTGATCAAGGAACCTTTGCCTAAAGATCGAGCTGCCTACACGCGTCTCATTCTCGGGGAGACGGTTCCGATGGAGGATTTGGAAATGCGTGCCAAAAAGTATCCCGAGAATGCCTCCTTCCGGATTACCTATGCCTTGGGGCTCTTAAAATCGGGATCGAAGGTGAAATCCCTTTTTGTTGTCCAAGATATCGAACCCGCAATCCAGCCGGGCGGGCTTTTGCCCCATCAGAGAGCCGTCTACGCCGCAATTCTTGCAGCCAATGGACTCCATGAAGAAGCTCAGGATGTAATAAAAACAATCCCTCCCGGCAGCCTCACGCGGCAGGAGGAGGTGCTGCAGGCGGTTCTTTCGGGTGCCAAGATGGGCAATTGACGCATCTCCCCGCGGTGGACATGATTTCAGCGATGAAATCTGGTCAAGTTTTTGCCTTTGTCATGGCGGGTGGAAGTGGGGAGCGGTTCTGGCCGATGAGTCGGCAGAGCACGCCCAAGCATCTGCTCCGGTTGCTCGATGACCGCACGCTTTTGGAAACCACTGTGAGGCGCTTGGAGGGGCTTGTTCCGCTGGAGAACACCTTCATTCTGACAAATGCCGCGCAACTTGAATCCACCAAGGCCGCAGTGCCTTTTTTGCCGGAGAAAAACATCATTGCCGAACCGGCCAAACGCGACACCGCACCGGCTTGCGCGCTGGCCACCGCTATCGCGCGGGCGCTCGATCCCGAGGCTGTTTGTATCGTCCTTCCGGCGGATGCCATGATTCATGACACGGCTCGATTCCGTTCTTGCTTGAGTGATGCGGCGGATTTGGCCGCGCGCACCGGCACGATTGCCACGCTCGGAATTCCCCCTGCATTTCCAGCGACAGGTTATGGCTATCTGGAAACCGCCGGGTCGCTTCCCGACGGCCCTCAAGGCAGTGCTATCCACACGCTGCGGCGCTTCGTGGAGAAGCCGGATATCGAGAAGGCCCGCGAATACACCGCTGCGGGAAACTTTCTCTGGAATGCTGGCATTTTCGTCTGGCGGGCATCGGCGTTTCTCGAGGAGGCAAGACGCCAATTGCCTCCGCTTGCCGAATTCATCGAGTCACTCGCCGGCATCGACGATCTTCCTTCGCATCTCGCAAACCGCTTCGCCTCCCTGCCGAAAATTTCCGTTGATTATGCCATCATGGAAAACGCCAAATCCATCGCCACGGTGCTGGCCGCTTTTGATTGGGATGATGTGGGAGCCTGGACCGCATTACCCGCCCATATTCCAGCGGACCCTGACGGCAACTGCAAACGCGGGCAGGTCATTCATTACGCCGCCCACAACAATATCGCCGTATCCAATGGCCGCCTCATCGCCCTCTGCGGCGTGGACAATCTCGTGGTCGTGGAAACTCCCGACGCCATTTTGGTTTGCGACAAAGAATCTGTGCAGGATGTCAAAGCCCTGCAGCCTCTGCTTCCCGACGCTTTGAAGTAATACCAATGCCTATAAGGTTTTGGATTTCAGCCGACTTTCCCCCTGAGACGCCGCTTCGCGGCTGAAGAATGGGTCAAGCCGGAGGTCGACCCTCCAAGGGTTTCGCGCTGCCGCGCGGGTTTGTAGCGGCTGTCTATGACTGCCGAATCGGAGGGCTCCTGACGCTCATGGAGACGCCGCTACAGCAATCGCGCGACAGAGAGGTTTTCCCGTGTCAAAAAAGATCATCCAGTTTCCTTGCGATTAGATGCGAGCGGGCAGAGGTCAGGACGCGTGGTCCGGCATTCCACGCAAAAACAAAAAAGCTGCCCTATCCAACGAAGGACGGGCAGCTTTTTGGAGTGGGAAATTTACCCAAGGGCCAGCTGGGCCGTTGCGATTTCGAGGATTTCGTTCGTGATACTGGCCTGACGGGCCTTGTTGTATTCGAGTGTGAGGTCCTTGACGAGGCTCTTGGCGTTGTCGGTGGCGCTCTTCATGGCCACCATGCGGGCGCTTTGTTCCGAGGCGCGCGTGCTGAGCTGGGTTTGGAAAACGATGTGATGCAGGTAAGCCGGCAGGATGGCGTTGAGGACGGAGTTGGCATCCGGCTCGAAGGTGAATCCCGCTTCTGGCGCGGGCGATGCCTCATAGTGAGATTGAATACCGGCTTCTTCCAAGCTGGTTATTGGAATAATGGGCAAATCTGTTGGAATTTGAGACAGCGTATTCGCAAAACGGGGGTAGAGGATCGACACCTTATCCACGGTGCCGTCGAGGAACTTCTCAATGCAAAACTTTGAAATCTGTTTGCACTGGGCGAAGTTCGGGCTCTCGTTAAGCGGGAAGTCTGCAAGCATTTTGCGCTTGGTGCGGGCCAGAAATTGCGTGCCCTTTCGGCCGATGCTCACAAACTGGGTTGTTGCGGGGTCAAAGGTCATGGCCTCACGCAAAATGTTTGTGTTCAGAGCACCGCAGAGCCCCTTGTCCGTGGACATGAGAATGACGAGGTGGTTTTTCACTTCCCGTTCCTGCAGGAGGGGATGCATGGAGTCCTCCAAAGTGTCTTTCAGAGAAACAATAACCCTGTTGAGGAGGTGGGCGTAGTCCCGTCCGTTCAGTGCGGCCTGCTGGGCCTTGCGCATCTTGGAGGCCGCGACCATCTGCATGGCCTTGGTGATCTGCGCGGTGTTTTTGACCGACTTGATGCGTCGGCGGATGTCGCGAAGGTTGGCCATGGTTTTTTACAGGGTGTTGAAGGACTTGAATTCCTCAAGAGCGGCCTTGAGTTCCTTCTCGACCTCTTCATCGAACATGCGTTTCTTTCCGACCTTTTCAAGGATAGAGGCTTTGCGCGTTTCGATGAATTCCACAAATTTGCTTTGAGCGGCCTTGACTTTATCGACGGCGATGGGGTCGAAGAGTCCTTTTTGCATGGCCCAGAGGACTATAGCCTGCATTTCGACGGCGATCGGATTGTATTGGGATTGTTTGAAGAGTTCCACAATGCGGGCGCCTCGATCGAGGGTCGCCTTGGTCTTGGCATCCAAGTCCGAACCGAACTGCGCAAAGGCGGCGAGTTCACGGTATTGGGCGAGGTCGCCCTTGATCTTGCCAGCAACTTGTTTCATCGCCTTGATTTGAGCGGCGGAACCCACGCGGGACACCGAGAGACCGACCGAAATGGCCGGACGGATGCCTTGGTAGAAAAGGTCGGTTTCGAGGTAGATTTGACCATCCGTGATCGAAATAACATTCGTCGGGATGTATGCCGAGACATCGCCCGCTTGTGTTTCGATGATCGGAAGGGCGGTAAGAGAACCATTACCAGCTTCTTCCGAAAGACGGGCCGAGCGCTCGAGGAGGCGGCTGTGGAGATAGAACACATCGCCTGGATAAGCTTCGCGGCCCGATGGGCGCTTGAGCAGAAGGGAAATCTGACGGTAGGCATTCGCGTGCTTCGTGAGATCGTCGAACACGATCAGAGCGTCCATGCCATTGTCCATGAACCATTCACCCATAGCGGCACCGGAGAACGGGGCGATGTAGAGGTCGGCGGCGGTGTCGGAGGCTGTGGCGGCGATGATGATTGTGTATTTCAACGCATCATTCGCTTCCAAAGTGCTGACAACACGAGCGATATTCGCATTTTTCTGTCCGATTCCAACATAGATGGAGTAGAGTGGTCGGAAATTTGGGTCTCCGCTTTCTTCAGCAGCTCGGTTGATTTTTGCCTGGTTGATGATTGTGTCGATGGCGATAGTTGTTTTGCCAGTGGCACGGTCGCCGATGATGAGTTCGCGCTGGCCGCGGCCTACGGGAATCATGGCATCCACACTCATAATGCCGGTCTGCACTGGCTGGCTGACCGAGCGGCGCTTGATAATGCCGGGAGCGATCTTCTCAACAGGGTAGGTGGAGTCGTGAGGAATCGGTCCCTTGCCATCGATCGGGCGGCCAAGGGCATCGACGACGCGGCCGAGGAGACCTTTGCCCACAGGAACTGAGAGGAGCTTGCCAGTGGTTTTGACTTCCGCGCCTTCGCTGATCTGTGTGTAGTCGCCAAGAACGATGACGCCGACTTCGGTTTCCTCGAGGTTCAGAGCGATACCTGCGATTCCGCCTGGGAATTCAACCATTTCATTGAGTTTGACGGCGCTGAGACCTTCCACGCGGGCGATACCGTCGCCGATTTCACGGACGGTTCCGACATTCGTTTGGCGGGCGGCGTTGCTTTTGACGGCGCTGATTTTTTCTTCGAGTTCGAGGACGATGTTGCTCATGTGACTATTGGATCAGGATTGTTTAAGTGTTTCGAGGCGGGATTGGATGCTTCCATCCCAGACATTGCTGCCGAGTTTCACGCGAAGGCCGCCGATGAGAGACGGTGTGTGGCGGAACTCGGTGGTGATTTTGCCGAATTTGCTGGAGAGGTTGGATGAAATTTCGCTGCGCTTTTCAGCCGTGAGTTCCATGGCGCTCTCGACAATGGCATGGTGGCGGGCCACCTCCATACGGGTGAGTCGTGTGATGAATTTCAGCATCTGCACAAAATGGCGCGGCTTTCTCTCAACGATTTCCGTAGTGATCGTGCGAAGTCGGTTTTCGTCGAGTCGGCCATCCGCGATCGACATGTCGAAAAGTTCCTTGGATTGGCGACGGGCTTCTCGGCTGAGTTTCATGGTTGGCGGATCAGGCTGCGAGTTGTTTGGAGGTCTCGCTGGCGAGGCGCTCCTGGTCGGCTTCGGTGAGAACCTTGCCGGCGACCTTGGCTGTCGTATCCACCACGAGGTGAACCATTTCTTTTTTCACATCGGCAACCATGCGGGCGCGCTCGAGGGCCACACTTTCATTGGCTTTGAGGATGATATTCTCGGCATCTTTAACGGCTTGCTGAGTATGTTTTTGGGTGGCTGCGTCGCTCGATGCACGCGCTTCTTCAATGATGCGCTGGGCATCCGAGTTTGCTTTGCGAAGGATTTCCTGACAACGGATTTCAGACTCGGCGAGTTGCTTCTTGATTTTTTCGGCGTTGGCCTGTCCCTCTTCAATGGTGCGGCGGCGTTGCTCGAAAATGGCAATGATAGGTCCAAAGGCGAATTTCTTGAGGATCGCGTAAACAATCAAAAACAAAATGACTTGCGCGAGAAATTTAGGCCAAGCGATACCGAACTGAGTGAGGAGCTGATCCATTAAAAAAAGGGCTGGTTTGTTGTTTTAAAAATGGTTTTCCGGAACCGCCCGTATGGCGGGCGGTTCCGGGTGAAACATTAGCGGCCTTGGAAGGCGAGGATGAGAGCGTAAATCGCGATGGCCTCTGCGAGAGCCATGCCGATGATGCTCAGAGTCAGGACTTTTCCGGAAGCATTTGGGTTGCGTCCGACGGCTTCGACGGCTTTTCCGCCGATCATTCCGATGCCGATGGCTGCTGCCGCGCCAGCGATGGCGAGGGTGAAGCTGCCTGTGATTCCTCCGGCTGTAGCAGCCGCTTCTGCGATGAGTTGTGGTATCATGTTATGTTTTCTTGTTGGTTTTTTCTCCATCGCCCGCAGTCTTTGCCACGGTCCCGATGGAAAAAGTGTTTAAAATTTAGTGTCCCTCCTCCTCGTCATGAGAGGTCGAGAGTTGGATGTAAACGGAGCAAAGGAGCATGAACACGGTGGCCTGAAGGAGCCCGACCAGAATTTCCAAGAAATAGAACGGAATCGGGATAGTAATTGAGGTGATGTAGGCCATCCATTCGGGCAAGCCAAGACTCTTGCCGAGGGTGATCATGGTCGTCAGGAGGGTTTCACCTGCGAAAACATTGCCGAAAAGTCGCAACGAGAGCGACACGGGGCGGAAGGCCATGGAGACAACTTCGATGAGGCCTACGAAGAGAAAGATCGGGATCAAAGCAATTGCCATGAACCCAGTGAGGCCGCCTTTGACGCCGAAGATGTGGCTCAAGAAACCTTTCACACCGACTTCACCAATCGACCAGTAGAGCCAGAAAAACATGAAGACCACGGCCATCGCCAGCGTCATGTTCATATCGGCAGTGGTCGGGCGCAGAAGAGGTGCGGTGACTTCGAAGCCGTAGTTGCTTGATTGACCCCAGCCAATGGAGCCCACTCCCGGCATGAGCGCGAACCAGTTTGAGACAATGATGAAGATGAATAATGTCGCCAGTAGCGAAAAAACGCGTGCCACCATGTGTCCGCCCACAATGCTCTCGATGAGGTCGTAGAGACCTTGAACGACGGCTTCGAAAAAATTCTGAGTCGGTCCCGGGACGACCGTCATGTTTTTGGTGGCCTGGCGCGCGAACCAAATGATGAAGGCTGCAACGACGGCGCTGACGAATATCGAGTTGGACAGCCACTCAATAAAGGGCTCTCCCTGCGTTGACGGAAAAATCGTCGGTGCGTCGAGTGTGAGTGCGGCTGCTATAGTAGTGGAAAACGGCATGGTTCTTCGAACGAGTCGGATTTCGAATTCCGGACTGTTGCGGTGGATGCCGATCTCTCGGCAGACTGCGTCCCGAATTCAGAGAACGGGATTTCTACCAGACGCTCCCTACGAGGCAACCCAAAAGAGGTGTTCGTGGGTGGTTTTTTTCGATCACGCAATTTTCCCGTCACGCGTTTGCTCGAGGACACGAAAAGCCTCTGCTGCCGATTGGAAGCGGGCAGGGAGTGGCGGTGAGAGAAAATCGGCAAGGTTGGAGTGGGAGATTTTGCGCAGGCCCGTTTTTTCTCCCCAGGCTTCGAGGTCGGAAAAATTCACATCCGCTGTGATGTCGCAGCGACCCGGCGCTTGATAAATGTCGGCACCGCTGAGGACTTGATGCGCCGCGTAGCCGCGAAGGCTTCCCGCCGGCCGCCGATGATAAAGCATCGGCATGGTGTCGCCGTAGTCGATCGTAAGCATGGAGCCGGATTTCCAGCCCGGGATCCAGGCCTGAAGCCAGTCGCGGTAGGATTCATGCACCTCCACGCGCTGGCCGATGCTGGCCGGATGTTGAAAAATAGTGGACTCCGGGAGTTCGCACGGCATGAGAATTTCCCGCAAGCGCCCGCCTTCGAGTTGCAGGTGGAGTTCCTGCCAGCCTGTCGGCGTTAGCTCGAAAACCCGGCACGGAAAGGCATCCACAAGCTCGTTGGAAAAAATATGGGCCCGCCCGCTCGTGGCCTCCAGCGCGGCAGGAAGAGTCTCGTGCCATGTGATGCGCAGTCCCTTTAGTAGCTTCCGCTGCGCCTCGCGAAGCGGGGAGGAAACTTCGACAATGTGGTAGTGGATTCGTAGGCGTTTCCACCAACCGAGGTCCGCGAGGATGTCGCGGGCGAGTTGTCCACTCCCGGCTCCGATCTCGATGACATCGCGGGCGCCGTTTTTTTGAATCCAACGCGCTACGCCCCTTGCCAGCGAGCCGTCGAGCGTGGCCATTGTGGAAAAGTCCCCCCGTCGACCTACAGCTTGGATGCGGGCGGAGTAGTAGCCGAAGGAGGGATTGTAGAGAGCCTCCTGCATGAAGCGATGGAAGGGGATCGAGCCGCCAAGCTCATCCTGGAGCGCGCGCAGGAAGGCCCCCGCCGCGCTCACGGTGTCGTGAGTTTCTCCTCCTCGCCGGAGAGGTTCTGCCATTTCGTTTTGAAATCCGGATCGTAGCGCTGGTCTTGCAGGTCGAGCATGACCTCCCGTTGGCGGATGATTTTTTCGATGCGCGGCTGGATTTCCTGCCACACCTCGCGCAGCAGGCGGAGTGCGCCCGGTTCGCGGTCCCAGAGCACGGCGTAGCTTTGAATGAAATCGGCGGCGTAGGCGGGCTCGGCGCGGTCGTGTGGGAACCACAGGTTTTTTGGCGGCTCGGCTGTTTCGAGCAGCATCGGAGCTATGAACATATTGCGCAGCATGGCTTCGATGTATTTCTCGCGGGCCTCCATCTCACGGCTCTCCAACGAGCAACTCAACGCCCAGCCGAAAATGAAAGAGGGTTCCTTGAAGTCGGAGGGATAGTCCTGCTCGTAGCGTGAAAAAAATTTCGCCGCCTTGTCGGGAGCCTCCGCCAGAAGGTGCAGCATGGGGATGAAAAAACGGACGCCTTGGTTGTCCATGGGATTGCAGGCGAGGAGATCCTCCAGATCGCCGCAGGCTTCGGTGAAGCGCCCCAGATGCCAGTTCGTCATGGCGCGGCCATAGATCGCCCGCAGGTAGGGACGGGTCGCGTGGTCTTTCCACCAAACTGTGTCGGGTTGGTTTCGGAGTTCCGCTTCGCGGCGGATGATTTCATCGTAGGCGTCGCCGCAGGATTTCCAATTGCCCGCGCTGAATTCCATATCCGCCAACTCGATTCGGGCCGCCGAGCAATCCGGGTTCTTCTCCAGCGCAAGTTTGAGATGGGTGAGCTTTTTCGAAGGCGAACGCAGGCGGAGAGCGGTTCGCACGAGGCCGGCAGCGACTTCGCGCGGCGGGGGAGTAGCCTGCTCGGGGCGGCCGTTGCGAAGCACGAGCAGGCTTGTCACGGCCTGAAGCTCCTCCGAAACAGCCTTGGACGCCGGTGTGAAGCGGATGTTGATCTTCGACTCGGCCGAAAAGGCACGCCAGTCCTCCTCCACCCAATCCTCGTTTTGCGGAACAAGAAGCTGATCCGGCGGCGGAGTTTTATCCAGAATGCGGTAGAGCAGATTCTCGATCTTCGCTTGATCGAGTTCCTCCATCAGCTCCGGTGGAGCAATCGGCGCTCCGGTGCGGTCGCAGATGACGAGAAGCGTCGGCAAAAACCAGTCCGCTCCGCTGGGCACGGCCTCCTCGAGGTCCAGCCAGTGCAGATGCCAGGTGTTGCGCGGTGTTTTGAGAGCCTGGATCATAGGCTCCAATCCACATCCAGAGTGTTTTTGCGGCCGAAGCGGTCGTTGAAATAAATCTTCTTGTTCGCGGCCCCGTATTCATGGACGAGGCGTGTCACCTTCACATCGAAGCAGCAGTATTTTGCGATATCGAGGATCTTGCCTTCGCGCCACCAGCGAATCGCGTCGAGGCCGTCTGCTGTCTTCCCGACGCCGAGCGTGGCTTGGGCGATGTCTTCGAGTTTGAGCCGATGACCGGCAATGCGCTCGACTTCTTGCAGGAGGTCGAAGGAAACAAGGTTCTCGCGCAGATCGAGGATCGTGTAGGCCATGAGCACATCATAGTCGAAACGCACATGGTTGAAGCCCACGACGAGGTCGGCTCGCTGCAGGCGTTTGATGAGCTGCTCGGCGCGGTCCTCGCCGAAAATCTCGTAGCAGTTGTCCCGGGAACTATATGTCACGCCGAGGGACATCCCCATCTCATGCTTTTTATCCCAGCCCCCGACATCGTTCGCGGTTCGCTGGGTCTCAAGGTCGAAATAGACAATATCCATGGGATGCTGCGGGCCTTGGTCGGATCGGGTTCCGCTGATGGAAAATCAGCGCTGCAGCTTGCTGTCGAGCAGGCTCACGATTTGACGGGTCTTTTCGTCCTCCACCATGCGTTGCTTGATCAGTTTGCAGGCGTGGATGACGGTGCCGTGATCCCTGCCGCCGAAGGCATCGCCGATGTCCGTAAGCGGCATGCTGGTGTGCTGCCGGCTGAGATACATGGCATATTGTCGGGCCAATGCGATGTTGGCCGGGCGGCGTTTGCTGCTCATGTCCGCAATGCGCACATCGAAATGCTCGGCCACGCAGCGCTGGATTTGGTCGATCGTGACCGCTTTCTTGGCCTGCTCTTGGAAAATGTCACGCAGAAGATTCTCAATGACATCGCGCGTTATCTCTCGATCGCTCAAGGATTTGTATGAGGCCACGCGCATGAGGGCTCCTTCGAGGCGCCGCACATTGTTGCGAATCTTGTCGGCCAAAAATTCCATGATCCATGGCTCGAGGGTGAGATTCAGGCTCGCTGCCTTGCTGCGAAGGATCGCAATTCGCGTCTCGGTATCCGGCGGCTGGATTTCCGCCGTCATGCCCCACTCGAAGCGGGAGACCAAGCGCTGCTCGAGTTTTTCGATCTCACTGGCCGGGCGGTCGCTCGAGAGGACGATTTGTTTGTGGGCGTCGTGAAGCGCGTTGAAGGTATGGAAAAATTCCTCCTGACTCCGCTCCTTGCCGGCGAAAAATTGAATGTCATCGATGAGAAGCACATCGGCTTGACGGTATTTCTTGCGGAACTTCACCAGCGTCCCGTGCTGAATCGCGTCGATGAACTCGTTCGTAAATTGCTCGCTCGACAGGTAAACGATCTTCGAAGCTTTTCCCTTGGCCAAAACATGGTGGCCGATGGCGTGCAGGAGGTGGGTTTTACCGAGTCCGCTCACGCCGTAAACGAAGAGCGGATTGTAGGTGATGGCCGGTGAATTCGCTACGGCAAGCGCTGCCGAATGCGCAAATTCATTGTTCGTGCCGACGACAAAAGAATCGAACCGGTTGCGGGGATTCAGCCCCTGCAGTTGGGCTCCGGCGGCCTTGTCCTTGGCAGGCTTCGCCGCCGCGGCAGGCGCGGGACGCGCAGGCATCTCAGGCTCGCCCGCGCTCTGGAGCTGAATCGAAGTCATTCCAGGTGCCTCCTCCAGCACCGCCTCTTTCACCATCGGGAGGTAATTGCTCTCGATAAAAAACTGGTGGATCGGATTCGGAACCGAAAGCGTCAGGACATTGTCCGCCATCGAGGCGATCTGGATGCCGGAAAACCAGCGCTCAAATCCATCCGCACTCACGCGCTCCCTGATGCGTTTCGAAATTCGTGTCCAGAGGGTAGAATCTAATGTCATCATCGTTGTCTTATTCGCCACGGGCAAAGTTGGCAATATCAGGTCTGAAGGTTGCAAAAAAGCAGGTCAATCGCAGTGACCCATTATTCCAGGAGTGGAATGGGGTCCGGTTTTCGGTCGCTTTAAGTATTGAGTAAAAATAACTTGAAACAAAACCTTCCAAGTTGGCCGTGATGCTCGTCCATGACCTTGAATCAGCGCACGCTAGGCTGCCACCAATGGTTTCCAAAGACAGAGTTGAGTTATTCACAAGTTATACACATGCTGGCAGTTGTTGTTTCCGCCAACAGGCCGAGAATAAAAATCCGCCCCGCCCCCCTCAAGAAAAATTCGCCTTCCGGGCACGAAAAAAAGTTTCATTTGTTTCAAAGAAAATCTTGACCCGCCCGCCGACGCAGAATTGATCGGACTCGCCAACGGAAGCGGAGGGGAGTGCTCGGGGTGGGACTCGAACCCACATTCCTTGCGGAACCAGATCCTAAGTCTGGCGCGTCTGCCAATTTCGCCACCCGAGCGGTGCGCAGAGACCGAAGCATCGACGCCCTGGGCCGCGTGATCAAGCCGAAAATCCCCTCGACACGGGCTTCGCGGGCAAATACGAGTCATCGGCAATGGACACACATGGCGAAATCACACTCAGCCGCGATTGCGACGCGGTGCAAATTCCAAGCGGTCATCCCATCGTTCTGCCTGCGGGCATGGAGGTGGTGATCACACAGTCTCTTGGAGGCACATTCACTGTGGCGACACCCGGTGGCTTGGCCCGTATTGATCTGAAGGATGCCGATGCGCTCGGGCTGGATCCAGCCAAGGGTATCGAAAAGGTGAAGGTGGAGGGCAGCAAGCAGGAGGCGGTTTGGAATCAGTTGAAATTGGTTTTCGACCCCGAGATTCCCGTCAATGTCGTGGACCTTGGCCTCATCTATGATTGCGATGTCCGGACTCAAGAAAATGGAACGACTTCCGTTCTTGTTAAAATGACTCTCACTGCTCCGGGTTGCGGTATGGGCCCAACGATCGCGGCCGATGCCCGCAGCAAAATCCTCGCCCTTGAAGGAATCGACGAGGCCGATGTCGAGCTCGTCTGGGATCCCGCATGGAACCAGTCCATGATCAGTGAGGCGGGTAAAATGAAACTCGGAATCCTTTAACTGGCCTCTCTGGCGGGCTGGGGTTACTGCACATTGGCCTCGCCGAAGTATCCGGCGAGGATGGCGTTGGTTTCTTGGGATTCCTGCATCTTCGCAAGTTGGCGATTCAGCGGCATTCTCAAAGGACTACCAATTGGCATAGCGAAGCCGTAATTCTCGACCTGAAAAATCCGCCCCACAACTCGCAAGGGGAGTCTTGGGTTATTGAAGTCGTAGGCTTGCAGGACGGCGGCATCCGCCACCACCGCGTCCGCCCGCTTCGCAAGTAACTCGTTGACGGCTTCATTGATATCTTTAGCCGGGATCTCGTCGATGCCCGCTTTTTTGATATAAACTTCTCCGGGCGAATCGGCTATCACAGCCACGGTTTTGCGCTGGAGGTCGCGCGGGTTCTCGATCGTGTTTGATAACTTCTCCACCGTCATGGCGCTGGTGATGCTGGATGTGACATAGGCGACCGAGATGATTCCCAGTATAACCCACAGCAACAGCACCATCCTTCCCAAAACGCCCGGGAATCCCTTGTAAACCGATTTTCCCGTCAAAGCCAAGGTCATGACATAGTAAAACGCCTCCGCAACGCCTTCTTTGTGCCCTTTGGGAAAATCCGGATTGTGTTTTCTTTCAAAGAAAAAAACTGCCGTCGTGAGCATGAGTATGCCGCCCAGAATGATCCAGAAGATTTCCAACTTCGCCAAGTCTTTGATGTCGCTCAACAGACGGGACTCAATTGTTTTCTGGTTGTTCGTGATGAGAATTTGAAGGCCCGAGTGGAAGAATGGCTGGGAAAACTCCGCGCGGGCGAGGTTGTCCTTATTGACCGGAGCATTTCCGACAAGAATATCAATCGATCCGTCTGCGACGGCGCTCAGGCCTTTTTCCACTGTGTCAAAGCGAATGTAGTCAAAGGCCCAGCCGTTCTCCGCCGCGATTTTTTCCCAGATATCCACCGCTGCTCCAGTTGGAATGCTTCCCGTGTTGATAAACGGAGCTTGCCCAGCGATTCCGACTCGCAAATTTTGCTGGGCTGCGAAAAGGGAGGTCGTGGAGAGAAGGAGTGTCAGTGCGGCAAAGAGGGTTTTAAGCGTCACCATTTTCGAATCTTTGAAATCCAAAAAATCGCAACCCCGGATGCCACCGCCAGGAAATTGATGACAAAAAATGGCCACATGGCCTCGTCCATCGGCAGGGGCAGCTTCACATTCATCGAGAAAATGCCGATCACCAAATTGGCAAGCATAATGGCTATAGTCCAGATGGTGAATTGCTTAATGAGAATGTTAAGGTTGTGGCTCACGATGGAGGCGCGGGCATCCATGAGACCGGCGATAACCTCCGAGTAAATCTCCGATCGGCGCAGACACTGCTGGTTCTCGATGATGATGTCCTCAAGGATGCGCGTCTGCTCGTGGTCGAGCCCGAGGCGGCTGGAGGCTTTCATTTTGTCGAAGAGCGCGGCGTTCGAGTGAATCGCGTTCAGGATGTAAACGAGGCTTTTTTCCAGCGCGAACATGTTTAGGAGATATCGCGTCTCCATCGAGCTGATGATGCGCCGTTCGAGCGAGTCGGAGAGCATGTTGATAGCCTTCAAGTGGCCTTCAAAATGGCTGATGCTTTGGTAGAGAAGACGGAGGATCACATCCTGCACCGAGAAAATCCGCAGCGGCGCGCGGCCCTCGAAAAGTGGAGCATCGTCTGGCATGACCACCACGATGCGGTCCTCGTAGACGAAAACACCGGTCGAGGTGAGCTTGAGCAAAAAATTGTCATCGGCCGAGAAGCTCTTCGGTCGTTTGAAGATGATCGCCGCGTGGTCGGTTTCAAATTCCAAACGCGAAAGTTCATCCGGGTCCAGGGACGAATGCAGCGTGTGGTAATCGATGTTGTAGAACTCCAGCAGATCGGCCTCGTCCTCGATGGTCGGGCTGTTGAAGACAATGATCTGCGCATCCTGCGGCTCGCAGCGCACGACAGTGCCGGCGTCCTCCGCCACGCGGTAGTAGCTCCGCATGCCACCTGCCTTGGCGATGGGCATCTCCGGCGCGTCGGCGACATCAGCCGCTTCGATGGATGCTGAACTCGACATCCCAGCACTCTCGGCGAAATCCCTGCCCCGCGTCCATGCGTTTTTTGCTCAATTCTACTCACCGTCAAACACGCCTTTGCCATGTGAAAACAGCAGGTTATTGTTTCTTGCATGAGCAGGATTCGCTTTCGCATTGTTCCCCCGGTCGACCGTTCCTCCGAGGGCGTTTTCATTTCCGGCAGCAGCGAGGCGCTGGGGTGCTGGGATCCCGCCCGTGCGCTACGCCTGTCGTGGCAGCCACCTTTCCACACCGGGGAAATCGAGGCGCCCACTGGCTCGCATTTCGAATATAAAATCACACGCGGATCCTGGGAACGCGAGGCGGTGGATGCCCACGGCAATGTGCCCTGCAATTCTTCTCACGAGGTGTGGCTCGACGCCACGCTTCAACACACGGTCGCCGACTGGAAGGACCGCTTCAGCGGCAGGCTCACGCGCGAGGTCATGGGCTCGCGGCTTCTGGCTCAGGACCGCGAACTCCTCATCTGGCTCCCTCCCGCCTACTCGCGCGATTCCGATCACCGCTTCCCGCTTGTCATTCTCCATGACGGCGACGCCATCTTCGATCCAGCCCTCAGCCAGCCTTCAGGCATTGATCTGGCGGCCGATGAATGGGTTTCCATGCTCTCCCGCCGAGGCATGATGCCGGAGTCGATTGTCGTCGGCGTGAGGCATCCAGAGGGTTTTTCCCCCGAAGACATCACGCTAAGGGATTACGAACTCTCCCCCGAACTTGGAGGCGAGGGCTATGCCGGATTCATCGCACAAGAACTGGTCGCCCACATGGATCAACACTACCGCACGATAGCCTCGCCCTCATCCCGCATCCTTGGCGGAGTGGGACTCGGCGCGCTCCATGCCTTCCACACGGCACTGCGACATCCGGGCATTTTCGGAGGCCTCGCCTGCCTTTCCACCTCCTTCGAGGACATCTCACAAACCATCCCGTCGAACTGCGCCGCTCTGCGCCTGCTCGAAGAAACGCCGACTCTCCCCAAAAACCTCCGCATGCACTTCGACTACGGCGACCAAGAGATCGACGAATGCTACGAAGGCTACCACACACTCCTCGCCTCCTCGCTCCGCTCCAAAGGTCTGGTCGAGGGACGCGAATTCCAAATCCAACGCATCCCCGGCGCTGGCCACACCCCCATCTCCTGGCGCGCCCGCCTCGGCAACGCCCTCAGCTTCGCCTCCAGATCGTAAACCCCCACGTCCCTGCCGCCGCATTTCGTGAACCAAAAAATTGGACGATCGTCCAAATTTTTGGTTCAGCCGCTTTGGGCTCAAGGTGAAAAAATCAAATCCGCTGGCATAGCTGAAAGTTTCGGGCTGTGTGTCCAAAAACCATGCAAATTAGGCTGGGTCTTCCTTTCCAGTCCTATTGAAACGAAAAAAAACGCAACTGTGTTGGTTCTAAATAGCGACCAAAAATTTGGACGATCGTCCAAATTTTTGGTCGTTTGCATTCAGCGAGGTGGCAGGGTTTTTAGGATTTCGAGGAAGACAGGGCTGAAATCGGTTGGGGATTTTGTGGCCCAAGCGCGGATTTTTTCCAATGGGAAGAAGGCGCCGGTTTCGACTTCCATCGGTGCCGGTTCAAATGGGCCTTCGTGGCGGCCTTGGTAGGCTTGGATGAATTCCCAGCCGTTGGATTCATTCGGCGTGAGGCGGGTGAGGGGAGTCAGGGCAGGGGCTTCGATGCCGAGTTCTTCTTGGAGTTCGCGGCGGGCGGCGGTGAGGTAGTCTTCGCCGGAATCGACATGTCCGGCGGCGGAGGAGTCCCATAGGCCGGGGTTGCGGTCTTTCCAGATGGAGCGTTTTTGGAGGTAAAGCTCTCCGGAGGCGTTGAAAAGGAGCATGTGGACGGCGCGGTGCAGCAAGTTATTCACATGAATGACATCTCGGAACTCGGATCGCAGCACGCGGTCCTGCTCATCCACGACATCGAACCACTCGTTACCATGCTGGGCGGTGGCGGGTGCGGCGGTGAAGGCGAGGGACTCCCATTGGGCGGGGCTGAGTTGCTCGGCGCGAACAGTAGGCGGCATGCCAAGGGCGGTGGTGATTTTTTCCCAGTCGTTTTTGAACTCGGGAAGCAGGTTGCGGAGTTGCTTGCGGCGCTCCGAAAATCCGCGTCTCACGAGGGATTCAAAAATCGAATCGTCGATGGCGCGAACGCGGGATCTCGGCTTGCGGCGGAGGGTGATGACGGCGGAGTCCACTTTGGGCCTTGGAAAGAAAACGGAGGCCGGGAGTTTGCGTTCGAGTCGGATGTCCCAGCGTCGACCGGTGCAGAGCGTCATGGCGCCGTAATCACTCGTATCATGCGCGGCACCGAGTCGTTGTGCCAATTCGAGCTGTAGCGTGAGAACGAGTGCTGATGCGGGTGATAGGGCGGATGCGTATTTCGCAATGAGGGGGGTGGAAATGTAGTAGGGCAGGTTGCCGATGATCTTCACCGGGCCGTGACCCCAGAGTTCGCGAAGGTCGAATTCCAACGCATCGGCGTGGAACACGCGGTTTGTTCCATGCTCGAATTTCGCCTTGAGATGCGAGATAAGGCGGCTGTCTTTTTCGATAAGCGTGAGGCGCGTTTCGGGACTCACAAGAAACTCCGTGAGCGCGCCAAGTCCAGGGCCAATTTCGACGATGTGATCGCCGGGTTGAATGTCGAGAAGGGCGACGATCGAACGGGCCAGATTCTGGTCGTGGAGAAAGTTCTGACCAAGGCTGCGGGTGGGGTGGGTTTCCAATTCCGCAAGCAATCGCTGGATGTCGCTCAATGTCATGGCGCCTTGATAACCTTTTTCCCGTTCATTCACAAAGAGGATGTGAACAACCCTCTGGGAAGGGTGTGAGTTTTTCCCAAGTTATTCACATTTTTTTCCCGCTTGAGCAAATGCCCCTGCGGGTGTGATGTATGCGGGCACTCGGCGGGTTCACCGCAATTCATGGCCAGCGGACAAAAAAACACCTCTTATCCTCCCTTTCGCTCGGCGTTGGTGCAGGTGATTCTTGTGCTTGGCGCGATGGCGGCTGTGTTTTTGGCCGGGGGTGCGAGGCAGGGGGCGACTGGTATTTTTTTCGTTTGTGCGGGATTGGCGATGATTGTCTTTGCGCCGAACCGGGTTGTGCCGCTGCGGTATTGGCTTCTCTGTGCCGGAATCCTTGGCGCATCGAGCTTGAGCCTGCTGCCCCAGACTTGGTTTCCAACGCCGGAGTGGAGGCAGGCATTGCTGGGCTACCAGGCTTTTCCATCGCTGCCATGGATCACTTTGGCGCCGCGTGAGACGATTTACTGGCTGGTCCTTCTGGCTGGTGCGCTGGTGACGGGGTTGTTTTCGCTGGGGCATCCTGTGCGGTCGGGTGTGAAGTTGTATGTGGCGCTCTTGGGATTGCTGGCCTGCGCGGGCTATGCGGCGCTGGCCATCTACGCGAAGACGACCGGCTGGGAGTATCCCTTTTTCGACAAGCGCGGATGGTCGCCGCCGGAGTTTGGCTTTTTTCCAAATCGAAACCATACGGCGGCCCTGCTTGTGACGGGCAGTGTGCTTGCACTGGGAATCATCCGCGAGGCGTGGTCGATGCGGCGTCCCTTTGTCTTCCTGCTGGCGGTCGGTTCGCTCGGGTTGTGCGTTTATTCGCTGTTGTTTTACTCCATCTCGCGCGGTGGGGTTATTTTTTTGGTTGTTGGCGTGGTGCTGTGGCTTGTCGTGCTTGGCAGAGCGCACCGCTCGCTACCGCTGCTGGTATCTTCCCTCGCCATTGCCGGCACGCTGGTTTGGATTTTTCTGATATCCGAGGGTGAGGCCCGCAATCGTATTTTGGACTTCTTGGGCATGGAAGAGGCGTCCCAACCCAAGTTCTTCGCGGGTGATCTGCGGTCCAAAATTTTTCTCGATACCTTGCACATTATCCGGGACTACCCGCTCACCGGGACGGGGCTCGGGACATTCGGGTATGTTTTTCCTTTTTACATGCAGGCAAGCATCGACGAGGCGATGCCGATTCATCCAGAGAGCGATTGGCTCATGCTGGCCGCAGAGGCGGGAATTCCGGCGCTTCTTCTGGCTTTGGCACTCTTAGCTTTGCTGATCCGGGATATCTTTCGTTTGCGGGATACGGGTTCCTGGCCGCTGCGCTGGGGTGTCGTTGCCGCAGCCCTGGCGGCGATGTTGCATGGTTTTGTGGATGTCCCGATCCACCGCATCGAACTGGGATGGTGGGTGCTCGTGCTGGCGGGCTTGGCGTTTGGAAATCCGGCACCGACGCAAACTGAGAAGAGCTTCTCCTGGATTCTTCAACGCACTGCCTTCGGCGTATGCGGTGCGGTTCTGCTGGCCGGCGGAGTGATTCTCGTCCGCTCCCAATGGTTTTCTGAACATCCTTTTCCTCCCTACCGTGGCAAAATCGTGGTCGAGCAAATCCGCAAGCTCAACGCGGAGGGGCGCGCCAAAGAGGCGGTCGCCCTTGGGCATGCCGAGCTTGGACTCAGCCCTATGGAGCGTGGGCTTTACAGAGAGCTTGGCTACAGCGAGATCGTGAGCCAGGGTGACCCGAGGGTGGCGGATGCGGCTTTTGCGGCGGAGAGGGCGTTGAATCCTGTTAGCGCCAAGATCCCTTACGACCAAGGAAGGCTGTGGATGCAAGCCGACATCGCCCGGACGGCCCCGCTCTGGGGCGAGGCCTTGCAAAAGCATCTCCGGATCCAAGAGGGCGGGGGATATGCGAATATTGTGGAATACTACCGCACCCTCCTCTCCCAAGCGCGACCGCATGCTGGGCTTTTTGAATCCCTCGGCCAATATGCGACGCTGTCGCCGGATCTGCAGATCGCATGGACGGCGAGTTCGCCGAATGCGCGGATGGAGGATGTCGCAAAGGATGCTGCTTTTTTGAAAAAGCTCACTCCGGAGCAGCGGCGGGAATTTTTGCTCTCTTGGTTTAATCGCGGCGGAAAAGTCGAATTGGAGGAATTTCTGCGTGCGAATCCTGATTGGGAGGAGTCGGCTTGGCCGGTTCGTGTGCGGCAGATGGTTTCACGGAAAGAATTCGCCGCCGTCATTGCCGCTGCGGGGAATCGCTACAAAATTGATCTCTCCTTGCCGGAGTTGCCCCCTGAAGTGCTGAAGTCGGAGGAGCCTCCGCGCGATCTGGCCCTGCGCGTTGCCTACTTTGCAGCGAAGGGAAATCCTGTGACCGCCCGGCGCGAAGTTGCCGAGTCGGCGCAAGCGAATCAACCGGAGGGCCTGCGTTTGCGGTGCATTCTGGCCCTGCAGGCGGGGGATGCCGCCGGAGCTTGGTCGGCGATGGAAGCCTACCTGCGCGAGACGAAGCGCGGGAGCCTGCCCTAAACAGGGATCGTTTTCAGGCAACAGGCGTCTCGGGTTCGTCGTCCTCGATTTCCTTGCGGATGGCCTTTGAAATGAAGGGCCGCACGAAGCCGTAAATGAGGAAGGTCACGAAGAGGACGGCAGGCATCCACTGGTAATTCATTGCCGTGAATGCGAGCAGGAAAATGAGCCCCAAAAACGCAGGGATCGAACGCTGGGTGCGCCAGTTCACGCTTTTGAAACTCGGATACTTCACATGGCTGAACATCATGAAGGAGA
This sequence comes from Terrimicrobiaceae bacterium, assembly GCA_044340205.1. Classification (GTDB taxonomy): domain Bacteria; phylum Verrucomicrobiota; class Verrucomicrobiia; order Chthoniobacterales; family Terrimicrobiaceae; genus UBA967. Next base: position 35,495 of record JBIIUB010000008.1, read on the forward strand.
GAAAAATCAAAAGTGGCGGCAGCGCGTTTTTCCATGGCCCGATGGTGCGGTCGTCTGCCTGCAGCCAGAGCATGAGAAGCGTAAGGGAAGCAATGAGCCCGGCGGCGGCGGGTATGGGGAAGCCGTAAAAATCCTTGTCCGGTTTGTCCGCATTGGCAGCGGCGACACAGTTGAATCGCGCCAGACGGAGCGTGCCGCAGAGCAGGAAGAAGAAGGCAATGAGCCAGCCGGTTCGCTGAAAATCTCGGAGAACGATTTGATAAACAAGAAGCGCCGGCGCGATGCCGAAAGAAATGGTGTCGGCGAGCGAGTCAAACTCGCGCCCGAATGGGCTTTCATGTCCACCGAGTCGGGCAAGGCGTCCATCGAGCAGGTCGAAAACACAAGCGCCCAGAATGAACGCGATCGCTTCGTGGTAAAGGGTTCCCGCAGGCTGGCCGTTGGAAACAAGGGTGGCCGCCTCGATGATTCGTAATGTCGCCGCGAAACCGCAAAAGAGGTTCCCCGCCGTCATGAGGTTCGGCAGGAGGTAGATTTTAGGCTCGTTGGGGAATCGCATGGGTTCTTAGCAGTGCGGATTCAGTTTTGCGACAGGCGTTTCCCCGCCGCGCACCCGGTCTCCGAGTTTGACCAGCACCTCGGCGCTCATCGGGAGGAAAATCTCGGTGCGCGACCCGAAGCGGATCATGCCGAAGCGCTCGCCGCGTTTGAGTTTGTCCCCCACAACCGCCCAAGGGCAGATGCGGCGGGCGATGGCTCCTGTGATCTGTTTGACCATGACATTGCCTGCCGGGCCGGAAATGACCCAGGAGCGGCTTTGATTGAGGATCGAGGATTGCGGGTCGCGGGCATCGAGGAAACCGCCGGGCTTGGGTTCCGAGTGCGTGATTTCGCCGGCGATGGGAGTGCGGTTCACATGAACATCGAAAACCGAGAGGAAAATACCGATCCGGCGGACCTTGGTTTTCAGAAACTCTCCCTCTTCCACCTCGTCAATCGTCGTGACAACGCCATCCGCCGCCGACACGGCCGTGTTTTCATCCCCCGCAGGAACCCGCTCCGGATCGCGGAAAAAGTAGAGTGTAAAGAGGAGCAACGCGGCAAAAAGGATCGATAGAACTGGGAGCAAGGCCAGCGAAAAAAGCCATCCAGCAGCCAGTGTTCCCAGAATCCATGTGGCTTCCGAAAGTGCGCGGTTCTTCATCCCGAGAAGGCTACCAAGCGGTAGGTTTTTGCCAAGCGCGCACAAAGTGGATCACCATAAATCTTGAATTGGTCGGCCCGGCTATGTTTTAAGGAAGGCTTATGAAACCACTCGCTCTTCTCCTTGTCGTCTCCTCGTTTTTTGTTCTCGGCTGCTCAGGTCCTGGCGGCCCCGCACAGCGCGCCGGTGCTGCTGTCGATAATGCGGTCTACAAAGTTGGCGAAGGCATTTCGACTGTGGGACAGAAAATCGAAGGATCGTCCAAGCCGTGAGACGCATCCTGACAGTGCGGGGAGCCTTTGCCTCCGCGCTGCTCGCGATGGCTGTCTTTCTGTTTTCCTCCTGCGGGAGTCGCGACAAAAACACCCTGGTCGTGGGGATGGATCTCTCGTATCCACCCTTTGAAACGATTGGCCCGGCTGGAAAACCCGAAGGCGTCAGCGTGGACATTGCCGAGGCTCTCGGAAAGTTTCTCGGCAAGCCGGTGCGTATTGAAAACATTCCCTTCACCGGGTTGATTCCGTCCCTCAAGACCGACAAGATCGATTGCATCATTTCGTCGATGACAGATACGCCCGAACGCCGCGCTTCCATCGCTTTTTCCGATCCCTACCTGTCGACCGGCCTTGCGCTTCTTGTGGCGCGTGACAGCCCGATCCAATCCCAGCAGGATCTCGATCAAGCGGGGAAGACGCTCGCCGTTCGCCAAGGCACGACGGGCGAGGTCTGGGCGCGGGCCAATATCAAAAATGCCACGATCCTCTCATTGGAAAAAGAATCGGCCGCCGTTCTGGAAGTGATCCAAGGCCGTGCGGACGCCTTTCTTTACGATCAGATGAGCATCTGGAAAAATGCCCAGGAGCATTCCTCGAAAACGCGCGCTGTGCTCCAGCCGCTTCAGAAGGAAAATTGGGCGGTTGCGCTGCGACATGAAGACACGCTGCTATGCGAGCAAATCAATGCCTTTTTAAAATCCTTTCGCTCCGCTGGTGGATTTGACGCGCTTGGGGACAAATACCTCAAAGATCAAAAATCTGCCTTCAAGGAGCAGGGAATTCCGTTTTACTTTTGATTCGCAGGAGCGTCAGGCTCCTTACTGAGATCAGAGGCGCTCGAGGAGCTTTTGGTGGATGCCGTCGAATCCGCCGTTGCTGAAGACCACGATGATGTCGCCGGACTTCGCCAGCGGTTTAAGGCGCTCGATGATCGAGTCGGCGGTGGGTTCGTAGAAGGCGGGCTTGCCAGAGGCGGCGATGTCCGAAACGACGCGCTCGGGGTTGAGGCGTTCATTCTCGGGCAGTTGGTCGAGGCGGGCAATTTGTGAAATGAAGACGCCGTCGGCCTCGGTGAAGGCTTTTGGCAGATCGTCTTGGAAAACCGCACGGCGCGTGGTGTTGGAGCGAGGCTCGAAGAGTGCCCACAGGCGAACATGCCCGAATTTTTTGCGCAGTCCGGCCAGTGTTTCGCGGATCGCTGTGGGATGGTGTCCGAAATCATCGATAATGGTGATGCCATTCACTGTGCCCCTCACTTCCTGACGGCGGCGTATGCCTTGGAATGAGGCCAAGGCCGCGCGAATCTTGTCGGCAGGAATGCCGTAGTAGTGTGCGGCCGAGGCGGCCATCGCTGCGTTGCGGATGTTGAAATCCCCGGAGAGCGGTATGAAAAAGCTCTCCCCGAAAAGCTCGAAGCTGGAGCCTTCTGGTTTGTGGACGACTTTGCGAATTTGGTTCCCGCAATTGGGCGAGAAGCCGACCTCTACTACTGGCGCCGGACATTTTTGGGCAGCATCGACGCAGTTTGGATCGTCACCGTTGAGTAGAACCATGCCCTCGGATGGCACAATGTTCAGCATTCGGCGGAAGCTGGTTTTGATCTCGTCGAGGTCGCGGTAGATGTCCGCATGGTCGAACTCGATATTGTTCACGATGACGAGTTCAGGCAGGTAGTGGACGAATTTCGAACGCTTGTCGAAGAAGGCGGTGTCGTATTCGTCGCCTTCGATGATGAAATACTTCGAGTCCCGCAGACAGGCGCCCTGGCCGAGATTCGACGGAATGCCACCGATGAGGTAGCCGGGCTCGAGCCCAGCGGATTCAAAAATCCACGCCAGAATCGAGGTGGTCGTTGTTTTTCCATGGGTGCCGGTGACGACCAGATTGTGCCGCCCGCGTAGAACGAAATGCCGCAGCGTCTCGGGCATTGAGAGGTAGAGCAACTTGCGGTTCAGAACGGCCTCCACAGCCGCATTGCCGCGCGACATGGCGTTCCCGATCACGATCAAATCCGCCGACGGGATGTCATCCGGTTGGAAGCCCTTTGTGATGGCGACGCCCTTGGACTCCAGAAAAGTGGACATCGGCGGATAGACATTGTCGTCCTGGCCGGTGACTTTGAAGCCCTTGTCTTTCATCGCGGCCGCGACGGATCCCATCGCTGTGCCGCAGATGCCCAGAAAGTGCACATGCTGCGGGGTGTCGTTCATTTTTGAGATGGAGAGTCTGATTTCGAAGAGTGCGTGCGAAAACGCATGAGAAGGACGATTTTTAGAACCATCACTGCGACGCCGCCGAGGATGATCGGGAGCGTCCACCGCTTGGCGCGGGATGGATTAATAAACATCCTTTCTGTAGCGCTTCTCTTTTTTGAGAGCGTCCACATATTCCTTCGCCTGCTCGGCCGTCATGTTGCCATGGCGCTCGGCGATGGTGTGGAGTGCGGCATCGACATCTTTGGCCATGTTCTTGGCATCGCCGCAGACATAGAAATAACCGCCCTTTTGGAGCCAGTCGTAGAGTTCCGCGCCGTGCTCGAGCATGCGGTGCTGAACATAGATTTTTTCGGCCTGGTCGCGTGAGAAGGCCGTGGTGAGTTTCGTCAGAACGCCCGAAGCGTGGGCGGCTTCGAACTCCTCCTTGTAGAGGTAGTCGGTGGCGGATTTTTGATCTCCAAAGAAAACCCAGTTCGGTCCCTTGGCTCCTGTGGCCTTGCGCTCTTGAAGAAAGGCGCGGAAGGGAGCAATGCCTGTGCCTGGGCCCACCATGATCACGGGAGCGTCGGGGTTTTCAGGCACGCGGAAATGTTTCGCCGTATGCACGAAGACAGGGACGGAGCCCGAGTCCACGCGCTCCGCGAGGTAGCTGGAGCAGACGCCTTCGCGGTCGCGCTGGCTGTGCTCGACCTTGTAGCGGACGACAGCGACTGTGAGGTGAACGGATTCGCCAACGGCACGCTGAGATGAGGCGATAGAGTAAAGGCGGGGCTGGAGCTTGCGAAGGACTTTGACGAATTCCTCGGGAGTGAAGCGGGCGGCTGTGAACTCTTGAAGCACATCCAGAACATCACGACCCCAGAGGAAATTTTCCAACGCAGCCTTTTCCTCGGGGAGGAAGAGGTTGGCGAGAAATGCTCCCGAGCTGTCCTTTTCGGCGACGGCCAAAAGAAGCTGCTTGGAAGGCTCAGTGAGGATATAGCTCATCGTAAGGGCCTCACGCATGGAGGCGGGAGCGCCGTCTGCCGTGGTAACCTGCTCTTCGCCGGAAAATCCCAGTTCCTTGAGGACAAGTTCCACGAGAGCGGGGTTGTTCGATGCAAAGACTCCCAGCGAGTCGCCGACTTCATAGGCGAGTCCCGAGCCTTCGAGCGAGATTTCAAAATGGCGTGTATCCTTGTTCGACCCTTCGCCCGTCAGTTTGCGATTTACAGACAGCTTGGCCGGAAAGGGGTTCTTGCGTGAGTAACCGGATTCCGTTGATGACATAGATTATTGATTAAAGGGATGTGATGCTATTGGTGCAAGTGTGATTCGGTCTTCGTTCAAGCCCCGTGCACTCCTGCGGCGACTTTGAGTCGGAGGCCGTTGAGGCGAATGAAGCCTGTGGCGTCATCTTGGTTGTAGGCCTTCGTGGGATCCGCCTCCATTGTGGCAATGTGCGGGTTGTAGAGGCTGAGCGGGCTCTTCACTCCTGCGGCGTGGATGCCGCCTTTGTAAAGTTTCACACGCACCGTGCCGCTGACATTTTTTTGCGACTCCGTCACGAGCGCTTGAATGGCCTCGCGCTCGGGCGCAAACCAGAAGCCGTTGTAGACGAGAGTCGAGTATTTTGGAATGAGCGAGTCGCGCAGGTGCATGACTTCGCGATCCATCGTGAGCGACTCCATCTGGCGGTGGGCGAAGTGCAGGATCGCTCCACCTGGTGTTTCATAGACGCCGCGGCTCTTCATGCCGACGAAGCGGTTCTCCACCATGTCAACGCGTCCAACGCCATGCTTGCCGCCGAGTTTGTTGAGTTTGTTCATCACTCCGAGCGGATTCAGTTTCTCGCCATTCACCGCGACGCAATTGCCGCGTTCGAATTCGAGTTCCACATACTCCGCTTGATCTGGAGCATCCTCCGGAAGGACTGAGAGGGTCGTGAAGTAGTCGCGGTTTTTCAGGTCGCCCGCATCATACCACGGATCCTCAAGGATGCCTGCCTCGTAGCTGATGTGCAGAAGATTTCGATCCATCGAATACGGCTTCTTCGCGCTGGCGGCAACAGGCACCCCGTGGGCCTCGGCGTAAGCGATCATTTCCGAGCGGCCGGGGAATTTCTCGCGGAAGCGGGCGTCGCGCCACGGTGCGATGACCTCGATCTCGGGTGCGAGAGCTGCGGCAGTGAGTTCAAAACGAACCTGGTCGTTGCCTTTTCCGGTCGCTCCGTGAGCCACTGCCATGGCCCCTTCGGCGCGGGCGATCTCGACCATGCGCTTTGCGATGAGCGGACGGGCGATGCTGGTTCCCAGAAAATATTGTCCCTCGTAGATGGCACCGGCCTGCAACATCGGGAAAATGAAATCGCGCGCAAACTCCTCCTGAAGGTCGTCCACATAGCACTTCGCGGCTCCGGTTTTGAGGGCCTTCTCCTCGAGTCCATCGAGTTCTTCAGCCTGTCCCACATCAGCGCAGAAGGCGATGATTTCGGCTCCGTAGGTGTCTTTGAGCCAGTTTAGAATGACCGAGGTGTCCAAACCTCCGGAGTAAGCAACGACGATTTTTTTCATACGGCCGCGGAGTGTGCTCGAAAGAACCCGCTTTCGCAATCCCAGCGACAGGGAAAATTGGCGCCGCGAAAAAAGGAGGATGGCGGAAGGGGCGGGATTGACTTCGGCCTTTGGCCTTCGCCCTATGGGGCTGCGCTTCGCGCAGTCTGTGCCGCTTCACGGCACTCGAACTGCGTTCTCATCCCGCGCCCATGGTTTTGAATTCGCTGCGCGAATTTATGGCGGAAGGGGCGGGATTCGAACCCGCGGTAGGTTTCCCTACGTTCGATTTCGAGTCGAGTGCCTTAAACCGGACTCAGCCACCCTTCCGTGTAGCAACCCCAAACGAGTGTTTGCAGGCGCAACAATTTCTTAAATACGCGTGTGATGATGGTGTCGCAAGAAAAAAGCCGAAGGGAATGATTGCCGGACTTTCAGATTTGGCCACATATTGAGTGCCTCTTACCTCTAACAAAATGGTCACAAAATTTCTCCACACCCGCTATCGCGTCAGCGATCTCGATAAGACAATCAACTTTTACCGCGATGTTCTCGGACTTGAAGAGGTGAGCCGCAAAAAAAGTCCTCGGGGATCTGAGTTGGTTTTTTTGAAGGTGCCTGGCAGCGACGCCATGGTGGAGATCTGCAAATATGATGGCAGCGGTCCTGTTGTCGTGGGGCCGGATTTGACGCATCTGGCATTTGGGGTGGCCGATATGGAGGCCTTTGCCAAGCACGCCGCTGCGTTGGGATATCCGCTGAGCGATGGACCCATGACCACCTCCAGTGGCTCGGTGATTGCTTTTGTGGATGCGCCGGAGGGATACGAGATCGAATTGATTCAGCCTGCGCCTTGAGCTGGGTTTAGTTCGTCTCGATCATTTCGAGGAAGCTGATTTTTCCTGCATCCAGTTTCAGGAGCGGCACGGCTTCCACGCGGGCGAGTTCGGGATCGATGGTGATTTCCCCTGTGAGGCCGGGAAAATTCATGGTGGAGGCAAGGGCTTCGCGGAGTTTCGCGGGTTCCGTGGAATTAGCCCTGCGAATGGAATCCGCCAGCACCACTAAGGCGTCGTAGCCCATGGCGGCCGACGCCGAGGGGAAGTTGCCATTTTTGCGCTCATAGACTTCGAGGAAAAGCTGCACGGCATCCGAGGGGCCATCTGGATTGAATCGTCCCGGGAAATAAGTGTTGTTCCCCGATTCGCCGACCATCAGAGGAAATTCGAGGGAATCCCAATTCGCCGTTCCGAGGAATGGCATGGTGAGCCCGAGTTCGCGGGCTTTGCGCAGAATGGGAGCCGCTTGATCGGCGGGCAGGGGAAGGTAAACAACATCGGGATTCTTCTTTTTTATCGTCTGGAGGTGCTTGGTGAAATCCACCGTGCCTGTAGCGAAAGACTCGCCGGCGATGCGGGCGTCGGGCTTTCTTTTGAATTGTTTTCCGAAGGCGAGCGCGAGGGTTTTGGAGAATTCGTCGGCGGGATCATACAACACAAGGGCCCGCTTGGCGCCGAGTGTAGCGGCGAATTTCGCCATCACGCGCCCGGAGTGGAAATCCGTCTGGCAGAGTCGAAAAATAAACGGCTCCTGCGAAGGAATGCCCGGCATGGTGGAGCCGAGAGCTATGAGCGGTATCTGTATTTCATCTGCCGCCATCGCCGCCTCGGCGCTGCCTGCGGAAAGACCGCCGATCAATGCCACGGCCTTGTCCTCCCGCACGAGATCGCGAACAGCTTTTTCAGCGCGCTCGGGTTCCGCCCGCGTGTCGCGCACCACAAGGCGCAGCATGTGGCCGATGACGCCTCCGCCAGCATTGACCTCCTCGGCACCCATGGTGAGGCCATTCAAAACCTCGTTCGCGCTGCCCTGTCCAAGTCCCTTCAGCGGGAGGAAAACTCCGACATTGACCACCGGTAGCGGCGTGGGCGTTGGGGCGGGAGTGGGCTCGGGGACCGAAGCAGGCTCAGGCGTGGATGTTTTTTTGCATCCCGCGAAAAACAGCATCATCGCACCCAAGAGGGCTATGGAGAAACGGCTCATGCGCTGTCATATAAAAACAAGCCGCCGAGAAGCGCAATACTGCCATTGTGCCGCATCGCGAATCTTGTCGACATGGATTCGGCGCGTTAGCTTGCTCGGCAATGAGGATTATCGTCACCGGGTTGATCGGGCAATACGCGTTCGGAGGGGTTACATGGGATTACATTCAGTATGCGCTGGGCTTTCGCGCTCTGGGGCATGATGTGTGGTATCTCGAGGACACGGGCGCTTGGGCCTATGATCCGGTGAAGATGGAGCCCAGCGCGGATTGTTCGCACAATACCGCCTACCTCGCCCGCGTCATGGAACAATTCGGCATGGGGGATCGTTGGATTTACCGCAATGTCGCTAATGAAAAATATCACGGCGTTGCAAATGCCGCCGAAGCCGAAAAAATCATCGCTTCGGCAGATGTGCTCGCCAATGTCTCCGGCGCCTGCTGGCTTCGCGATGAAACCTCGCGCATCCCTCTCAAGCTCTTCTTGGATGGCGATCCCATGTTTACCCAGATCGGGTTGGCGGCCGATCCCGCCTCCGAATACGCCAAGCGCGTCGCCTCGCACGAGCGGCACTATTCTTTTGGTTTGAATATCGGCAAGCCGGGCTGCGAGGTGCCGACTGCCGGTTTCCACTGGCGTCCCACCGTTCAACCGATCGCTCTCGGGTATTGGAAGGAATCCAGCGCTGATGACTCAAAAAACCACATCGCCAGCGGAGCCTGGACCACTGTCATGAACTGGGCCAGCTATGCGCCGAAGGATTACAACGGTCAAAAATACGGGCAGAAGGACATCGAGTTCGAGCGCTTCCTCGACCTGCCCGGCATTACCAAGGAAAAATTCGTTCTCGCGATGGGGCAGGGGGTCGGCAGCAAACGCCCGACTGAGATGCTCGAGTCCAAAGGCTGGCACATCATCGAGCCGGACACCCACCTGCCCGACTACACCACCTACCGCAATTTTTTGTCCTCCTCGAAAGGCGAGTGGAGCATCGCCAAAAATGGCTATGTGCGCTCGCAAAGCGGTTGGTTCAGCTGCCGCAGCGCCTGTTACCTGGCCGCTGGCAAGCCGGTCGTCGTTCAGGACACGGGCTGGAGCGATTACCTGCCATCAGGCGAAGGTGCCATCGCCTTCAACACGCCGCAGGAGGCTGCCAGCGCTCTTGATGAAATTTCTGCCAATTACTCACAGCACTCCGAAGCCGCCCGCGCCTATGCGGAAAAACACTTCGATGCCGCCAAGGTCTGTGCCGAACTCCTCGAATGAAAAAAAACCTCTCCAATAGTGCCCTCATCATCGTCGGTCACGGGTCCACAGTGAATCCCGACTCAAGCGCACCCTCGCTTGTTCACGCCCGCACCATACGGGAACGCGGCATCTTTGCCGAAGTGGCCGTTTGTTTCTGGAAGGAGGAACCCACTTTTCGCGAAGTCCTGCGCATGGTGGACAGCGACGAGGTTTTCGTCGTGCCGAATTTCATCAGTGAGGGCTATTTCACCCAAACCGTCATTCCCCGCGAACTCGAACTCTCTGGAAAAACCACAAGCGTCGGAGGACGCGTCATTCACTATTGCGAACCCGCAGGCAACCACGAGGCCATGACCGGTCTTCTCATGAAACAGGCCCGTATGGTCGCTCCCGGCGTGCCGACGAAGGAGACAAGCCTCTTCATTGTGGGACACGGAACCGGGCTCAACGAAAATTCCGCTGTTGCGGCCAAGCTCCAGGTCCAAAAAATTTCCGAAACCGGCGAATACGCCGAAGTCCTCTCGGCTTACATGGAGGAGGCACCACTCATTTCCGATTGGGACAAACTTGCTTCCCAACCTAATGTCGTCGTTGTGCCGTTTTTCATCTCGGATGGCCTGCACAGCTACCAGGACATCCCCGTTCTTCTCGGCATCGCCGAGGATGTCGGACCGGCGGCAAGCCAGAGTCAGGTTTTTCGAAACAACCCGTATCACCTGCGTGGCAGGAATCTTTTTTACAGCGGCGCGATCGGCACGGATCCAGGTTTTGCGGATGTCATACTTGATCAGGTTGACGCCTTTTCCGAGTAACGGAATTTTTAACGCACATTTTAGTAGCGCAGTGGAAAAGTTGTGCCATTTTGTGCGCGCCTCAAAACCACTATGATTTCACAATTCGCCGTCTATTTTATCTTCGGAATCGTCCTGCTTTCAGCAATTGTCATGGGATTCATCTTGTTGAATTTCTTTGGCACCTGGTTGCGTGCCAAACTTGCCGATGCGCCTGTCTCCTTTGCCAAGCTCATCGGAATGCGCCTGCGCCGAGTGCCCATGGGGCTCGTCGTGGACAGCCGTATCACCGCTGTCAAAGCGGGCATCAATATCGACACCGACCCGCTTGAAGCCCACTACCTCGCCGGTGGAAATGTCTCCCATGTCGTTCTCGCGCTCATTGCAGCCGACAAAGCCGCGCTGCAACTCGATTTCAACCGCGCCTGCGCCATCGACCTCGCCATTAAAGGCACCAGCAAAACAGTCCTCGAAGCCGTCCGCACCAGCATCAATCCGAAAGTCATCGACTGCCCGAATCCCGCCACCGGCAAAGTCACCATCGACGCCGTGGCCCGCGACGGAATCGGAGTCAAAGTCCGTGCCCGCGTGACCGTTCGCTCCAATCTGAACCGCTTCGTCGGCGGTGCCACAGAGGATACAATCATCGCCCGTGTCGGCGAAGGCATCATCACCTCCATCGGTTCCGCCGTTTCCTATAAAGATGTCTTGGAAAACCCCGACCGCATCTCGAAGACCGTCCTCGCCAAGGGACTCGACACCGGCACCGCATTCGAAATCCTTTCGGTGGACATCGCGGATGTCGACATCGGCGACAATATTGGTGCCAAGCTGCAAGCCGAACAGGCCGAGGCCGACAAGGTTGTTGCACAGGCCAAAGCCGAAATGCGCCGTGCCGCAGCCGTCGCCACCGAGCAGGAAATGAAAGCCCGCACGCAAGAAATGCAGGCCAAGGTCGTCGAAGCCGAGGCCCAAGTTCCAGAGGCCATCTCCGCCGCCTTCCGAAATGGAAACCTCGGAGTCATGGACTACATGCGCTTGAAAAATATCCAGTCCGACACCGCCATGCGTGACTCCATAGCCACGCCGCCTGCATCCACGCCGGCCTGATTCCGCCATGGAACAACTCGTCCTGCTCCTCATTATTGGAGCGATCAGCCTTATCAACTGGCTGATCGAGCAGTCCGGCAAACGCCGCGAGCAGCGCCGCTTTGAGCAAGAGCGCGCCCGCAGGCAGGAAGCGGAGCCTAACCCCTACTTCGAACCCGCTCCATCGCCCGCCCCCGTTCAGGAACTTCCTGAACCCGCTCCCCAGCAGGAGATGCGCAAGTTCCTCGAGGCATTCGGAATTCCCCTGCCCGAGGAGCCTCCGGCCCCAGTAACCCTTCAAGAAGTAGAAGCCCCGGCGCCGCAAAAAATACCGGAACCCGTGCAACCCATTCCGCGTCCCAAGCGCAAAGTCACCCCGACCAAAACGCACCAACCGGTCGCCATCATCAAATCCCCGGCAACCCTTCGCCAAGCCATCATCTGGCGCGAAATCCTCGGCCCACCGCGCTCCCTGCAGTCGTATTAAGCGGCTCGCTTCGCTGTGGCGTCAGGGTAGGGGGCTCTCGTGGAGGCAAAAGTCGACCCCTCCAAGGGTTTCCCGCTGCCGCGCGGATTTGTAGCGGCTGTCTATGACTGCCGAATCGAAAGTCCCCCCCGGCGCTCATAGAGGTGCCGCTACAGCAATCGCGCGACAGCGCGCTCTTGCACGCAGGGTAGGGGCGGCGCGCCGTCGCTGACCCATCCATGCGGCGGAGCCGCCATTGCATCCAGAAGAAACGCCGCTGTGGTGGATGAATCTTGTGATGCCGACGGCAAGGCATCCCTGACTTACGATCCGCAGGTTTGTAGCGGCTGTCTATGACTGCCGAATCGAAGGCCCCCCCCCGGCGCTCATAGAGACGCCGCTACAGCAATCGAGCGACAGCGCGCTATTCATGAAAATTCGTTCCATTCATGGTGGAAGAAAACATGAATTCCTTCGCAGGTTTTCTGTTTAAAATGGGGTTGCGTCGAGCGATTTTTCCTGTCATTTAAAAAAAGAACGGCCGCATGCTGCAAACATGCGACCGTCTTGTGGGTTTCGCGGATGGTTAGGCACCACGATCACCTTGGCGGGTTATGCCCGCACGGGTCTGTTCCATGCCGATATCTCGGCGTCCTACTTGGCAGCGACAGGTTCGGACTGGCCTTTTTTCAAGCGGGTTAGTCCGGACTGTCTTGCCGAGCGTGTCTTGTAGCCGATCGAACCGTAGAGAGGGGAGTCCTCTCCATGCTCGGCCGATCCCTTGATTCCGTTGACGACAAGCTGGTAGCCATCGTTCAAGTTCTTCAAGGCTGCATCTCGCGCAATGACTTTTGCGACCCGTTCCTGATCCGCCTTTACGATGCTCTCGCAAATTTCGATGGCCGGGTTGACCGTGCCACGAAACTTTTCCAGAGACATTCCGCAAAAGAGACTCGTCGGGGCCATTTCCTGCCACGAGTTCAGAAGCTTCTTAGATTTCTCGATTAAGTTTTTCACCTTTTTCACCTCCTTTCTTTGTTCACTGACACTGCATGGGGTAACGCCAACACCGCACGCGGCGGCACTGTTCGCTCGTCATTCCCATTTCTCCTGCCAATTCGTCTCAGCCCGATGGTTGGAAAATTCAAAAATAGGCACTTCTTAAAAATCAAAATCATCCTCCGGTGGTTTTGTATATTTCTCATACGACTTCGGAACTTCATCATCCTGGGGATGCACCAGAAATTCATTCCGGAAAATTTCCAAAGCCGCTTTCCTTGCCCTTTCCCAAGAGGGTCTCTTTCCATAAAGCGGCTCACCGAGCACCCGTGTGGTGTGAATGATCGCCTCCTCGAGCGGCATCCGGTGCAGAAGGCGCATCGCCGCCAACATATTCAGGGAGTCCCTGCGATTACGACCTCGCGACTCCCTCGCCGGTTTTTTTCGGTTCGCCTTTAACCAATCGCTGAAATCCGAGACAAGGCGCTTGTCGCTTTGGTTCCAATTGATCCGGAAAGCGGCTGCAGCAAAGCAGGGTGTTGCTGTCGAGTCTTCCAAAAGACCGAACCCCGAATTGAAATTCGAAGTTTTCGGTTGCAGTTCCAAGATTCCAATCGCATCCGGAGTCCCCAGACTCACCAGTTCCGCCCGCTTTTCCTTCTTTAAGGCCTGCCATGGGGTTTCTAAATATGACCTGTTTTCTGCCACCATATTCCCTCGCAAGCATCCCACGATTTCGTCGGGATCCTGAAGATAATTCTCATACTCGGGATTCTCCACTTCTTCCCAATCACACTCCTCATCACTTCCGCCGCATGCAGCTTTTACGATTGTCTCCGGCGGAATTTCAACATAATCGATGTTTTCCCACTCCCGAGCATACTCCCAAGCAAAACATGCTTCCATCTCACCTAAAGGAATTTTTGAAAAATCCCACTCGGATCTTGGTAGGTGGTGCGCTTCTTTTGTAGCAGGGCTCATGCTGTAACATATAAAATAATAAAATATGCTACGCAAAGAAAAATTTTATTTTCTGCTCATTTTTTTCATGGGCCATGCCAGAAGTGGAATGAAGGCGTGAAAAACGCACAATCCATGGGGGCATGGGCGTCCCGCCCGTGTTGACACTGATTCACGCCTCAATCGGGCTCATCCGTTTTCCTCACCCCGGGCACAGCGTTCCAACGCTCCGGCACGGCGTTCCAACGCTTCGGCACGGCGTTCCAACGCTTCGGCACAGCGTTCCAACGCTTCGGCATGGCGTGCCAACGCTCCGGCATGGCGTGCCAACGCTCCGGCATGGCGTTCCAACGCTCCGGCACGGCGTGCTAACGCCCCGGCACGGCGTGCCGAGGCTCTGGCATGGCGTGCCGAGGCTTGCGCCAGAGAAGGAAAAAGGTCCGATAGATGGTGACACTCGCGAGATCACGATGACACGCGCCAACGCACCAACAAATTCTTAGCAAAAAAAATTCAGAAAATTTTTCCACTCCCAGCGGATGTCCGACCGGCCTTGTTAGGCTCCCGGCGAAATGATCACCAAAATCCTACACCTCATCCAGTCGACGCTGATCCGTTTCCGCCCGCAGCGCCTTTTCCAGACACAATCTGCGAAGCAAGAGGAGTTTTGTTTCGTGCCGAAAAATCAGCCATCCACTAAGCGATGAAATTCTCACCATCTACTCTTTCCATTCAAGGCAAGCGGAGGAATCCGTCACCGCACGAAGACTTGTTTGTCAAAATCGCCACCGGTGCGTTTATCACGCTCACAAGCCCGATTTGGATTCCCCTCTGGATTCTGCTGCTGCCCTTCAAGCGTCGACGCGAGCGCCGAAAGCGCGAGGAAGACCTCGCTCAAGAAGCCCTCCGGGCAAAGATGCAGCGACCACCTCCGCCTCCTCCCACCGATCCCGAGCTCCTGCGCCGTCGCGAGCTTGCCAGGCAGACCAATAAACACACCCACCCTAAAATCCGCTTTCTCTACGACCCGATCAGAGATGATCCGGACATCGGCCCGATCATCAAAGCGGCCGCAGACCGCGCCCATCAAGAAGTCTCGGGAGGCAAATACGAGCACCTCGGCACCTGCCATCTCATTTGGCGGCGACAAAAAGAAATACTCAAGGAGGAACACGGCATCACTTGGTATTCGCCCCGCGAAATGAACCCCGGCGTTATTTACGACTGAGCACCATCCCACCTCGACCTCGCCGCATCCTTTATGAAAAAACAACACACCTTGCCGATAGGCGGTCAGGATCTTTGGAAGGCTATCGCCCTTTTGCTGACCCTTCTCGCCTCCGGTTGCGCCACATCACGCCTGAGTCGCGAAGCGCATAGGAGTATCGCAATCCAACATTCAAAATCCATCCTCCCCGTCCTGCTAATCCTGTTATCCTGTCAAAAAAATCCTTTATGCATCGAAAATCCAATGCACAATTGTGGGTGATTTTTATACTAAACTCGTCTCGTAGATTTCTAAATATCAAGACAGTTGCTGACCCCTTTCACGCTCACAACCGCCATGGCCAGAAGATCAACATTCCCAAACATTTTAGCCCACTTCAAAGCTACCTTCAGAGCCATAGGGCAAAGGGACATTTTTGATCTAACATACTCGCTTCAATGAAAAAAAACTCACTTGTCCAGACGACCGCTCCCTACCAGGGGCGGGTGCGTTCGGGGGTAGTCTTGCAGTCGGCAAGGGGAAAGTTGAAAGTTCTACTGGATGACGGGATTTCCGTCGTCAGCGCGCCGACAAGTCGGTTTGTCCCATTTGATGGACCTTTGCCTGCTGCCTTGGAATCGAAACATAAAGTGGGTGATACGGTCTCTTTCCTTGATGAAAATGGAGTCGAGCAGTTGGGCGTGGTCGGTTTGGTCTCCGTTGGATCGGTTAGAGTTTTTTGCAATAAAGGCCGTTCCGTAGTGGAGTCTCTCCCAGCCACATTCACCAAGGCTGAGCATGCTATTGTTTCTGCGTCGGTTCACCACTCGGTTGCGGCTTTTCGGGTGCGGACATTCAAGGCTCAAGCCGGGCATGGTGACTCGCCGGCATTCACCGCAGTGATTGCGAAAAATGGAGTCGATTGCATTCGGGTTGTCTCCGATGGCTGGGGTGGTCCCTGCGAGTGCCAACCGATGGATTTGCGCGATCCATCTGCTCCCCGCAAATTTGAAGAAGCCGTGCAGGAGTGGTGTAAAGCGGCGGGCGCACCGGATAACTTCTATGGCGTAGAATCGTGGATCGAATGGTCGCGGAATTTCCAACCTTACGGGCTGGAGGCTGCGGAGTATTTTGAAAAGGAAACGAGCTTGTCATGAAATGGACAAAGGAGCATACCGCCCAGGTTCTTGAGCTTTATTTGAAAGAACGCCCTCGCGCCCAGGATAAAAAAGAACAACAAGTCCGCGATATGGCGGCAATGTTGGAGCGGACACCGGCATCGATTGGAATGAAAATCGCGAACTTCATCTTTCTCGATCCTCTTGCCGAGGAACGAAACCGAAAGGGCATGTCACAGGTAAGCGATCTGGATAAGGAGGTTTGGCTTGAGTTGAGCGGCTTTCCGCTGTCCAATCGGGCCGCAGGAGGCGATTCCGCAACACATCAACTTATGTCTGAGACCATCGGATTCGATATTGAGCTCATTGAAAACAAGCGGGTTGCTTATTCGTTGCTCTCAAAGCCTTTTTTGATTCTTACGGGAAACTCCGGAACGGGAAAAACTTTGATTGCCAGCCGTCTGGCAGAAAAATTTGGTTCTTCGCTATTTTCAGTGGGAGGCAGGGATTCTTAGCTTGCCAGCGGTGAAATAAAGCATGGTGATGAGATTGTCGGTCGATCGGTAGCCCCTGGCTTTCCTTTTTACGGCAGAGAAGACGCTGTTGAGTCCCTCCAAGAAGGCGTTTGTGGTTTTCCGATTCCAATAGGCGAGGATACCCTCAAGGTGACGCTCGATCATGCCTGCGCAGGAAACCATCTTTGCAAACATCAAACTGGCATACTTTTTGGACACACGGCGCACCCAGCGACACCACGCCATAAATCTCTTCTTCGCCAAGAACTGGTTAGGAATGTTATAGATTTCTGTGAGATTCAAGCGCATTTGGTAAGCTCGCGCCGTGGCCAGATTTTCCTTCTCCAGACTCCTGAATTTGATCTTCTGCTTATCGGTGAGGTTCTCGGGATTTTTGAGCCAGACCCAACGGCTCTCCTTTAAAACATTGTGGGCACTCGCACTTTGGCGTGCTTCCGCTCGGCGAGTTTCATCCACGGCCTTGCTTGCTGTGGCCACGACATGAAACTTGTCAAAAACCACTTTCGCTTGGGAACCGATGTTTTCATTCACCCCAG
>JBIIUB010000141.1:0-4096 GCA_044340205.1 Terrimicrobiaceae bacterium
CGGATATCCCATTTTCCTTGCCGAGGTGGCGTCCACTTTCAACGAGGTGCTCCTCACCGAGCATCTACTGAAAACGACCGATGACCGCGCGATGAAGGCGTTTATTTTAAACCGCCAGATCGATGATATTCGGGGAACGCTTTACCGGCAGACCATGTTCGCCGAATTCGAACGCGAATCCCACGCGGCCGAGGAGGCAGGCGAGGCGCTGACCTTGGAGAGTTTCAAAGGCATCTACCGAAAACTCCTGAACGACTACTTCGGCCCGCGCTTTGCGATCGACGCAGAGTTGGAGTTGGAGTGCCTGCGAATCCCTCATTTCTACAACGCTTTCTATGTTTACAAATACGCCACAGGCCTCTCGGCAGCCGTGGCACTGGCAACCCAAGTTCTGGAAACAGGCGACGCGACCCGCTATCTCGGATTCCTCCGCAGCGGCGGCAGTCGCTTCCCGGTCGAAACACTGCGCGAAGCCGGCGTGGATATGAGCACTCCCGCGCCCGTGCAGGCCACGCTGGATTTGTTTTCGAAGCGAGTCGGCGAACTCGAAGAGCTTATCGGATAGGCCCCCATTGGGTGTGTCGAAAATGGCGCTTTGGCGAACGACTTTTTGCTCGCCGAAAAAGACTCCTCAAATACAAAGGGGACAGGGAATTTTATGAAAAAGGACAAATCAATAAGCTTTGAACAGGAAATCATCGACCAACTGAAATTCGGCCTCGCCCGCGATTCCGTATCAGCCTCCCGCCGCGAATGGTGGATCGCCACTTCCAAGGCCATTCAAAAAGTCATCATCGAGCGCATGATGAAAACATTGGCCGTCCATTCGGAAGGCAATGTGCGCCGGGTTTACTATCTCTCGATGGAATTCCTCATGGGCCGGCTTTTCGTGAACAACATGATCAACGCCGGTGTGTTGAAAGACGTCTCGGAAGCCTTGGAAACACTGGGCCATCCGCTCGAGGAGACACGCGACGAGGAATACGACATGGCCCTCGGAAACGGCGGTCTCGGCCGCTTGGCAGCTTGTTTTCTCGACTCCCTCGCGACGCTGGACCTCCCCGCTGTCGGCTACGGCATCCACTACGAATACGGTCTTTTCAAACAGGAATTCCGCAACGGCTACCAAGTGGAACTCCCCGACGCCTGGATTCAATACGGCTCTCCATGGGAAATCATCCGTCCCCAGCACTCGCAGGAAATCCCCATTTACGGACATGTCGAAACTCACACCGACGGCCTTGGCAAGACGAGCAGCGTGTGGTCGGACTTCCGCAAGCTCATCGGCATTCCCTATGATATTCCGATTCCCGGCTACGGCACCGAGACGGTGAATTTCCTTCGCCTGTGGGAGTCCAAGGCACCTGAGGAATTCGACTTCGAGGCCTTCAATCGCGGCGGCTACGAGCAGGCCGTGCAGCAGAAAAACATGGCGGAAACGGTCAGTAAGGTGCTTTACCCGAACGACCACACCGAAGCCGGCAAGGAACTTCGCCTCATCCAGCAATACTTCTTCGTCGCCTGCTCGCTGCGCGACATCATCCGCCGCTTCGAAAAAGACAACACCGACTGGGAAACCTTCCCTGATAAAGTGGCCATCCAGCTCAACGACACCCATCCAGCCATCGGCGTCGTGGAACTCATGCGCTTGCTCATCGACGAGAAGGAACTGCCATGGCCGAAAGCCTGGGGGATCGTGCGCCGCACATTTGCTTACACGAACCACACGCTCATGCCAGAAGCCTTAGAGAAGTGGAGCGTCAGCCTCTTCCGCAAAGTTCTGCCGCGCCACCTGCAGATCATTTTCGATATCAACAAAACTTTCCTTGATGAAGTCGAAGCCAAATGGCCAGGCGATACGGATAAAAAACGCACCCTCTCGCTCATCGAGGAAGGCCACGAACAAATGGTCCGCATGGCCCATCTCAGCGTGGTCGGAAGCCATTCCGTGAACGGCGTAGCCGCCCTTCACACCCAACTGCTCAAAGACCAACTGTTCCCGGAATTCAATGCCCTTTATCCGACGAAATTCCAGAACAAGACAAACGGCATCACACCCCGCCGCTGGCTCGTGGCCTGCAATCCGCGTCTCTCCGACCTCATATGCCGCCACATCGGACATGGCTGGGAGCGCGACCTCGACAAACTCCGCAAACTGGAACCACTCGCTGATGACGCCTCATTCCGCGAGGAATTCATGGCCGTCAAGCACGCCAACAAGGTGCGCCTTGCTGGAAAAATCCTCGACGAGTGCGGCGTGAAGGTCGATCCCTCGGCGCTCTTCGATGTTCAAATCAAGCGCCTCCACGAATACAAGCGCCAGCATTTGAATCTTCTGCACATCCTCGCGCTTTATCGCCGCCTGTTGCAGAATCCAGATCTCGATATCCCGCCGCGTGTTTTCATTTTCGCTGCCAAAGCCGCTCCGGGCTATGAAATGGCCAAGCGGATCATCAAGGCCATCAATGCCGTCGGCTCCAAGATCAACACCGACCCACGCATCAAGGACAAACTCAAAGTGGCCTTCATGCCGAACTACCGCGTCTCGCTGGCCCAGCGCATCGTTCCAGCAGCCGATCTCTCCGAGCAGATTTCCACCGCTGGAAAAGAAGCCTCGGGAACGGGCAACATGAAACTCGCCCTCAACGGCGCGCTCACCATCGGCACACTCGATGGCGCGAATGTGGAAATCCTCGAGGAAGTCGGCGAAGAAAACATCTTCATCTTCGGCAACACCGTCGAGCAAGTGCACGAACTCCTCGCCAAGGGCTACAACCCCGGCGACTACTACCGCGCCAATCCCGAACTCGCCGCCATCATCGATTGGCTCGGGTCGGATTACTTCACAGGAGACGAAAGCGCCGACATCCTGACTCCTCTGCGCGACAACTTGATCTACCACGATCCCTACCTCTGCCTTGCAGACTTCGCCGCCTACAGCGACGCGCAGGAAAAAGTCTCCGCCGCATTCCAGGACAAAGCCCGCTGGGCGAAAATGGCCGTGCTGAATACCGCACGGGTCGGCAAGTTCTCCAGCGACCGCACGATCAGCGAATACGCGAAGGACATATGGAAACTCAAACCGGTCAAAGTGCCCTAAGTCCCGCTTGGGAATGACACTCCCGCAACTCACAAAACGCGTCGAAGAGGGAAATCCCCTCACCTTCTCCGAGATACAAACCACCTGCGACCTGCTCCTCGATGAGGGGCAGTCCACCGAGGTGCGGGCTGATTTCCTGCAGGCTCTGCACAAGCGCGGAGAGTCGGCAGAGGAAATTGCGGACTTCGTCGAGGTCCTGCTCGAGCGGGCTGTAAAGTTGCCGTTTTCGGGTGAGGGCTGCATCGATGTATGCGGCACCGGCGGAGACCGCGCGGGCTTTTTCAACATCTCGACCGCCTCCATGTTCGTGGTCGCCGGAGCCGGAGCAAAAGTCATCAAACACGGAAACCGGGGCATCACCTCGAAATCCGGCGGAGCCGATGTCCTCGAAGCTCTCGGCGTGAAAATCGACCTTCCTCCGCACTCCATCGCCACAGCCTTGGAAGCGGCCGGTTGCTGCTTCCTTTTCGCCCCAGCCTGCCATCCCGCATTCCGCGAGGTTGTGCCGGTCAGAAAGCTTCTCGCCCAACGCGGCAGTGCCAGCATTTTCAACATCATCGGCCCCCTACTGAACCCTGCCAGACCTGAGTTCCAACTCGCAGGAGTCTTCAATCCAGATCTCATCAAAACCTACGCCGGAGTTTTTCAAAAACTGAAGCGCACACGCGCCTGGGCCGCACATGGAACAGGACCGAACGCCCTCCAAATCGACGAAGTTTCGCCACTTGGCAAAACCATGGTCATGGCCCTCGAAAAAGGTTCTCTCAGCGAGTTTGAAATCCATCCACAAGATGTCGGAATCACCGCCATGGCACCCGAAGCCCTCCTCGGAAGCGATGCCGCCGAAAACGCAAAAATCCTGCTCTCGATTTTCGATGGCTCGGACCGTGGACCTCGCCGCCAAGCCGTCCAAATCAACGCCGCCGCCGCCTTGGTCGTCGCCGGCGCCGCAGCGAATCTCCAAGACGCATGGATTTTGGCAGAAGCCTCCCTCAA
>JBIIUB010000065.1:0-15640 GCA_044340205.1 Terrimicrobiaceae bacterium
AGATGGGGGGTGGCGCGTGGTTGAGGGTTGCTGCCTCCGGGGCGCAGTTGGGGGTTCGGGCTCCTCGTATATCGGATACGGTTGCTATTGGTGACAGCGTGGCTGTGAACGGGTGTTGTCTCACTGTGACACGGGCTTTGGATGGGGTGATGGAATTCGACCTCCTCGTGGAGACTCTGCGCCGCACGAACCTGGAATCTCTCGTTCCCGGGGCGGGGGTGAATCTGGAACGCTCGCTGGCTGCGGATGGGCGTTTGGGCGGGCATTTCGTGCAGGGGCATGTGGATACCACGACAGCTGTTCGATCCGTCACGCGGCAGGGTGCGGATATTCGTTTGGACTTTGAAATGCCTGCGGAGTTCGCCCGCTATATCGCATTCAAAGGCTCGGTGGCCATCAATGGCGTGAGCCTCACCGTGGCGGAAGTGGGGGTGGACACCTTCACGGTCTGGATCATTCCCCACACGGCGGGTGCGACAAACCTCGGCGTTCTTGAGGCGGGGCGGATGGTCAATCTCGAGTGCGACATGCTGGCGAAATACACCGCGCGTATCCTCGAGTGTCGGCGCGACTGAGCCCGTCCGCCTTATTCCAAGCCGCGTTGAAAGAGGTCGCCCTCGTCGAGTCCGAGGTAGTGGCCGAGCTCATGGAGAAATGTGATGCGCACCTCCTCGCGGTAGGCGTCCTCCTCGGCGCCGCACATGTCCCAGAGGTTTCCGAGCCATAGAACGATCCTCGGCATTTGTGGGCTGGACGGATCGGCGGCATCCGAGCCTTCGAAGAGGCCGAGTTGGTCGCCATCCACCCCGTCCGCCTCGTGTTCCGGCGAGGGGAATTCCTCCAGCACAGTGGCCACGCCGTTCAAGGCGTCGCGAAGCGGGTCGGGAAGCTCCGAGCGGATTTGCTCG
Source organism: Terrimicrobiaceae bacterium (assembly GCA_044340205.1). GTDB lineage: Bacteria > Verrucomicrobiota > Verrucomicrobiia > Chthoniobacterales > Terrimicrobiaceae > UBA967. Next base: position 909 of record JBIIUB010000065.1, read on the forward strand.
ATCTCCTGCGATGCCAACTTCAGCAGGTGCGAAAAGGGAGCGTTTGGATTTCCTTCAAAATTCATGGTCCATCGTGCGTTGCCGTTCGGCCAGTCAGGGATGGAACAAAATCACCGGAGCGCCAAAAAAAGCCAGTTATTCTGTTTTCAAAATCCCTGGTCGTTCAGTAAGGTTCAGCCTTGTTTATGGGCCCCGAACAAGAATTGATGGAACCAAGCCTCGATCGTTGCCGACGGGGTGATCTGGAGGAGCTTTCCCGTGTCTATGCGGAACTTTTGCCTTCTATTCAGGGATACCTTCAAAATCTCGGCGCGTCCGCGATGGAGGCGGAGACTTTTGCCTCCGAGGTGTTAAGTGATTGCCTGGTTGGCACCCTCACGCGTCCGCCTTTGATTCAAAAATACCAAGGCCGCAGCTCGCTTGCCACATGGGTCACCGCCGTGGCCAGAAACCGATATTTTGACTTTATGCGTGGACAAAAAATGGATCAGGCCATGGCCTCGCGCCTGCAGGAGGCTCTGATGGCCGGGGAGGGATGGGTGGAAGACACCGTTCATGACGAGCACATCTTCACCACGCTGCGCCAGGCGTTGATTGAGGCGTTCCGCTCGATCTCCGCCACCGATGCCGTGCTTCTGCACCTCGTTCACGGCCACAAGGTGGATCAGCGTATCCTGGCGAGATCGCTGGGTTGGTCCGATACCAAAATGAGCCGCCATCTTTCCTCGCTGCGCTCCGAGTTGAAGCAGAAGGTCAACAGTTCCCTCCATGGCACCGGACGGGGAGAGACTCCCAAGTGGGAGGACCTCGTTCAGGTTTGCGGTCAAATGCTCGAACCTCTTTAAAAAATCCATGAACACGCATTATTTTGATTCCCTCCCAGACGATGCGCCTTTCGAGTGGCTTCTCGATATGTTTTTCCGGTCCGAGTCCGTGGCCTGTTTTTCAGGTCAATCGGATGACGAGGAAATCAATGACAGCATGCGTGAGATGGCTGAGGGCCGTCTTGAGCCGGTCCAAGTGCACGAGCTTTTCGGCAAGGTCAGGTCGGACTCCTCCGCCGTGGCGCGCCTCGCTTCGATACTTCAGGAGTCCAAGGCCGGCACTCTGGAGGCGAGGGAATGATCACACAAAAGCCGCAGACGGCATTGCCCGTCATTCGTGCCGCCGCTCTGCCGGAGGGCGTCGAGCCGCCCGCTGGAAACGGCGTGCTGTTGGAAGCCTGGATGGATGCCCAAGCCGGCGCGATCTGCCGGGGCGAGTGGAAGGAATGGCCTCCCTCGGGAAGCTTCGATCTGCTCCGTGATGCGGTGAAGTCCGCTGACGCCGACGAGGGGGCATTGTGGTTGGTGGATGATGTGACTCGTGAGCTTCGACCCTGCTTAAGCATTGGCCAACATGTTGATATTTTTCTGAACGAGATCCGCCAACCGCTCAGCTCGGGTCTGATCAGCATGGTTTTTTTCACTGAAAATTCGATTTGCGAAGCCGATGTGGGGCGGCGGAGCGAGTATTGTCCGGATGTCGATTCGCGTCTTGGTTTGAAGACCAAGGCGATGATTGCGATACCGGTCTTTTTTGCCCAGAGGTGCCGGGGTGTTTTCTCGGCTGTTCTTTTCGAACAGTCTGGCGAGACCACGCGAAAGAACGCTTTTCTTCCCGCAGACTTTGAAGCCCTCTCACAGGCTGCGGCGCTCTGGAGCGAGTTGATGGATTCCCAGATTGCCGGAGTCGGCATGCAAATCGGCGGCGCCGTCTTGACATGAGGGGAGTCGTTCAGTTGGTGGACTTCTCGGATGCGTCGCGGCGTGGCGATGGACGGGGAGTGAGGGTAGCCGTGCTCGATTCCGGGATCGAAAGGCTCCATCCGGAGTTTCGGGGGGCTGACTTCGACGATGATCTTTGCTTTGCAAGCACGGGAAATGAAGAAGCTCCCAAAGATGCGGGCGGAGCGGATTTCTTCGGCCACGGAACCGCTGTTGCCGCTGTGCTTCTCCAGACCGCGCCCGCCGTGACGATCGGCAGTTTCCGGGTGCTCGGCGGCGAGGCCTACGGACGCGATGAAATCATCCGCCGCGCCGCACTGGAAGCCATTGCGCGGGGGTATCACATCATTCACTGCAGTTTTGGCGCGAGCGGATCGCCTTTCACCGTCATGTCCTTCAAATCTTGGATCGATGCGGCGTATCTTGCCGGTGTTCATGTGGTCGCCGCATGCAATAACGGTGGATCCTCCGTGCGCGTCTGGCCCGCGCATTTCACAAGCGTGGTGGCGGTGGATTCCACGACAGGTGTTGCGAACCCGGGCATCCAAAGGCGCTCGGGCTCCCTCGTTGAGTTTGCGGCGCGGGGAGGAAATGGATCGCGATTGCCTTGGAGGGATGGGGCCATGCGGACCATTTGCGGCACGAGCTTCTCGGCTCCAGTGGCCACCGGTCTCATCGCCAGAATCCTATCCGTTCATCCCGGCATCCATCCGGACCAGATGAAGATGATCTTGCGGGACATCGCCGAACCGGCGGAGCCATAGTCAAAAGCCAGCGCGGGCGATTTTTTTCAGAAAACCGCTTTGTGATCTATTCGGCGAGGATGTGTTTCGGGCGTTTTTCGTCCGCCGGGGCGTCGGTCGATGTATCGGGCAATGGCACGGGTCGGTCGGAGAGCGATGGCACAGGCGGCTTGGCGGCTTCGGCGGCGGGATCGATCTCCTGGGCACCGATGACTTGGATTGTTCCATCCGGACCTTCGCGGAGGATCGGGCGCTTCACGATTTGGCTGTAGGTTTTGCGATCGAGGACTTCGCCGTTGAGGCCGATGTGCGAGTAGAGGAACGCTTTGGGCGCTACATTTTGCAGGACATGAATCTGGTTTCCCTTATCGAGAAGAATCTCCGGCGTGCCGTAGGAAACGAGCCTTCCAAGGCGGTGGGTGCAGAAGACCCTGCCACCCTTGGCGTTTTCGATGCGGACATAGAGCTGTGTGCTGTTCGGCAGGCGGTGTGTGAGCACGGTGATATTGCGTGTCTCGCCGGCGCCTGGCATGCCCTCGGGGACTCCCACGGTTTTTTGAAACACGGGCTTCCCGTCGGTGATTTCGATATTCAGGGGAGGGGAGTTGAAGAATCGCTTGAGTGTGGCGGCGTAGATCGCCGCGCGAATCCGATAGCCGCCGAATTCGCCAATCGGGAAGAGCGGGGTGAGATTCACTGTGCGGTTCAACTTTTGCCCTGGCTCCAAAACCAGTGGCTCATTGGTGTAGTTCAGGCTGCGTGGAGCGATAGGGCGGCCGTCCAGCGTCTCGATCTGGAATCCAAACCAGTGGTTGCCACCCGCATCGCTGAGTGGGAGCGGATTGCCGGTGAGGTTCGTGAGGCTTACATTGATGAGTATCGGCTCGTAGCTGATGTAGAGCGTGCGCTTGAGCTTGATGTCCACCTGCAACTGCGCCAAGCCGCTGTGGAGGAAGCCGAAGAGAGCCAGCGCAACAAGGAAGGGCCGCACCAAAGAGAAGGGGGCTTCAATCATTCTCCGAGTCCTCTGTGCTCCCTGTGGTCAATCATTCCTTATTTCGCGTCTTCAGCGGTCCGGAAGCCCAAGGCGTCATCGCTTTTCAATTCCATAAGCTTTGTTCCTCGGCGCAGGGCGGTGTTTTCATCCTGCGTCTTCCAACTGCTGCCACGGTAGACTGGAACCTTGTCGCCCGGGCGTTCCTCATCCTCGGCCCAGGTATCGGTCCACTCGAAGACATTCCCGGCCATTCCCTGCACTCCGAAAGCACTCTTGTCCGTTTCTGGCTTGTCCACCGGGCTCCAGCGCTTGAATCCATCGATATTGGCCTCCGCTTTCGGGTCGGGGTTGAAATCGTAGCCGGTATTGGCGAGTTTTTTGTCGAATGCATCGCCCCATGGATTTTTGGAGCCCTTGTCGCCGCGTGCGGCACGCTCCCACTCCTGCTCGGTGGGCAGGCGCTGACCCTTCCATTTCGAATAGGCGTAGGCGTCATACCAATCCACGCCGAAAACGGGCGAGTCGAGGGAAAGCGCAGAGTCTTGATAGCGGCCCCAGCGTTTCGCCCTCGTGTAGTAGCCGGGGTTCGGCGGGTCGATTTCGGTCATATCCGCCCAACCAGCCGGAACATGGGATTTGCCGGGAGGTTGGTTGGGATGCGCGACTTTGGCCGCTTTGTCGGGATTATCTTTGAGATCTTTCAAAAAGGCAGCGTATTCGGCGATGGTGACCTCGTATTTGGAGATTTTGAAGGCGGGCACATTGACGGTTTGGCCTTGGAAGGACACTTCGCCCGCTGGAATCGCGATCATGTCCCCGAGGTCTTTCACATGGACATTGTTTTTGGTGAAGGCCCTGATGACAAAAAAGCAGGCCGCCAGCGTGAGAGTGAGGGAAACGGCACTGTAGATGATCACATTCTTGCGGCTCATTTTCTTCGAGTCCTCCAGCGCGCGCGAGCGGGTGAGTGTTTGCGACTGGATTTTTTCCACATCGGCTGGAGCGGCCTTGGGCATGCGGCTTTCGGCGAGTTGGGCGATGGTGGCCCATGTGGTTGTCGCAGGATCCGAGTTTTGAATTTCTGTCAGCGTCGTTTGAGCGATGGCGGAGGATTTGTCCGTTGCCAGAATGGGCAGCAGGAGGTTGACCAGATTTTGGATTTCCTGCTGTTGGTCGATGGGGGCTGGAGCCTCTTTGCAGGCGAGGTTCGATAAACGGGGAGCACTGCCTGGCTTAAGGATGATGTGGCGGGGTAGAAGCGTGACGCGGGCTATGCCTTCTTTGTCGAAGAACTCGAAAACCTCTCCGACCGACTTGATGATTTGGAGCGCGGTGGTGGTGTCGATTTTGCGTCCATTCTCGATCATGTCCTCGAGGGTCGGGGCCCCAACTGCTTCGTTGGAGTAGAATGAGACGCCTTCGTGCTCGCCGCTTTCATACACGGTGGTCACAAGTGTGTGCGTCACCTTTGCCTTGGCGCGGGCGTCGTTTACGAATTTTGCGGCTATGTCCGGATCCGCCGCAGCGGCTGGTTTCAAAACACGGAGGATGACCTGCCGACCGATATTTGTCTGGGTGGCGCGGTAGAAGGTCTCGTTCTCCATGTCGCGGATGCGGGCCTCAATGACAAAGTGGCTGATCGTTTTTCCGACCAATTCATCCGGCGGGAGGTCTGGCTTGGGGGGCAGGGCGGGGGCTTTCGCAGGCGCAGCGGGCTTTGCCTGGGCTTTTGCCGCAGGAACAGCGCCTTTGGCCACGGGCTTCGCGGCGGCTTTTGGTGCAGCGGCGACACCTGCCTTCGGCTTGGCGCCCACAGCTTGCGGCTTGGGCGCGCCTGTAGCCTGCGGTTTTGCAGCGGCAACCGCCGGTTTGGGAGCCGCCGCAACCGGCTTCGGCTGAGCAGCGGCGGGTGCGGGTGCGGGTGCGGGTGCGGGTGCGGGTGCGGGTGCGGGTGCGGGTGCGGGTGCGGGTGCGGGTGCGGGTGCGGGTGCGGCGGGGGCCTCCGGGGCGAATCCCAATTCGGTTAGGGTCTGTGCCAGGGTCTCGGCGCTGATTGGCTGGGGCAGGAAGGGGGCTCCGGCGAGCCGGTCTGCATAAGGGGAGATATCGTGCGGCGATGTGAAGATGACCTTGAGTTCCGGCAGGTAGGGCAGCAAAGCGTCGCGAAGAGAGAAGCCATCAAGCGGGGCAAAGTAGACCTCGGAAATCAGGAGGTCGCAGGCACCGTTGGTATTGATCCACTCGATCACTGCATCGGAGTCGGCGGCGATGCCAGGAGCAGGTTTGCCGAGGGAAACGAGGGCCTGCGAAATTGAGGATGAGGCGTCGGAATCGCTGAGGGCGAGGAGCGTTTTCATGTTATGGTTGGCTGGAGAGGTAGAGTGGAAGTGGATGTTCTACTGCGAGCGATCCGGGGTCGGCCCGGGTGTCTTGGAGGTCATTTTTGTAATAAATACCGACAACATAACCGGCATAGGTGAAGTCGGGCTTGGCGGGAGGGGTGTAAGCGGCGTTCAAAAGCTCGGGCTCGTTGTTGCTCCAATCCACCGGCGGGCTGATCCACTCGGTGAGGACCTCGGAGTTTGTGAGTTCAACCAGTCCAGTCTGATCGCGTTCGTAAAAGAAAACATGAACGGCCATTTTGCGCGGATCGATCGATTGGTTGGGGCGGGCCTTGATCGAAATGCGCAGGTTTTTTGCACCCTTGGGAGCGTCGCTCAAGCGGGTCTCGATGATTCCAAGACTCGCGCCGGGCTGGAGGCCGAACTCGTCGCGCATATCGGCTCCGGCCTCGTTGGCGACGACTGTGGGAATCGGCGTGCTTTCAGGCAGGCTGAGCATGGCGATTTTGCGTTGTGTCTGGGCGCGCGTTTCGGTGGGAAGCTCGGGCAGCTCGAGGACTTTTTTATAGGACTCCGCCGCCGCCTGCATGTTGCCTTTTTTTTCGTAAAGCCGTCCGATGCGAAGCATGATACCGGGGTCTTTGGGCAGCAGCTTGTCGGCCTCTTGGATTTTGGTCATGCCGGCGTCATAGTCGCCGATGCGGAAGGACTTGTCGGAGTCGTCGACCATCCGGCGGATTTTTTCCAGCAGGGCCTCGTCGAGTTGCTCGGCTGCCGTGGCTGGCGGCGGTGTGCTTTGCGGAACAGGCAGGGGTGCCGGCGATGGATTGACCGCAACTTGGGGTGTTGGCTGGGGCGTGATCCTTTTGACGATGTCCTTTTGAAGCAGCGGAGCGTAGTGCAGGGCGACCACGCCGACCTGAACCAGAAAAAAGAGCACGAGCAATCCAGCGGCAACCCGGAATGTCGGCCCGGCGGGAACCCGGGGGATCGGTGATTGGGTGGATGGCTGGCTCATGGTGGAATCACAAAGCAAATACCCGCTCGTTCGTAAAAATCAAAGAGCTATTCAAAACGAAGACCCCGATTTCTGGGCGCTGTCATGCGTGGACGGATGCTTTTTGCGCAGCAGGCAGAGTGTTTCGCGTCCTTGCCGTTCGGGGTAGGTCGGCGGGGCGACGACTGTTTCAAGGAATTCAAAGTCCTTTTCAAAAAGCGCTTCAACATCATCCATGTCGCAGCGGAATGGCGGCGAGTGCGGATCCGTGTTTTCAGGATTTGTAAAAAACACGGCCAGCAGGATTCCCCCGTCGCGGAGGGCGGAGGCGGCTGCACGAGCGTAGTCGGCGCGGCGCGCGGGTGGGATGGCACAAAAGCAGGTATGCTCGAAAACCACATCGAACGCCCCCGCCGGAACGGCATTTCCCGCTAAAAAATCCCCCTCCACATAGCACTCGTTTCCGGCTTTTGGAAATCCACGCGCCAACTGCAGCGCGGAGGGTGCTATATCGATTCCCGTGACTCGCTCGGCTTCGTGGGCCGCGATCGCACGCACATCGTGTCCGGCTCCGCAACCAGGAACGAGCACGCTGCCTTTGAGCGGCTGGTTTTTCAACCTGGCAACCAACGCGGGATGGGCGGCTCCTTTGTCCCACGGGGTGTCCCCCACGAGATAGCGGGCATTCCAGTCAACGCCGCCGCCAGCGTGTGCCGAGTGAGATGCCATATTGGAATTTTCGGGAGTGTTCACGAATCAGGAAAGGGAGGTCTTTGGCGAATTCCAGTTCGAAGGCGGGGCGAAGCAGGTCGGCGAGGACTTCCTGGGATGGCGCCGCGTCCTCCGTGCCTCCGAGCCAGTTTTCTTCAGGAGTGAACTCCGGCAGCCAGGAAAAAGGCGTCGCCAGCAGGAGTTGGCCGCCCGGAGCGACAAGATCCGCCAACCTCTCGATGAAGCGCAACGGCTCGGGAAGTCGGCAAACAAGATTCGCTGCCAGGACCACATCGAACGCACCCAAGTCGCTTGGCAGGTTCATGGCATCCCCCGTTTCAAAATCCACTCGTCGGCGATCTGTCTCCTCCGGCACGCGGGCCACGAATTTTTGCATCCGCTTGCCTTCAAAAGCGACCGAGGCTTCGAGGCTGCCCGTCATTTTCAATTCCTCCGCAGCCCGAATGAAGGCGCTGGAGAAATCAATGCCCGTCACCTTGGGAATCAATCTGGCCAGTTCGAAAGATGACGCCCCGACCGCGCAGCCGATGTCCAAGGCCCTTTCTGCAGGGGCGGAGCTGTCGATAAGCTCGGTCACCACCCGTCGTGGAAAGCCCCACGCCTCACGCGGAACAGGCAGTGTTCCCGCCGCCTCGGCGAATGTGGCGTAGTGAAAAAACAAATACTCATCAACCAATCGCCGGGACTCGTAGGGATTCGACATTCCCGACATCTACCATTCTCCGCCAACCTTCGGAAACAGCAATCCCGGCTTGGACAAACCACCCTGCATTCTGATACATCCCCCCGCATGCTTACTCGCGTGTTTTCAGCCGCGCTGCAGGGAGTCGAAGCCATCCAAGTGGAGGTGGAGGTCAATACCGGTTCGGGCAATCCGGTGGTCATCGTCGTCGGCCTTCCCGATGCCGCCGTGCGCGAGAGCAAAGACCGCGTCACCACAGCGATTTCAAACAGCGGCTTCCGCTGGCCCCGCGAGCGGACGACTATCAATCTCGCTCCGGCTGATATCAAAAAAGAAGGTCCTAGCTTCGATCTGCCTATTGCCGTCGGTATGGTCGCCGCAGCCGAACGCGCCGAGTTGCCGCGACTTGAGCGCTGCTTCGTCATTGGCGAACTCGCTCTGACCGGCGAGATCCGCCCGATCAAAGGTGCCCTACCTATTGCCGTGGCTGCACGCGACCAGGGAATGAAGGCCGTGATTCTTCCGGCAGCGAATGCCGCTGAGGCCGCAATTGTCGAAGGCATCGAAGTCTATGGCGTCAAAAACCTCCGCGAGGCTTACGAGTTTCTTTCCCGCAAAAAAGAACTCTCGCCCGTGCGGGGAAGTGCCGCCGAGCGACTTACAGCTGGGGCGTTCGATGATGTGGATTTTTCGGAGGTCAAAGGCCAGCATCAGGTCAAACGCGCCATCGAGGTCGCCATGGCCGGTGGACACAATCTCCTGCTCATCGGTCCTCCCGGCTCCGGCAAGAGTATGCTGGCTAAGCGGATTCCCACGATCATTCCACCGATGACCCTGGATGAAGCGATCGAAACCACCAAGATTCATAGCATTTGCGGTCTACTCGACGAGTCGAACGCTTTTGTTTCCAAACGCCCCTTCCGCTCGCCGCACCACACCATCAGCGATATCGGACTCCTCGGTGGATCCACAAACCCCACGCCGGGCGAGGTCAGCATCGCCCACAACGGCGTCCTCTTCCTCGATGAATTGCCGGAATTCAAACGCTCCACACTCGAGGTCATGCGCCAACCGATCGAGGACGGCAAGGTGACTATATCCCGGGCCGCCGGAACTATGACATTCCCCGCCGAATTCATCCTCATCGCCGCGATGAATCCCTGCCCGTGTGGATTCCACGGCGACCCGCAGCGCGAGTGCCGTTGCTCCAGTGTCCAGATCGAGCGCTACCGCAACCGCATTTCCGGTCCGCTCCTTGATCGCATCGACATCCATGTTGAAGCGCCCGCCGTGGCATTCAAAGAACTCTCCGGCGGCGGTTCGGCCGAACCCTCAGCAGCCATCCTCGAGCGTGTTTTGCAAGCCCGCGCCGTCCAAAAAACCCGTTTCACCGGCGAAAGAAAAACTGCATCCAACGCCCGCATGTCGCACAGCCAGATCAAAAAATTCTGCGCTATTGATGACACCTCGCTTGAAATGCTCCGCCACGCCATGGAGGACCTCCATCTCAGCGCCCGCGCCTACGACCGCATCCTCAAAGTCTCACGCACCATTGCCGATCTGGCATCCAGCGAACGCATTACTCCTGACCACATCGGCGAGGCCATTCAATACCGGACCCTTGACCGGAGGCTCTGGGTCTAAAAAAAGACCGGGGCATTCTCCTCTGTGACCAGCCCGGCCTTCAGCCTGCAAGGACATTGGAAGCAAAAAGCGGATGCCTCCTTTCGGTGGCATCCGCTTTGTGAGTTGTGATCGGTTTTAGTTGGCTGTGGCCATTTCTGCGGGAATGGCGTGGACCTTGGAGCGGAGGAGTTCGAGGTCTGTGAAGGCTTTGATCGAGTCGATGGTCACCTTGCGTGTGCCGTTTTCAGCGGGAAGTTCCAGCGTGGATCCTGCGGCGGCGCCCAGAAGGGCTTGGCCGACGCCGGCTTTGTAGGAGACGATCCCGAGGTCGGGAGCGCTATCCCACGCGCCGAGGATGCTGAAGGTTTCCTTGGAGCCGTCTTCGTTTTTGACGGTGACTACGGTTCCGATGGAAACGGTGGCTGTTGCGGGGTTCTCGAAGTTGGTTCCCCGGGCGATGACGAGGTCGCGTTCCATTTCGACGCGGCGGCGTTGGAGGACGCGCTGGTGCTCCTTGGCGGCCTTGAATCCAGCGTTTTCACGAAGGTCACCTTGTTCCTTGGCGATGTTGATGTCGCGGAGGTTTTGCGGGATTTCCTTGGTGATGAGGTTGTCGAGTTCGGCTTTGCGTTTCTCAAGGCTGGCCCAGGAGACGATGAGGTTGTCGGCCTTCTCGTCGTCCTGATGCGCGCCGGTGATCATGCTCTGGGTGTCGGGGTAGAGCTTGACGATGCGGGCCATGAGCGAGCGCTTCGAGAGGTCTTCAATCGCCGGAGTGAGCATGAGTTTCCGCATGGAGTCGCGAACGACATCGCGGCTGGCTCCGATGAGGAGGTCGCCGATGAGATCGCCGTCGTCGATGAGGAGGTCTTTGAGGCGCGAGGTGCGTTTCTCAGCGAGGAGGTCGGCCTCCAAGGCGCTGAAGACAGCGGCGAGAAGCTCGGCGTTGAAGAGGGCCGGGAAGCGCTTGTCGCGCTCTTTACAGAGCCAGATGAGCATTTCGGAGGAAATCGAACGCTCGCTGATCCATTTCTCCACGGTGGCTTGGAACTGCTCCTTGCGTTTGTGTTTCTCAAACAGGCGGCAGATGTCCGAGATCAGGCGGGCTCCTGCGGAAGGCAGGAGCGCAATGGCTTTGTCGCCCCAGGCTTCGCCGAATGCGGGTTCGAGGGCTTCGAGGATGCGTTTTTCCTTCGAGCCTGGAACGGACTCGAGGATTTGGCCGAGTTTTCCGGGTTCGGAGGCGATGATGTTGGCGATGGTGGGAGCCTCTGCGCCGGCTTGGAGATTAGGGAACTTCTCGAGCAGGTCATCGCGGGCGATCAGAATCTCAATCGCGGATGCCGGGTTGAGGCGGCGGGCGCGCAGGGCGGCCTCTTCGATGAGTGTGACGACTTCCTGAAGTTCATCCTGACTGCCAGCGAGGTCGTCGAGGGATTTTGAAATCTCCTCAAGAGCCAGCACCTGGTCGCGTGTGTGGCGTGCGGAGCGGAATCCATCGAGCAGGCGGGTTCCCGAATTCACCGGGGTTTCCAGCAGCACGAAGGGGTCGGTTTTTTTGGCCGGCATGGTGAACTGGCCGTCGGACTTCATTTTCTTGCGAGCGGCATCCCACCAGCGTTTGAGGCCAGCGGCGTCGAACACGCCGGGGCTGAGCGCGGAAGCGATTTGATCGCTTGTGGCCTTGCCGCCGAAGTCTGCGAGGATTTTTTTGACCAGCGCGGAGGAGTCGGATTTCGCGAGTTCGCGAATGCTCTCCGGATTGGTCTCACGCTGGGCGAGGATGTGGTCCTCGGGGATTGGCGTGAGGGTTTCCGCTGCATACACGGCCTGCATCGGGTGGTTTTTCTTGGTCTTGAAATCAATCAGGACTTGGCCGGCGATGAGGTTCCATTCCGCGACACGTCCGAAGCCCCAGCTCTTGTGGGTGCAGTAGGATCCGGGCGTGAGGCGGGCGAGCCTGTCGGCGGTTTTTTTATCGAGGGCGCCGCTATCAACGGCTTGGGCGAGTTCATCTGTCATCCCCTCTGTTGTCACAGAAAAACCCCTATTGATGCAAGGGGAAGAAACGGAGCCTCGTTGAGGGTGAAGTTTTCCCTTGCGGGTTCGGGCGGTCGCGGCAATGTCTGCGGCCATGAGCAAAACTGAGGAACAGGTGTTGGTGGTGAAACGGGAATTCTTTGACGGCCTGGGAAGCTTTCAGGGCCTATGCCGGAGGGTGGATGACTACCTGCCTGCGTTCATGAAAAAGGAGAACAACTTCTTCGTGCCTCGCGGCGCGGCAGAGGAGGATCCCTCGCTCAAGCAGATTATTCCTTACGCGGTGTTCCGGCATGGCGGGCGCATCCTGCATTACACGCGTGGTGCGAAATCCGGCGAGAAGCGCCTCGTGGCGAAGTCTTCGATCGGCATCGGCGGCCATGTGAATGACACGGATGAGTGTCAGCATTTCGATCAAGCGACTTATCACAATGCCGTGAAGCGCGAGATCAGCGAGGAGTTGCGGCTCGGCGGCGGCTTCGCTGAGCGGGCGGTTGCTTTGATCAACGACGACTCCAGTGAGGTCGGGCGGGTGCACTTGGGTATCGTGCACATCGTCGATTTGGAAAATGACAGCGTGAGCGCCGGGGAGAAGGCGATTGCCGAGTTGGGCTTTGCGAAGCGCGCGGAGTTGCTGGCGAGGCGGGATTCCTTTGAAACCTGGTCGCAGATCGTGCTCGACGGGTTGGACGAACTCGACACCTTTTAGCCTGCGCCCTTGCATGGTGGGGCGGGGTTTCGCATGATTTCCAGCATGGATTATTTGAAGCTGGCGCGTCGTGTTTTTGAGATCGAGCTTTCCGAGATCGAGGCCACGGCCGCGCGCTTGGACGGTCAGTTTGTGTCGGCCGTAGATCTCATCAAGGCAGCCGTGGAGCGGCGCAACAAAGTCGTTGTCCTTGGTGTCGGAAAATCCGGGCACATTGGCGAAAAGATCGCGGCCACGCTCACCAGCACAGGCAGCACGGCGGTCGTCCTGAATTCGCTGAACGCCCTGCATGGCGACCTCGGCATTGTTGCCGACGGGGATGTTGTGCTGGCCCTGAGCTACAGCGGGGAGACGCAGGAGTTGCTTGCCGTTCTTCCTGCCATCGTCCGCTTCGGTTTACCGATTATTGCAATTACCGGTGATAAAAACTCCTCCCTCGCCAAGGCGGCACAGGTCGTGCTGGACGTTTCTGTGACGCAGGAGGCGTGTCCGTTGAACCTCGCGCCGACATCGAGCACGACGGCGATGCTGGTCCTCGGTGATTCGCTGGCGATGGTGCTCCTCGAGAGCCGGGGATTTCAAAAAGAGGATTTTGCAAGGTTCCACCCCGGAGGCAGTCTCGGGCGTTCGTTGCTGCTGCGGGTGAACCAAATCATGCGGCCGGTTGCGGACATGGCTGTGATTTCGCCCGCCACACCAATTCTGGAAGCCATCCAAGCTATGACATCCAAGCGGGCCGGTGCTGCTGTGGTCATTCATCAGGATGGCACTCTTGTCGGCATCTTCACCCACGGTGACTTCGTGAGGCACTTTCCCGACAACCCGGGTATCGCCAATGCGCCGGTGGGGGATTTTATGAGTTTGCGGCCGGTGACTGTGGATGGCAACAAGCTCGCCGCCGAGGCGCTTCAAATTCTTGAGCGCCACCGCATCGATGATCTCGTGGTGGTCGATGAAGGGCGGCACCCGATCGGCGTCGTCGATTCGCAGGACCTCACACGCCTGAAGATCCTTTGATCCTCGCCTTCTACAAACCCTATGGCGTGCTCTCGCAGTTCACGCCGGATGGCAGCGCGAACCGTCCGCTGGCGGAGTTTGGATTTCCTAAGGGCGTGTATCCCATCGGGCGGTTGGATGCCGACTCCGAGGGATTGTTGCTGCTCTCCGATGAAGCGCGTTGGAATGCGCGTCTGCTCTCGCCCGCCAATCATGTGGAAAAAACTTATCATGTGCTTGTGGAAAGGCTCCCTGGTGAATCGGCTCTTCAGCAACTTCGCGATGGCGTCGTGCTTGATGGCAAGCCCACCTTGCCAGCAGGCGCGCGGATTTTGGACCCACAACCCAAATTTCCACCGCGCGATCCTCCGGTTCGTTTTCGAAAAAATGTGCAGGATTTCTGGATCGAGTTGCGCCTGCGCGAGGGGCGGAATAGGCAGGTGCGGCGCATGACTGCTGCGGTCGGGCATCCCACGCTGCGGTTGGTGCGCGTGGCGATTGGGGGAGTTCGGCTCGGGAGTTTGGTTTGCGGAAGTTGGCGGGAATTGACGGTCGGGGAGATCGGGATGCTGAAGGGCAGATCGTGAGAGACGCCGCTGCGCGGCTGAAAAATGGGGCATGCGAGACGATGCCCCTCCCATTTGCAAGAATTGCGCGGCGGGCTATTTCTGGGGGAGGAGAGTCAGCTGGGATGCCTTGGTCACTTTGATTTGTGTCTTGGATTTGTAGGCTTCGAGGATTCCTCGCACTTCCACGTGTTGGCCTTTGTATTTTTCGAGATCGCCAATGGCTTTGTAGGCGGCTGGAAAAATCGCTGCCACGAATCCGTGTTGGCGGTCGGTGGTGAAATCAAGGAAGCGGATTTTGTCGGCGTCGCTTTTGCCTGCGGAGATCACTTTGCCCCGCACTACGGCTTCTTGTCCGATGGATGCAAAAAGTTTCTCCGTCTTTCGGGCGTCGATGGAAGGCGTTTTGCCTGCGAGTGCGGTGTGGCAGATAGCCAGCACCAACGCGACCGGGATAAAAAACCGACTCATTTGAGGAGTTTTACTCAAAACCCATGCCCAGGCAGTCGAGCATTTTGGTTGTGAGATCCTTCTCG
>JBIIUB010000066.1:0-15455 GCA_044340205.1 Terrimicrobiaceae bacterium
AAGCTTGTAGCACGGCGTAAAAGTCAGAGGGGTCAGAAAAGACTTTGCCATGCCTAAAAAAACTTTCCCCAGCCCCTCCGAATAATGACTGGTAGGTCGACAGGTCGATAGATCTGAACGACGCACCCTTGGGTCAGAATGGAGAATGATAGGGGTCAGGAATTAATTATTGACATTTTTAAGACCTACAGAGCCGATAACAGATTTCTGATCTCTGAGATTTGAAGGACTGGTTTTGCAAGGATGGCCCTTCATTCCTGGTGGCTACGCCGCAAGAGTGGGACGACACGGAGGTCATCCCTCGATTACCTTCAAAAATTAAAGGGGTCAGGAATTAATTATTCACATTTTTAAAGTATAGTGGATGCGCTTTTTGTTTAAAGTGCCTGGCGTATGAATCGCAGCTGTCTTTGGGATATATGGGACGGACGGAGCCCATCCCTCCGATGGAATGCAGAAAAATGTCAGTCCGGCGTCTTATCGCATTTTAGCTGATGCGGCACATAAATCGGATGGTTCGGCGATCCATCTCTACCATTTTTTTTATCGTAAAAGCGCTGCCTTGCTGCCTTCGCTTTCGGTGGATGCTTTATTTCCTTTTGCAGCCAACTGTCTTAACATGGCAAGGGTGAGTTGAGTTATTTGAGGCAGGAATTGAGGCGATCTCCAAGTTTGCGCATGGGGATGATCAAGGCTTTTAAGGTGAGGGGGGGCTTTTTTTGAAAAAAATTCTCGCATTGCCTAAAATGATAGATACATTCTTGCGGGTGCCAGAGGTTTTCCGTTATCATGGTTATAGATTTTTCTTTTTCAGTAGAGAAGCTGAAGAACCTATCCATGTTCATGTTGAGGCTGCAGAAAACTATGCCAAGTTTTGGATTAATCCCATTATCTTGGCCGAATCACATGGATTTTTAAGCAAGCAACTCAAGGAAATTCGGGAATTAATCCAAAAACACGAAGAAGAAATTAGGAGGAAATGGGATGAGCATGTTACTCGCCACCGCCAAAGTCAAAACTGATGCACGAGCTATTGATGTTGAATTAGATTCTGATTCGATTCATGTGTCCTTAGCAGATGGGCGGATTGTTTCTGCTCCACTGGAATGGTTTCCACGGCTCCGGGATGCTAAACCGGCCCAGAAAGAAAAATGGCGATTTATTGGGCCTGGAATTGGAATCCATTGGGATGAGCTTGATGAGGATATTTCTGTCAGGACTCTTCTTAGCGGAGTGTGAGTGAGTAAAAAGGGGCAGTCCCACATAATCACATATCTTGAAGAATCTTCTTCTCTGAATCTGGAAGTTTGTGCAGATATCGCCGTAGGTGACACAATTTCACGAAGGGAATCGGGATCGCCAAGGCCCCCGTTGGCACCGTTGAATAAAAACCCGCCGAGGAGGACCTCGGCGTTCCTAGTGAAAGTGAAAGGGGGCAGCGGACACAAAAGTTGGACGGCTCGGCGATCCATCTCTACCAATTTTTTTCGATAGGCGCTACCCGCCGGTTACGAACAAGAAATGTAAAAATGAGACCATTCAAAGTAAGCGTTAAATCTGCTCAAGCATGGCGTTGATTTTTCGAGCGCTCCAGTTGCCTTTGAAGGTTCTTGTCGAACCAAGAAAACCACTTAATCTGCAACAATTGTTAATAACCCAGATGAGTTCTGAATCGAAATAAAACCCGCCCCGCGCAGTTGTGTTCCGGCTCCGAAAGACAAATCTTCGGAAAATAAAATGCCCTGATACGGGAGCAATATGCTTTTTCCGCCCTGCGTGGCCGGAATCTTGCCACTCACAATACCAGTGGATGACACGATCTTAATGGAAAAGCCTTTGGAGGGCACCTGATCCCATACCACTTTGTTGTTAGCGGTGAGTATGCCGGTTTGAATTGCTGCGTTTTCCGCAAGCGAAACGCCCTCAGGCGCTGAAAGCGTTAGGGTGAAGTTGGCTGAGCTTCCACCCAGTGCGCTGGTGCCTTTGCTCCATGCCCACTCATAACCCCTAACATCCAACTTCTCTTCAAAACCAGATACAAAGGATTTCCCTTTTGAATTCGCTGGACGACTCCATGTCCAAGCCGTTGCTGATTCAAGGATCGGTTCCCCCTTGTTAGGGGTGGCATTTATCTGTCCCTGGCCATGCAAAAAGCCAGCTTTTCCCAGCGATAATGCAACTGGCAAGTTCCACCATCCGTTTCCATCTTCCACAGCACGCATATTACCAGTCAGCTTCGTTCCATCCGGAAGTGCACCAACAAATCGAAAGCCGCCGTCTTTGCCTGGCTTCACACTCGCATAACCGTATCCGAATGAAATGCCTGAGGCGCCTCGACTCTCAAGCAATGTGCTCAAAACCATTCCAGAGAGGGGCGAGCTTGCACCGTCCTTGCGAGGAGTAGAGCGACAAATTAAGGGTATTTCGTTATTGTCAAGTTTTATAACACACGAAATATAAATTTCATCATTCGCGTCCCGCTTGCCATCCTCCAAACCGCTTTCAACTAAATGCAAATCTAATGTGCCGCGGTGCAGGCGAAGCGATACAACCGCATCTCCATTCAATTCGAAATCACCTTGAAAAGATGACCTGCCCAAGGGCGAAACAACGCTGCCTGTAAATTTTCTACCATGCGTTTTCTTGATCAGGATTTGGCCCACATCCGATGCCATAGCAAAATTCGCGATATAGACGCCTGCGGATGAAGCCGGTGTGCTGGCGATAACTGGCTGCGACTCCTCCGAACCCAAAGGACTATTTGTAACAACAACATAGGAATATGTCTTAGATGGTCGAGCTGTTTTATCTTGATACGAATACGAAGTCGGAAGCTCCAATGTATCCGTAAAGGTTAATGCAGGTATTGTTGCGATCTGCTCCCCATTTCGCAAAATGTAATATTCCTTAGCACCCGGAACAGGTGACCAAGAAAGGTTTATTTGAACAGCCGATACCACAGTCACTGTAAGGCTTGTGGGTGGAGCGGGCATCCCGAAATATACCTGCACATCTATGTAACTCACAGAGCCATTGAAACCTTTGGCGATCGGGGTAATTGTTAAATTGGAAAGGGGGTCTTGAAATGTCCTCCCCAAGGCCAATGCACTATCCTCTGTGCCATCACTGGACGCTGGAGTTGTATCCAATAGCCAAGACCGATCTCCTCCCGGGCGTTGCCAAATCAAGTAGGCTCCATTACTCAAAGAGGCATTCTCTTCAAAAGCCCCCCGGTAGCCAACCCAATAGTAACCATTGGCTTCTCCGTTTCCGCCACTGGCTACCCGCAACCCACGTAATCCAGAAGTCTTATCAGGATCATCAATTCGATAGAGCCGGTAAGTGCCTGCTCCCAGAACATCTACATCCGCCCACCCGGAGGAAGTCAACCAATTCAACCGCGATTTGGCCTCTGGATGAAAATGTGCTCCAGGAAAAGGGCCATCGCCCATGTAATCGAATGGGTCGCCATACTCCTCAGTATTTCCATTTCCAGCTATGGAGCCATCTGATGTTTTCCATAAGCTGGCATGATTAATGCAATAATTATGACCCCACTCGTGAAGATGAAGATCCACCTTGTTGTTTCCTTGGATCCATAAGTCTTCCGCCCATGCACGCCCTCCCCACACAAATCCAAATTCACTTCTGCGACCGAGATTGGTAAAATAAATACCCACAATGTCATAATCTCCCAACCCTTCTCCAGAGCCTGTTCCTGTATGACTCTCAGGACCAATATTTACAGAAGCATCTTGCCCATATCTTTCCGTGCGAAAAAGATTACGTGCATCACGCAACATTAACCTATCTTCATCATCGTCGTAATCCTCTGAATTTTTTGGAAGAGTATACACATTTTTACTAACAGCGCTCTCCACCCAGGTCTTACCATAAGACATTTTAAGAATTTCTTCTGATGCACGATCCATGCTATCTTGGAGGGCTTGAGTAGAAACCGGCTCCCCAAGTTTATCTGGAAAGTCAACACGGATCATGAACAATCTTTTCTTTGTTTCTGTCCAAGAAGATGCCTGTGCCTTAGCATAGGCACGCATTTGATGGAGGTTTAAGGCAGTTGACGACGATTGCGCGCCTCCTGGCGCCGCAAGAGCCGAGGAGGCGGCGTAAGGGCCAGGAAGTGCATCAAGCTCAGCTAAATTTTTTTCAAGCTCTTGAACTTCCTCTTTATTGGCAAAGCGGTAAATCTTACCGCCAGCTAAAGCAAATACACCACCCCCTTCGATGGGCTTTCCACTTAAAAAAGAGTGCTTGATATCATCCTGCCCATTTTGAAGAATCTTCTGCACCGCTTCGAATTCAGTGCCTTCGACTATTTGCAAAGCACCATCGCGCATGGCAACAAGATTGCCCAAGGAGATTCCCTGCACAGGCAAGGAGCGCTTCGAAAAAACTCCCAACCTTCGACCGTATGTATAAGTTCGGAGATCACTGCCATCAGGCATGGCCAGATAAGAAACGCTTCTCGGCACACTTGAATTGGAAACCACATTAAACGGGCTGCAATTTGGATAATACGAATAGTCCATTGCTGCGCTGAAGGGGCGCTCCACATCAGACTTGATTTGCTCAGGCAGGACCGACCACTCGTGAAAACCTAGCCCCTGCTCAACTGCCAGTTTAGGATTCTCACGAATCAATTTTTCAATCACAGGTCGCCGGGCTTTCGCCAGCGTGATACCTTTTTGCAACAACTCTTCACGACGAGGAGAATCTGTTTCCAAAGCCGAAAATTCCGTTATCCATGCACGGAGTGTTTCATTATAATTATGTTTCGCACTTTGCGAAATGGGCTTTTGCGAATCAAGGACTGGAGAGTGCTCGCCAGCATCTGGATTTGAATGACGGGAAAACAATTTCTTGTTTTGCTTCTCATGCTTTGGGATCAACCATCGAGCAGCGTGAGGAAGCCCGATGAGCAAAACAAGCACAGCGAATGCGAAGACAAACCAATTTAGGCTATTTTTTTTAAACATCTTTTACAAGTAAATGATTTAAAATGTATTTTTTAGTTATCAAGTTTTCTCTTCACTCTGAGGTAATCACCATTGCGTTAGATATCCCATCTCCAGTCACAAACCCTGCTCCCCTCAACGGGACACCTGGGCCAATGTCCAGATTCTCAGAAAACAAGATTCCCTGATACGGGAGCAAGACGCTTTTTCCGCCCTGCGTGGCCGGAATCAATGATGGCAACAGGGAGAAGTGTCGTTCCTGTAAACTCAGAACGGGCGGTCTCCCAGCCGATCTGTGGTAAATACCATTGAAGTTTGTAAAATGGATCATTTGGAACTGACTGCCTTAATTCGGCTCAGCAAAATAGACAATCGCCGAGGAGCGGACCTCGGATATTTTCAACCAAATGTCGGAATTCTGAAAGGAGTGGTGGTAAACACCTATAGAATCGTGATAGCGCACCAAGGAAAGTCAACGTGCAACATCAAAGTCGGATATCTGTTGTCCAGTGGTTACCTCCACATATTTGAGAAGCAAGTCTCCCTCGACAACCGCGCTTTCAGACCAAGCGGGCTGTATCAAGCAAAATCCGCCGCATACAAGGATTCTAATCCATTTTACAAACTGCCGATTGAAATCGAATTCGATTTTTTCAAATCCAACGACACATGCTTGGAAAAATTTTCGCATCGGGAAATTGGGGAAAAACATGTGTGTAGAGTAGCTGGTGACTAGGCATGGATCAATGGGAAAGAGGCAGATTTTTATCTTTCCGTAGTTGGAACACCCTGCTTTTTAGCGTGTCTGATCGTTGCAAATTTGCAGCGCACAACGATGCCTACGACTCACGGAGATAAAATCCGAATGCCTCCGGTAATGCCGCCTGCGCCTGAGGCAAACCCCGCGCCGCGCACGGATGCGAAGGATTTCAGAGGTATATCTAATGAGAATATTACTCCGGCAAATTAACAAGTAGCACTCAAGCGGCCTTGGCTTAAGTCACCGCCGGTTCCCTCCTCGTCGCAGTCGCCAATGCTGTGAACAGCAATGCAAACATCAACCTCGGTGGCGGCACACTCGCTGTGAGTGGAAATTTCAACCAAAATGTCGGCCTCCTCACGCTCAGCGCCGACTCCGTCATCGATCTGAACGGATTCACCGGCATCCTGCGCTTCGGCGGCGTTGGCTCCTGGGCATCCAGCGCCAACCTCGCCATCTGGAACTGGAATGGGATGAACCAATACAACACCCCTGTGGGCGACGGCGCCAACAACCGCCGTGTCGTCTTCACCAACAATTCCGGCCTCGATTCCTACCTCGACCGCATCAGTTTCTACAGCGGAAACGGCACGGGCTTCGCCGGAAACGCCTTTGAAGATTCCTTTAGCCAATCCGGCTTTGCCACCAGCACCGAAATCATAGCCGTCCCCGAACCCGAAACCTACATCACCGGCGT
The DNA here is from genome assembly GCA_044340205.1 of Terrimicrobiaceae bacterium. Lineage (GTDB taxonomy): Bacteria > Verrucomicrobiota > Verrucomicrobiia > Chthoniobacterales > Terrimicrobiaceae > UBA967. The sequence continues at coordinate 6,434 of JBIIUB010000066.1, forward strand.
CCTTCTCCTCCTCGGCTTCGGCATCTACCAACTCCGCCTCGCCCGCCAAGGACAAGGCCTCCTCTCCCGCCTCACCTTCCTCCGCCAGAAGAAGTCTTAAGGTTTAAGCATTAATTGTTAAGAGAAGTAAGTCCCTCTGTGTCATTCAAACTGGGGGTCAGTGTTCATTTTCTTTCATTTTTGCAGACGCCGCTTCGCGGCTGAAATTTGGGTCATGCGAGGACGATGAACCCTCCCAGGTTTCGAATCGCGCTGCCGCGCGGTTCCTTGTAGCGGCGTCTCTATGAGCGCCGCAAGCGTTGAGCGGCAACGCTGCCATTGCATCAAGCAGAAACGCCGCTTCGCGGCTGAAGTTTGGGACGCCAAGGGCCTGGCGGTCCCTACCTTGGGTTACGAAGACGCCGCTTTGCGGCTGAAATTTGGGTCATGCGAGGACGATGGACCCTCCCAGGTTTCGAATCGCGCTGCCGCGCGGTGGGCGAAAGAGGGGAGCACAGTCGTCTCGACTGTGAAAGAGACCAGCAGAAACGCCGCTTCGCGGCTGAAGTTTGGGACGCCAAGGGCCTGGCGGTCCCTACCTTGGGTTACGGAGACGCCGCTTTGCGGCTGAAATTTGGGTCATGCGAGGACGATGAACCCAGTGTCACGCCGTAGCCGCGAAGCGCGTAGGCGGATCCCTTCAAATGATTTTGTTTCGAAGAGCGCTTCCGCGCGCTTTTTTTATAAATTTTGTCAATTCGGTTAATTCTGTCCAAAATCAAATCTCCGGAGTTATTTTTACTGTGTGATTTCCTTCCTCTCACAGCCATGGCGTGTGACTTGTGCGGCGGTTTCGCTTTTTGGCGAGATCGAGGGGGAGCAGCGGGCGGCTTCGTTTGCCTACTATGCTTTGTTTTCTTTGTTTCCGCTCTTCGCGTTGTTGCTGACGGTTGGTTCGGTGTTTGTCGATCCGGTTTCGGCGATTTCGGCGGCTGAGAAAATTTTCCCGATGGATGAAGGGCAGCGGGATTTGGTCTGGAAAATGTCGGAGTCGCTCCAGCGGGCGCGTGGTGGCGTGGGCTTGGCTTCTTTGCTTGTGCTGGTGTGGAGTTCGCTGCGGTTCTTTCAGGCTCTCGTGCAGGGTGTGAACCGCGCCTGGCACCGGACATTGCTCCCTTGGTGGAAGCTGCCGGTGAAAAATCTTCTCATGATGGGCGTCGTGGCCAGTGCGCTGGGACTGGGGTTGGTGGTGCCGGCGATTTTGCAGGCGATCCTTAAAACCCTGCTTGCCGCGCAGGTCTGGTTTGAGGGCATCCTTCCCCTGCCGACGCAGGCTGAAATAACACTCCTTTACGCGGCGGGTCGTTATGTTCTGGCAGGCGGGCTGGTTTTTTATGCCTTGGTTGCCCTCTACATGCTGGCTCCCGGGAGGCGGATTTATTTCCGTCAGGTGTGGATCGCCGCGCTTGTTGTGGCGATCGCCCTGCAAGGCGGGCAGAGCCTTTTTGGAACCTATGTGGCAAAGATTGTGAACTACAATGCCATCTACGGCTCGGTGGGGGCGCTCATGCTGGCCCTCATGTGGGTTTACTTGGCCGGTGTGATGATTCTTCTGGGGAGTTGCTTCTGCGCCGCGGCGGATGGCGGCGGCGAGGCTATTCCATCCAGTTCAGAAAATTGAAATTCGCGGAGATCATCGCCACCACGACGAATGCGGCGGTCAGAATGCCCCCGGCGACTGCCACGGCGGCTGAGACGAGAATGACGCGGATGATGGGATCTTGTGGATCGGAGGCTGGTTCAGACATGGCGCGAGTCAAATAGAGGGAGCCGGATTTGTCAAATCACTCGTGCCTTAGCGCCTTAACCGGGTCGAGGCGGGCGGCGAACCATGCGGGGATCAGAGCGGCCACCGAGCAGATGGCAAAGGCGCTCACGCAGATCAGGACGACATCCGAGGTCACGATCTCGGCCGGGATTTCGCTGAATTGGTAAACCGAGGCCGGGAAGATCTCGATGTTCAAGGCAGACGACAGGAAGCGGCTCACCTCGTTGCGGTATTGAACCATCGTAATGCCCATAGCGAGCCCCGTGAGTGTTCCAAAAACACCCACAACCATTCCTTGGGCCACGAAGACTCCGATGATCTGGTGCGTCTGTGCGCCGAGCGCCTTCATCACGCCGATCTCGCGAGTCTTTTGCACGGTCACGGTGATGAGCGTGTTCATGATTCCGAAAGCCGCTACCAAAATGATGAACATGAGAAGAAAAAACATGACATTTCGTTCCATGCGGATCGCATCGAAGATTTGTTTATTCATATCGATCCAGCTCATCGCGAAGTGTGGTCGAGGCAGGGAGGTGTTCAGTTCGTCGCGCACCGAGTTGGCGAGGTAGGGGTCTGTGGTGGCCAGCGCCAGGCCGTGGGCGCCGCCGCCGAGATTGTAGAGTTCCTGGCCGATGTGGAGCGGCACGAGGAGGAACTCGCTGTCGTAAAGATAGCGTCCGCTCTCAAAGATTCCCGCGACCTCGAGTTCGGTCGGGAGGATCATTTGCTTCAAAGCGGAGACATCGGTGGATTTGTCGCCAGAGCGCTGGATGCGGTCGAGTTCGTCAAGGATCTGGTTGAAATTGCCGGGCGAGAAAATCGTCAAATTCTCTCCAATGCCCACTCCGAGTTCGCGGGCGAGTTCCGAGCCGATCACGGTCTTGTTGCCATCCAGGTCGTAGCTGCCATCGACGATGAAATCCGCGACATTCACAACCTTGCGCTCGAGTTCGGCATCGACGCCCCGGATTTTTGGAGCGAGGCGGCGGTTTTGATATTCCACGATGACCGGGCCTTGAACGAATGGCGCGGCGGCTTTGACATGCGGATTTTTCATCGCCTGCTCCGCCGTTGCCTCCCAGTTTTCCAAAACCCCGCCGTTGCTGACAATGACATGGGCATCGAAGCCGATAACCTTGCGGCGGAGTTCCTGCTCGAAGCCGGTCATCACCGAAATGACCAAAATCAAAACCATGATCCCGAGAGTGACTCCGAGGATCGAAACCAGGGTGATGATCGAAAGAAAGGTGCGCTTGGGCTTGAGGTAGCGCAGGGCAAGAAAAAGACTGAAACTTTTCGGCATGGGTCGAGTGGAATGTTTACACGGGGCCTGTGCCGAGCGCATTCCTTGTTTTCTCCGGGATAGGCGCAGGGGCACTCAGCGTAGGGTCGATATGGCAGAGCGTGACCTTGCCGCCAAAGCATGCGATGCCATCCGCTTTCGCCGCTGCGAATGAAAAACCAAGCGATGAGGTGCCGATCTTATCCATGCTCAAAGAGACCGTGATTTCATCTTGGAACCGGCATGCCGCCGAGTAGTCGGCGTGAATGGAAACGACAGGCCAAGCGGTTGCCGCATCCAGAATGGGCACGCCTCGGCTTTGAAAAAAATCATGAACCGCTTCTTCGATGATCACCAACAGGCGCGAGAAGTGGGCGACTCCGGCTGCATCGGTGTCGGCAAAGCGGATGTGACGCCGGTAAATATGTGTGGCAGAGGCTGGCATGCCGGGATTTTCTATCTGTTTTCACCCGGGAGGGAAAGGAAACCACAACGGCAAGGCTCCGGGAGGCGTAATGGATGGCGTGGACAGCATTGCCGCCGGGAGAGAATTCCCCTATCGCATCCCTAGCCGGTCTTTGGAAGAATGTCCGCACTCTATGGTTTTTCATAACAGCTCGAATCTTCGCGCCGGAACGCGTCCCGACCTGCGCGGACTCGTGGGCGGGGCGCGGATTTCCTTTTCCGGCATCCGCCGCTTCGAGTGGGATCTTGAGGATTTGGGGGGATTCTCGCCGCTGTGGCTGGATGCCGCTGCGATTTATCCCAAGGTCTTCTGGAGATCGCGCTCCGGTGCGGCACAAACGCTGGCGGTGGGGGAATTGAGGGGAGGCGGATTGCGGGATTTGTTGCCGCTCTTGGATGGTGCCGATGAGGGCGTGCGACTTTTCGGCGGTGAGCGCTTTGCCGCTGCGGCGGAGGCCTCTGGCGGTTGGAAGGAATTTCCCGAGCGTTACTTTTTTATTCCGAGGGCCGAGATCATTCATGCCGGCGGGCGCACCCTGCTCGCGGTCAATCTGGCCGCAGGCGAGCAATCTCTGGATCAGTTGGAGGATTGGGTGGCGGCGCTCGGGGAGTGCCCTCCGCCACACCAGCCTGCTATTCTGACACGCTGGGACATTCCGAATTTTACTCAATGGTCTTCGGCCGTCGGTGCCGCGCTGGAGGACTTTGCTTCGGGGCCATTGCGCAAGGTGGTTTTGGCCCGGCGCTCCACACTCGATCTTGTGGAAAAGGTATCGCCCCAAGTGCTGCTCTCGGTGCTGATGGGAGCCGCTCCCGCTTGTTTTCACTTTTCGTTCCAGCCCTCCGCCGAGGCCGGAGCCTTTCTTGGAGCGAGTCCGGAGTTGCTCTATCGCCGCATAGGGTCGCGTCTCGAGAGCGAGGCCGTCGCGGGAACCCGTCCGCGCAGCCTTGATGCCGCCGAGGACGAAAGGCTGGAATCCCAGCTCTTGAAGTTTTCCAAGGAACAATTGGAACACCGCCTTGTCGTGGAGGCCCTCGAAAAAACCTTCCGCAGCCTCTGTGTCGATTACGCCTGCGATGAAAAGCCAGGTGTGCTGAAGCTCTCCCGGGTGCAACACCTCCGAACTGCCGTTTCCGGAACGCTGCGCGGGGCGGTGGATGACGCTGCGATTCTTGAAGCCTTTCACCCGACGCCCGCCACATGCGGAGCGCCCGTTGCCGATGCGCTGCGTTTTATCTCCGATCACGAGAAGTTCGACCGTGGCTGGTATGCCGGTCCGTTTGGATGCGTCTCGAGGGACTCCACAGAATTCGCCGTCGCAATCCGCTCGATGCTGGCAAAAGGATCCCAGGTCGAGGTTTTCGCAGGGGCGGGGATTGTCGAGGGTTCTGATCCCGAGCGGGAGTGGTTCGAACTCGAAGATAAAATCTCGGGCGTCTTGAATGTGCTTTCGGCATGAGCGGTGTTGCGTCCAATCGCGCTTGGGGGCAGATGCTCGTGGATGGCCTTTGCCAACTCGGCGCGGATCGATTTTTTCTCAGCCCTGGAGCGCGCAGCGCCCCATTGGTTGCTGCTTTGAGTGGACGCAATGTGACCACACACTATGACGAACGCGGCATGGCTTTTGCCGCTCTGGGATGGGCGATGGCAACCGGACGCCCTTCCGTTTGCGTGACCACCAGCGGGTCTGCTGTGGCAAATCTGCTTCCTGCCTGTGTCGAAGCCTTCCAATCGAATGTTCCGCTTATCTTTCTGACAGCTGACCGTCCGCCGGAGTTGAGAGGCACCGGGGCAAACCAAACGATTCATCAACCCGGTCTCTTCGGTGGGTTTGTGAGGTATGCGGTGGATTTGCCATGTGCGCAGGATGCGGGAGCCCTGTCGCGTCTCTCTGATGTGCTTTCGGAGGTTGTCGCGACAGCCATGGCGCCCCAGTCGGGACCGGTGCATTTGAATGTTCCGATTCGCGAGCCTTTGCTCGAGGACTCTGCAGCTGAACCGATCCATGAGTGGGATGGCGTCATTTCTAGAGCCGAGGAGGCTTTCGATTGGCCATCAGGCTTTGATTTCCAGAGATTCGCAGACGGTCGCGGCGTGGTCGTGATCGGTCGATTGCCTGTCGGTGAGCAGGGCCGCGTGGATGCCATTTTGGATTTGGCGAAAAAACTGGGCTGGCCGGTCATGGCGGATGCGGCTTCGGGTGCCCGTTTGCGGCCTGGAGTGATTCGCCATGCGGATTGGATTCTCCAGCGCCACGATGTGCCTGTGCCGGAGCGAGTGCTGCATTTCGGGGGCGCGCTTGTTTCGAAGCGCATCGGGAAATGGTTGTCGGCATGTCGCGGTGCGGACTGCCTGCAGGTGCGGATGTTCCCCGAGCGGCTTGATCCTTGGAATCAGCATCCCGTTTTTCTCCGTGCCGGAATTCAGCCGTTTTGCGAATTGGTGAAGTCATTTGCTCTGTCGATGGTCGCCGACACTTGGATCGAATCCTGGCGCAGGGCGGATATTGCTGTTGGGGCCGCAATCGAGGCGGAATTGGCTCAGGAGGACGCCATCAGCGAACCGGCAATTCTCCGCGCTCTGGCGGATGTCGCTGCCGGGACAGGTTGGCCAGTGTTCCTTGGAAATTCCATGCCGATTCGGGATTTTGATTCTTGTGTGGCGGCGGTTTCGAAGGATGTGGTCAACGTTTTTGCCAACCGGGGAGCCAGTGGGATCGACGGGAATATCGCTACTGTGGCTGGTTTGGCTCTCGGCTGCGCGTCTCCTCTTCTGGCCGTCATGGGTGACCTCGCCGCGCTGCACGACTTGAATTCCCTTCCGCTCCTGCATGGATTGCCCGTCACGCTGGTGATCATCAATAATGGCGGTGGCGGCATCTTCCGTTTTCTGCCGATCGATGTGGAGGAGCGGTTGCTGGAAACTCCCCATGCATGGGAATTTCGTGGAGCCTCACAGCAATTTGGAATGGAATATCACCAGGTGGCCTCACTCTCTGAACTCCGCACATTGCTCGCAGAGCGCCATGCCGCGCCGCGAATTCTCGAGTGCTGCACAGACCGCGCGGAAAACCACGCGCTGCACCTTCGTATCACCAAGGCTTGTAGGGCGCTCTCGTTGTCATGGGTTTGAAATTTCATACTCGTGGCACTGGTGGTAGCGTCTTGCTCTGCCTGCACGGGTTTTTAGGCGAGGGGAGTGATTGGGAGAAATTCGCGGAATCATTCCTCGTGCACTCGCCGGAATGGCAGGTCGCCCTGATCGACCTGCCGGGCCATTCCGAGGAGGACGCTGGCTGGATTTGTCCTTCGGCGGATAAGTTTTCCCAATCCTTGCGTGATTTGGTGGCTGCCGAAGGGTGGGGGACAGCGGCCGTTGCTGGATACTCTTTGGGCGGGCGTCTGGGGCTTCACACGGCTCTTTCTTTCCCTGAGGTGTTTCCTGTTTTTATAGGAATCTCCACCACGGCTGGAATAGAGGATGAAGCCGAGCGCGCCCGCCGGGTGGAAGCCGATTCGGCCCTCGCATCACGGCTCCGCTCCGGCGGAGATTTTGCGGGATTTTTGCGCGAGTGGTGGCATCAACCGGTCTTTGCTTCTCCTGCTCGCGAGGGTGTCGATGTGGGAGCGTTTCTGGCTTCCCGATTGCGGCGTGATCCTGATCGCATGGCCGCGTGTCTTGAGACTTGGAGCGTAGGCAGGCTCCCTTCTCAGTGGTATGCCCTGCACAAATATTCTGGACGCGCCCTGTTGCTCAACGGCGAGGCCGACGGCAAATTCGCCTCCGCTGCCAAACGAATGCAGGTTGCCTTCCGAAATGCGGAGCACCACAGCATAGCCAGTGCAGGGCATCAGCTTCTCTTGGAAAAACCTCAAGAAGTCGCGCAAGCCGTGGCTGCTTTTCTCAACCAACGCAAGTGACCCCGCGCGGCAGCGCAATCGTTTGTCAGGTCGGCGCGCCGCCGCTGACCCATTTGCGCGGCAAGGCCGCCATTGCATCCAGCAGAAACGCCGCTTCGCGGCTGAAAATGGCGCATGCGAGACGATCGCGTAGGCGGATCAACACTCAAAAAATGTTTTTGCCATCAATCACTCTGTCGAACTTCTGCTCCGCAACTTGGCAAAATCGTCACATCCCACCGGTTGCTCTCGCCTTGTGCTCCTCCGCATCTTCTCCCCATGCCGTCTCGCAAGGCCAAAATCCACCAACCCCACGACAAGCTCGTCAAATCGACTTTCTCGGACCCCGACAACGCCCAGGCCTTTCTGGAAGGCCATCTCCCGCGCAAGCTTGCCCGCCGCATCGACTGGAACTCGCTGACCCTTGTGAGCGGCAGTTTCATCGACCCCGAATTCGCCGCGAGCTCGAGTGACCTCCTCTTCACTGCAAAAATCGACGGTCAGCCCGCCTTCCTCTACATCCTCTTCGAGCATCAAAATCAGGAAGACCCGCTCATCGGTCTGCGCCTGCTCACCTACATGGTCCGCATTTGGAACGAATATCTCCGCACCAATCCCGGTGCCACGAAACTCCAGCCCATCCTGCCGCTCGTCCTCGCGCAAGACAACAAACCGTGGAAAAGCTCCACCCGCTTCGCCGACCTCATCGACATTCCCGAAGGGGCAGGGGAGATGAAAAAACACATCCCCGACTTCGAATTCCAGCTCGTGGAGTTGTTCCGGATGCCCTTCGAGAAAATCCTCGGCACACCGATGGGCATCCTCACGCTGCGCGCCTTGAAAGCCGAAAAGCTCCAAGCTCTGCTGGACGACACGGTCTGGGACGAATCCTTGCTGATCCAGTTGCCATCGGCCTCCTTCGAGATGCTTATGCGCTACATCCTGGACCGAGACCTTGACAAGCCCGCTTTTCGCAAGAGATTAAAAACATTACGCAACCCGAAACTCAGTAAAAACGCCATGTCACTCGCTGAACAATTCCGCCAAGAAGGTCGTGAAGAAACTCGTTCACTCGCCGAACAATTCCGCCAAGAAGGCCGCCAAGAAGGTATCGAGGAAGGCCACCAGAAAGGTCTGATCTTCTCGAAGCAGCAAGCCATAATCGAAGCGCTCGAAATCCGGTTTCAGCGAGTTCCGGATGGCCTGCGCGAGGAAATCGAATTGATCGCCGACTCCAACAAACTCACGCACCTGCACCGCGCTGCAATCACTAGGGCCGACCTCGAATCTTTCGCGGCAGAGCTTTAAGCACTGAGCGGCAGCGCGATCGTTTGTCAGGGTAGGCGCGCCGCCGCTGACCCATTTGCGCGGCAAGGCCGCCATTGCATCCAGCAGAGACGCCGCTTCGCAGCTGAAGTTTGAGGCATGCGAGACGATGCCCCTGCTATGAAGACGGTTTGGTCAACGATAAAAAAGCATCCCATCGCAGACCTCGTGCTTTTTTCAAAGCGCGCGGAGAGCGTTATCTGTTCCCCCCGAATGCCCCCGCGGCTAGCGGGGCGGGGTCC
>JBIIUB010000067.1:0-15438 GCA_044340205.1 Terrimicrobiaceae bacterium
GCCCCGACGAATGGCACTGCTTTTATCAAAACATCGCCGATCACCTCACCAAAGGCACAAAGCTCGTCATCACGCCCGAGTGGTCGCGCCGCCCCATCCACATCATCGACCTTGCCGTGCAGAGCGCGAAACAAGGCCGCACGCTGGCTGCCAAATACCACTGATCGAACCCAACATGAAAACCGAACACGAGTGGGAAGACCCCTCGGTCAGCGGGCGCAATCGGGAGGCCTCTCACACTCCCATCGGCGTTTTTTGCGACGAAGCTGCGGCACTTCGTGGCGAGCGGATCGAGGGGCCTTTTGTGCAATTGCTCGACGGGGAGTGGAAATTTCATCTGTCACCCTCGCCGCAGGAATGCCCGCCCGTGTTCTGGGAGGAAAAACTCGATGATTCCTCCTGGGGGACGATTCCCGTTCCCTCCAACTGGCAGCTCCAGCCAGGCTGCCCGGATCTTCCGATCTACACGAATATCGCGTATCCCTACGAGCCGAACCCTCCACTTCCGCCGGAGGCGAATCCGACCGGTTGCTACCGGAGGACATTCGAGATGCCGAAAGAATGGCTCGAGCGCGATGTGCGGCTGGTCTTCGAGTCTGTGGACTCGGCGTTCCATCTTTGGATCAACGGCCGCGAGATCGGCTACTCGGAGGACAGTCGGCTGCCCGCCGAGTTCTGCGTCACGCCTTTCCTACGCGCGGGAAAAAATCAGATCACCGTGCGTGTGCTGCGTTATTGCTCGGGCAGTTACCTCGAGGATCAGGATTACTGGCAGATGAGCGGCATTCAGCGGAGCGTCTGGCTGGCTGCCCGTCCGAAGGTCCACATCCGCGATTTCCGCATCCGCACGATCTTCGATGCCGCCTACAATGATGCGGTTCTCGATGCCATGGTCAATCTGGAGACGCGCTCGCTGCCGGCGCAACCGGCAGCCACTCACAAGATCACCGAATACGAAGGCCTCCAAGCCTCGCTCAAGCTCCTTAACGCCTCGGGTGAGTTGGTTGCGCAGTCCGCGCCGCACCCGTTCTCCGGCCAAACCGGCATGTATGGCGAAGCATGCGAGAAGGGGGGGGCCAAGTTTCAGCTTCCCGTATCCGCGCCACTCAAATGGTCGCCGGACCAGCCCAATCTCTATCGTCTGCTGATGATTGTGACCGACAGCGAGGGGAACACCGTCGATTTGCAGAGCTGCCGGGTCGGGTTCCGTCAGGTGGAAATCAAGGATCGCCAGGTGCTGCTCAACGGGCGGCGCCTCATCGTGAGGGGAGTCAACCGTCACGAGTTCCATCCCGAGCGCGGTCGGGCCGTGACCGAGGCGGATATGCGCCGCGATATCGTGCTGATGAAGCAACTCAATTTCAATGCGGTCCGCACATCGCATTATCCAAACGACACCCGCTGGTATGAGCTTTGCGATGAACTCGGGCTCTGCGTGGTGGATGAGGCAAACCTTGAAACCCACGGAGTCGGCGGGCTACTCTCGCTCGATCCCGACTGGGCGACGGCCTATCTCGAGCGGGCCACCCGCATGGTGCTCCGCGACCGCAACCACCCGAGCATCTGTTTCTGGTCGCTGGGCAACGAGTCCTTCGCCGGAGCGAACCACGCGGCCATGGCCGGTTGGATCCGCTTTTTCGATCCCACCCGCCCGGTGCAGTATGAAAGCGGCAGCCCGGGCGCACTGGTCACGGACATCATGGTGCCGATGTATCCGTCACTGGAGTGGGTGGGCGAGGTGATGGCGGATCCGCGCGAGACGCGACCGATGATTATGTGCGAGTATGCTTTCGCCAAGGGCAACGCCACCGGCAACTTTTCCAAGTTCTGGGAGTTTGTGGATCGATATCCTGCTTTCCAGGGGGGCTTCATCTGGGACTGGGCCGACAAGTTGATCTTGTTCACTCTTCCTGATGGACGCCGTGTCCACGGCTATGGCAACGACCTCGGCGAGGGTTACGATTACGCCGCGGTGGGCGAGGATCCCACCCAGGTGTTCAGCGGCATCGTCGGCGCGGGACTCGATCCGCATCCCGGGGCCTATGAGGTGAAAAAAATCAAAGCCCCTGTCGGCTTGCGCCTGCATCTGGGCTGGCCGCTGCGCCTCACGATTGCCAACAAGCACCACGATACCGACCTCTCGCACCTCCGACTGGAATGGGAGATCGTTGAAAATGGTCGATCCATCCAATCAGGCACGGCCGCATTGCCACATATTGTAGCTGGGGCTGCGGGTGATTTTTCTCTCGATGCCACGGCTCCGGCGGGAGATCCGTTGGGCAGGGAGTTCTTTCTCAATGTGCGTTGCGTGCTCAATCGCGACCTGCCGTGGGCCCCGGCCGGGCATTTGGTGGCGTGGGATCAATTCCCCCTGCCGTGCAGCGCTCCCGCCCACATCACGCCGTCGCCGACTCCAACCGGAAAGGCCGCGCTAGAGCGCTCCGGTGGCCGCATCCGCGTTTCCGCATCCTCGGGTTCCTGGGAATGGGAGGAATCCACCGGCCTACTCCGATCCTGGTCGGCGGGTTCGCGCGAACTAATCGCGCAGCCGGTCGTGGAAATACTGCACCGCGCTCCGACGGACAACGACTTCATGATCTCGAAAAAGGAGAGCTATTTGAAGGACTGGGAAGCCGCCGGGCTCATCCCGCAACAACGCCGTCTTACCGGCATTTCCACGGCCCTCTGCGACGATGGCTCAGCGGTCGTCAGTGTCGGGAGCGTTTTGGGAAATGACGCCCACGCGATTGCCTGCACGATCCGCTGGACGATCCGTCCGAACGGCGCCTTGGCATTTGAGCAAAGCGTCATCGTTCCCCTGTCGATTCCCACGCTTGGCCGCATCGGAATTCTCTTTCCTCTGACCGAAGGTTGGGACAACGCGGAGTGGTATGGACGCGGCCCGTGGGAGAACTACCCGGACCGCAAGCAGAGCGCCCATGTCCGCCTCTGGAGCCGCCCGATAGCGGAAATGCTCGAGCGATATCCCGTGCCCGGCGAATGCGGCGGACGCACCGATGTGAGGCATCTTGAACTCAAGGGTGGCGATACCCCTCGCCTGAGGGTGGATGGCGATCCGTTGTTCCAGTTCAGCGCCCTGCCCGTTTCTCCCGATGACCTCATCGCGGCAAGGCACGACTGGGAACTGGTTCCGCGCAAGGAGACCTTTCTCCTTCTCGACGGCTTCCACATGGGCCTGGGCGGGGATACCGGTTGGACCCGCAATGTGCATCCCGAATACCTCCTCGGCCCCGGCACCTATCGCTGGGCGGCGACGATGGCATTGGAATAAATCATGAAAACAAACAGGCCGCACCCCACGCCGCGACAACTCGCGCATCACGCACGAGAGTTTTATGGTTTTCTACATTTCACAACGAACACTTTCACCGACAAAGAGTGGGGCTATGGCGATGAGTCGCCGATGGTTTTCAATCCCACCGCGTTTGATGCGGATCAGTTGATTGATTCGGCAAAACTGGCGGGCATGCGCGGCTTGATCCTTACATGCAAACACCACGATGGATTTTGTCTTTGGCCAAGCAAGTTCACGGAGCACAGCGTTCGCAACAGTCCCTTTCGAAACGGCAAAGGCGATGTGGTGCGTGAAATCGAACAGGCCTGCCGACGCGCAGGATTGGAATTTGGCGTTTATCTTTCGCCATGGGATCGGAATCACGCGGCGTATGGCAGCCCGGAATACATCACTTATTTCCGCTCGCAATTGCGTGAATTACTCACGGAATATGGAGAGATTTTTGAAGTCTGGTTCGACGGCGCCAATGGCGGCGATGGATATTACGGCGGCGCCAACGAAAAACGCTCCATCGATAACAGCACCTATTACGATTGGGAAAAAACCTTCGCGATGGTGCGCGAGCTTCAGCCCAACGCGGTGATGTTTTCCGATGCGGGCCCGGATGTGCGATGGGTCGGCAATGAGGCGGGCATCGCGGGCGATCCCTGCTGGTGCACGATTCACACCGAGGGGTCCTACCCCGGACACGCGGATCGCAACCGCCTCAACTGCGGCGATCGCGACGGCCAAACGTGGCTGATTCCCGAATGCGATGTGTCGATCCGCCCGGGTTGGTTTTACCACGCGATGGAAGATCACAGTGTTCGCTCGGCAAAGAATCTGGTGGATTTGTATTTCGCATCGGTGGGGCGCGGCACGACTTTCCTGCTGAATTTGCCGCCGGATCGCAGGGGTCTGATACCGGAAGTTGATCGCCAATCGCTGCGCGGGTTCCGCAGTCACCTCGACAAGACTTTCTCGCACAATTTTGCAGCCGGCCATTCGCGTTCGCTCGGTTGGCAAACAATTGACGGACAGCGTCAGTGGGTGATCGAAATCAATCTGCCCGAGTCCCTGCAGGTGAATGTGATCGAACTTCGCGAAGACATTCGCCACGGCCATCGCGTGGATCAATGGGTTCTGGAAACATGTGATGCTGCGAATCAGTGGCAGGAGCTCGCGAAGGTTCAAAGCGTCGGCGCGCGCAGGTTCGTGCGATTTGCATCGCAGTCCGCGACGAAATTCCGCATTCGCATCACCGAGGCCAGTGATGAGCCGTTGATCACGGATGTGGGGCTGTATTTTGAGCCTGAGTTGACCGAGCATCGTGCACAAACGACAAATGAGATTGCCGCACGCATCACGCATAAAACCGGCGATGAAATCGTGCTGGATTTGCAGGAAACGATGCCGTTGCTTGCGGTGCGATACAGGCCTGATCTCGTGCATCGCGTGAGCAAATATGAAATCGCTTTTGCGGATGTGGCCGGACAATGGCGTGATCCGATCACTGGTGAATTCGGCAATGTGCAGTTCAATGCCGCGCCGCAGCTTGTCGCCTGTAATACCAAGGCGCGCTATGTCCGTTTCCGTGCCAAGCAATTCTGCATAGGCGACGCAATGGCGGGAAATGAAGTGAATGTGCTTAGGGTATGAAAACAACCATTACAAACGAGGTTCTGAACATTCATGTCTCCCTGGACGGGGCGCACCCCCTTTGCCAGCCCCGGTGGAGCGGGACCGTTTGCTACCTTGCACCGTGCCCAGCAGGCCATCCCCGAGCAAGGGAATCCCCTGCCAAAGATCGGACGCGTGTTGAAGCGAGCCGTCCCGCCTGATCCTACCGTTTCACCCGCCGCCAAATAACACTGATCAACCCTACAAAAACACCGAACACAATATGAAAACCGAACAAATCGCCGTTCAACTCTACACGCTGAGAGACTTCACCAAAACTCCCACCGATTTCGCGACAACGATGAAACGTGTGCGCGAAATCGGCTATGATGCCGTCGAGCTTGCGGGAACCGCCGGTCTGCCTCCCGCCGATGCGGCAAAGATCGTGCGCGATGCCGGCTTGCAGATTTGCTCAAGCCACGAGTCGACGGAATTGATTTTGGGGCAACCGCAGCAGGTGGTGGATCGCTTGGGTGAGTTTGGCATCACCCATGCGGTCTATGCCTATCCCGCCGGCGTCGAAATGTCGGATGTCGCTCAGGTGGACAAGATGATCGCCGGCCTCGATGCCGCAGGTGCCGTGCTGCGCCGTGCCGGCATGACACTATGTTATCACAATCACGCTCTTGAGTTTTTCCAACGCAATGGCCGCACCGTGCTGGATGAAATTTTTGCCCGCACTTCGCCGGAGCATCTTCAAGCCGAACTCGACATCCATTGGGTCCAGGCCGGCGGTGGTGATCCTGCCGAAGCATGCCGCCGCCTCGCCGGACGCCTGCCGCTGCTGCATGTGAAAGATTACACTGTCACGGCCAAGGGCGAACGCATCTTCGCAGAGGTCGGCCATGGAAATATGAACATCCCGGAAATCCTCACTGCCGCCGAGGCCGCCGGTTGCCAATGGTTCATCGTCGAGCAGGACACCTGCCCCACCGATCCCTTCGAGTGCATTGCGCGCAGCTTCGATTACCTCAAAGGCTTGTGCGACTGAAGTATTGAACCTTCTTTGTTTCCTAATCTAAAAACAACCTATGCCTCGCTCCCTCACGCTCTTCACCGGCCAGTGGGCCGACTTGCCGATTGAAAAACTCGCTCCGATGGCCCGCCAGATGGGTTACGAGGGACTCGAACTCGCCTGCTGGGGCGACCACTTCGATGTCGATGCGGCTGCCTCCTCCGCGCCATACCGCCAGCGCCTTTGGGAAATTCTCACAGAGAACCAGCTCACTTGTTTCGCCGTCTCAAACCATCTCGTTGGACAAGCCGTTTGCGATCTCATCGATGAACGGCACAAGTCGATCCTGCCGCCGGATGTCTGGGGTGATGGCAAGCCAGAGGGTGTTCGCCAACGAGCTGCGGACAAGATGATCCTCACTGCGAAGGCCGCGCGGGCTTTTTTCAATGACAAACCCGGCTACCAGAAAAATCCCCACCGCGTTGTTGTGAATGGATTCACCGGTTCCTCGGTGTGGCATTCCATTTACGCTTTCCCGCCAACCTCGCAGGAATACTGGGACAAGGGATTTCAAGATTTCGCCAAACGCTGGACACCCATTCTCGATGCCTTCGCCAAGGAGGATGTCGATTTCGCTCTTGAGGTGCATCCCACTGAGATCGCCTTCGACACGGCCTCCGCCGAACGCGCCTTGGAGGCCTTAAAAAACCATCCTCGGTTTGGCTTCAACTACGATCCCTCGCACCTCGGCTATCAGGGCGTGGACTATGTGCAATTCATCCGCCGGTTCGCGGAGAGGATTTTCCATGTCCATGTCAAAGACGCCTGGTGGGGCCACGGCGATGGATCGGTCGGCGTCTTCGGCGGTCACACGAACTTTGGCGATGCGCGCCGCGCATGGGACTTCCGTTCGCCCGGTCGCGGCGACATCCGCTTCGAGGATGTCATCGTTGCCCTCAACGACATCCGATACAGCGGTCCTCTCTCAGTCGAATGGGAGGACATCCGCATGGATCGCATTCACGGCGCCACCGAGGCGGCCGCGTTTGTAAAAAAACTCGATTTCGCGCCCAGCGCAGTCGCCTTCGACGCAGCTTTCGAAAAGAAATCCTAATGAACACGCCTGCATCCAAACGCAAAATCCGCATGGGAATGGTCGGTGGAGGCCGTGGAGCCTTTATCGGAGCCATTCACCGCATCGCCGCCGCCATGGACGGCCGCATCGAACTCGTCTGCGGAGCCTTCAGCAGCGACCCGCAGCGTTCGCGCGATTCCGGGGCCGACTTCTATCTTCCGGCCTCGCGCTGCTACGGTTCGTTTGAGGAGATGATGAAATCCGAAGCCGCGCTACCGCTCGGCGAGCGGATGGATTTCGTCTCCATCGTCACGCCGAACCATGTGCATTTCCCGGCCGCCAAATCGGCTCTGGAACATGGATTCGCAGTTCTTTCCGACAAGCCCGCCACATTCAATCTCGCGGAAGCGCTTGAGTTGAGGGACATCATTTCCCGCACTGGCCTGCTCTACGGACTCACGCACAACTACACCGGCTACCCGCTCGTCAAGGAAGCTCGCGAAATCGTCCGCTCCGGACGCCTTGGCAAACTCCGCAAGGTCGTCGTAGAGTATCCGCAAGGCTGGCTGGCCACGCGCATCGAGGAATCCGGACAAAAACAAGCCGCCTGGCGCACCGATCCCAAGCGCTCCGGCGCCGCCGGTTGCATCGGCGACATCGGCACCCATGCCGAGAATCTCGCCGAATACATCACCGGTCTGCGCATCAAGGAACTCGCGGCAGACATCACGGCCTTTGTCGAGGGACGCCTCCTCGACGACGACGCCAATGTGCTCCTTCGCTTCGAGGGCGGTGCGAAGGGAATCCTGCATGCTTCCCAGATTTCCGTGGGCGAGGAAAACAACCTCAATATCCGCATCTACGGCGAGACCGGTGGCCTGGAGTGGCACCAGCGCGAACCAAACACCCTCCTGTTAAAATGGCCCGACCGGCCCGTGGAAATCCTGCGCACCGGAATGGGCTATCTTGGCAAAGCGGCGGCCGCAGCGACCAGAACCCCTCCCGCTCATCCGGAGGGCTACTTGGAAGCCTTCGCCAACATCTACCGCAATTTCGCCAACCACCTCGCCAGCGTCATTGACGGAACTGCTCCCGATTCGGTCTCGCTCGACTACCCCGGCATCGAAGACGGCATTCGCGGAATGGCCTTCATCGAGGCCGTTGTCGCCAGTTCGCAAGCCAACGCCCGCTGGACGCCGATCGAGGGTTGATCTGCCTGATCCGAAGGGAAAACGAACGCGCCTGTCCTGCTTGGATGGCCAAGCGCTTAGGATTTAAACTGATTATGTCCACCCTCTCTTCGGCGCTCATAGAGACGCCGCTACAAAACTTGCGATACGAGAGCGAATAGGTTGCCGAGCCGTCCGTTTTTCGAGGCATCAAACGGCGCTTCGCGCCTGAGTCTTGGGTCCGCTCGGCGATCCGACCCTACCTTGGGAAAACGATGGGGCGCTCCGTGTGTTCCGCCGCAGAAAAAATGATTTTGCTGTCCATGATTTTGTCCACCCTCTCCCCGGCGCTCATAGAGACGCCGCTACAAAGCTTGTGATGAGGGAGCGAGTGGGCGGACGGAGGGATGCCAATGGGCATTTCTCACGGCTTAGGCCATTTGGGACCGTTCGCGGCCAGCAATTTTGCGATGTTCCCGTAGCGCTCGGCTTCCCAGCCATTGTGGCGTGTTGCGCCCATCTGGAAGCTGTCGAGAAAGGCGGACCAATTGGAAAAGTTTGCGGCGATGGCTTGCGTGGAATTTTTGAGAATGAGTGCCGCTTTTTCCTCCGAAATGTATCCGGCAGCGAGGCCGAGGTCCGAGAGATAGATGAGGTGGGCGTGAATCCAAGCGGACTCGTCGCGGGTTTGAGGATGGCTTTTTTGGAAGGTTTTTTCGGCGGCGTTGTCAGCGATGGCCATGAGGCGCTCAAAAGTCATGCCCTCGGGCAAGGGAGCGGACGGGGCGTTGTTTGCGGGTCGGAATGCTTCGAGGGCTTCGATCTCGGAGGCGAGCTCGTCCTTGTTTTGAATTCCGAACATGCGTCTCAACTCCTTTCGGGCGGCGTGTTTTTCATTCAACTGTGAACCCACTCGTCCGAGGGGATGTCCTTGCGCGAGGAGAATCGGAAGAACAAATGCGGCGGCGCGCTGATCCTCCGGCGTTGCCTCAGGTCCAGGCGGCTCGAATTTCGGGAAAACAAAGGGTTCAGCGGCTCCGGCAACGGACTCCATGAGGCGGGCGACATCCTCGAAACCGAGGCAGCGCGCCGCGCGGATGGGAGTCACGCCATTTTTGTCGGCGATGGTGGGATTGGCGCCGTTTTCCAAAAGCATTTCCACGAGACCGCGGTTCAAAAGCGGATCCACGGCATGGGCCAGGGCTGTCTTGCCATCGCCGTCCTGGAGGTTGATGGAAGCGCCGGCTTTGATGAGGGGAGAAACGATGTAGGGATGCGGCCACTCGTCGCAAGCGGACATGAGCGGGGTTTTTCCATTGCCCCGCGCGGTGGAGTTCACATCCGCGCCGGCGGCGATCAATTCGCGGATCATGACAATATTGCCATATCCGCTGGCGTAGTGGAGGGCCGTGCCTCCATGCGGGGTGGCTTGGTCCAGACGGCTCTTGGGCAGCAACGCACGGAAACAACGGAGGTCTTTGTTGGCGGCAGCCATGGTCAGAGGTGTCTGCTTCCATTTGTCTTGGATATCTGTTTTCGCGCCTGCCGCTAGGAGTCGCAGCACGCAAGGAAGTTGGCGGAATTGGGAGGCATAGTGCAGGGCGGTGTCGCCGTTGAGGTCGACGATGTCCGATGCCGCTCCGTGTTTGATGAGTTCGTCGATAATGTGCGTGAATCCGCACTAGGCTGCCGCCATCAGGGCTGTTTGCTTGTATTTTCCACTCAGAGCGTTGATGTCGGGGGACGGAAGAGCCGCGCGCAAGGCGGTGAGATCGCCGGTTGATGCTGCCGCATACAGTGGCGAGTCGGAGACCACTTTTTTCTCATCTGGCTTTTTCAGCAAGACATCTCCATTGAAATCAAAGGTGTCCGCATTTGCAACCCGCTGCGGCCCGTCAGGTTCTCCGTTCAGTGCGGCGAGTCTTGCATCCAGAATTTGATAGGCTTCGGCGTGGGGGTAGTCGGCAAGTGCTTTTGCGGAGTAGAACTTGGCTTCAGCGGGTTTCCCAAGCAGGAGAAAATCCTTGGATGATTGATCCCAATAATACGCCTTGGACTTGTCCGATAGCTCCGCGGCATGGTTCCAAGCTTCTATGGCTTCAGGCAAACGGTCGAGCGCCCTGAGGACGCTTCCTTTCAGGTGATAATATTTTTCCGTATCGCCACCCAAGGCGATCGCTTCGTTGATTTGCGAGAGGGCCTCAACGGGACGAAACATCTCGTAAAGAGTCCACGCGGAGCTATGAAGACTTACGGGCGTTCGCCACTTTTTCAGAGTGATTTTGCGGTGCGTTTCGGCTTGGTCGAAAGCTTCCAGTTCATCCAAGAGATTGGCCAAGGTTTGGTGGACGCAAAAAGGCCCCTCGTTGACGCCAAGCAATGAAAGCACTTTGGAATAGCTTCTGACGCCGGTTGCCAAGATGCGCTTTCTTGTTTCTGAAGTGATGCCCTCCTGTTCACCCTCGTGTGCAATCGCACGGGTCATAATGCCCACAAGCCAATTTAATTGGATGGAATTTGGTTCAAGAGTCGTCTGTGCAACAAGGGCATTGTAGTAAAACAACTCTGTGCGGCTGTCCTTGGCGGTATCGATCCCCAGAACGAATCCGGAGGCACGACCCTCGAGGGATTCCGGTTGGCTTGCCAAGAGCTGCGCGAACAGCGGCAGGGAGTCGTCCAGGTTGAACCTCGAACGGGCCAAAACTGCCGCCCAAAAAATCGCCCTTGGTGAGCGCTCTCCATCCTTGAGGGCCTGCAGCACTTCAGCCTCCGCCTGATCTTGATCACCAGCCGAGAGGTGCCCCAAAAGTTTCTCCTCTGAAAAAACCGGCACGCCTTGAACAGCTGACGGCGCAAGAAGGCCCAGGATCATGCTCAGAAAAAGAAAGGCTCGCATGGTTATGAAGAATGAATTGCCCCGAGTATCATCCCTTTTTGACGGAAGTGTCTATGAAGCGTTTGCGGGGGGCATCATCTTGCTCGACGGGGATGGCGAAGGGCGTTGTTCGGGCGGTTTTGGCGGGGAGGTGTCTGGGAGTGGTTTTGCGGCTTCCGTGTTTGATATTTGGGCCATGCGGGACGATGGCCCAAAATGAGTTCTGCAAAGGACGATTTTGCGAGTAGGAACGAAGTCATTCGAATGAAAAAACTGCGCGATGCCGATATTGAGGAGATGTTCTCACGCTCGAGCGGGCCTGGCGGACAGCATGTGAACAAGGTTTCGACGGCTGTCACTCTGCGTCATGTTCCAACGGGGTTGAGTGTGACGGTTTCGGATTCGCGCTCGCAGGCGATGAATCGGGAGACCGCACGCCGGAGGCTTCTGCAAAAAATCAATGAAGCGGCCGAGGCGAAGAAGTTGGCGCAGTTGGCGGAGGCCTCGCGGGAACGGCGGCGAAAAGCCAAGCGCTCGCGGGGCACAAAGGCGAAGCTTGTCGAATCGAAGCGCCGCCGCTCGGAAACGAAAAAGATGCGTGGTAAGGTCGCTTGATATCCTATGACCGACTCCGCTTTTTCCGAATCCGCCGCACGGCTCTGCTCTGCGTGCGGCATGTGCTGCAACGGGGTGCTTTTCCATGGAATGGCCGTCCAACCCGAGGATTCACTTCGAGCCTTGGCGGCAAAGGGTCTGAGGGCGAGGCGGCGCGATGGGGAGTTGCAATTTCAACAACCCTGCCCAGCACATGAAGGGAATTGCTGCCGGATTTATGCCGAGCGGCCGCAGCGGTGCCGTGCTTTCGACTGCCGTCAACTTCTGGCCGTTTCAGCAGGCCAAATCACCGAGGCGCAGGCCATGGAAAAAATCCAAGAGGCACGGAGGCGCAGCGATCGCGTGCGGGAGCTTCTGGAAATGCTGGGCGACGACCGAAAGACCCGGCCGCTGGCCACACGGTGCGCGGGTATTTTCACTCCCCCACTCGACCCCTCCCCTCACGCAGAGGCTTTGCGCGCGGAGTTGCGGGGTGCGATGACCGCATTGGAGGAAGTGCTGACCAAGGACTTTCGCACCGGGCCAGGGCAGTAGGATTGGAGTTTCGAGGTTGCCTACACCTGCAAGTTCCCGAGCCTGGCTGCGATGCCTTCCCAAATTGTGCGATGAAGGAATTCCGGAAAATCGGGAGGCAGAGTTTGCTCCAGCTCTTGCTTGGCCGCGACTGCCTGCGCAGCCACCTCCTCCATGACCTCTTTTGCCAGAGCGCTTGGAAGTCCCGCTCGTTCGACTGTCTGAGCGATATGCCGTCCGCAGATGCGATCGACAACATAGTGGCGATTGGTGCCGACAAACATCGCGAGCTTCATTTGCTTTTTGTGAATTTGACCCGAAGCGAGGCTCGGTTGCGCCGAAAGAATATCGTAGAGCGGGGTGAGGCGGAATCGGCCGAGCGGCCCCAAGAAAATGCTGAAATTTTTGGCGTGTCCGTCCGTGGCGCCAATCAACAAGAACACCACCTGCGCCTTTAAAAACCGCTTCTGATCCTCGGCAGGCGTGTCGCTGGCCTTGAGCAGACGAAGAATGTCGGCAATGCCCGGGCCACCGTCATTCTGGTATTTCCTGGACGGAGGGACTGACAGAGCTTGGCAGCAATCCTCCTGGGGCAAACGCAGTAAACGCCCGTCCGGTGTCCACCTCCGATCGAAGCGTTCGATCACCAGGGCCTTGGTTTTTCCAAAGGTGGAAATTTCGGCACGGTTCACAGGCAGACCGAAGGCCGCGAGCAAACGCAGGCAATAGAATTCGTTTTCGATGCTGTTCGAGAGGTCCAACCCGTTCGGCAGGGTTCCCATTTGCTTTTTCAAGATGTGGGTGGTTGGCGTTGTGCCGGAGGGTTTCCACCACCTGCCATTGTGGTGGAGGAGGGCTGTTTTTTCCTGCGCGCCCGCGATCGAAATCCGGAAGTCCCGTTCGCGGTCAAGACCAAGCGGAGTCTGCGCGAGATTCAACAACATACCCTCGATCTCGCTGTCCGATGCCAGACGCCCTTGAATTTCCGTTGAGACTTGCAACTCCTCATCTTCAGGAAGGAATTGCAAAGCTCCCACACAATCGCGGCCGATGCGCGATAAGAGGCTGTAGGCGTCAATTCCCTCCGCACCGACTTTTTCAGAAACACGCCGCCTCAGTGGCTCGGAATCAGGCAGCAGGTTCTCGAAAAAAGCGGCAACCACAGGTCCCTTGAAGGCATCCTCCCTCAAGGGAAGCGAAAGCGAGACTGGAATGGCATTGTCCCGCGCGAGCCAGGATTCCTCGTATCCAAAAGCGACCGCACCGCCCGGCTCCTTCAAAAAAAAACCGACTGGTTGGCCGTTCATAAAAACCCGCAACGGTTGATGGACCGGTCGGCGAGGCATCAGGTAATGCTCCAATCCTTGGAACGCTCGGTGACGCAAAGTTCCAGATCGAGGGCCGCAAAAAGTTGAAGAAGCGTCTCGATACGGGCCGAGGGATGTCCACTTTCAATTTGTGAGACAGTGGCTTGGCGCAAGCCCGCCTTGTCGCCAAGTTGGCTTTGTGTCAGTCCTTGTTTTTTGCGGGCGCGGCGGATGATGTTGCCGATTTGTTTGGAATCGCGGGCCAGCTGCATAATGAAAATATATGCGCCATAGCGAATATTTCGTCAATATTCGATTTGGCGCATAAAATTTGGGAAACCAATCCCCCTCTGACCACAGTGAAAACGGAATTTTTTCCGTCGCGGTGAAATCGCGGGATCAGCCTTTGAGTTCCTCGCCGGTTTTGGCGTCGGCGATGACGAATTTTTCTTGGTGGAAGGTTGGGTCGGCGCGGAAGATGAGGCGACCGGCGTAGCGGCGCTCGATGTCGATGAGGTGCTCCTCGTCGTCGGTGCGGAGGCGGTTGAGGAGGTCGGGATGCACGGTGACGCGGACCTCGTGAACGATCTCCTGGTGCTTGCGCATGACGGAGTGGAGGGCGCGCTGGAGTTCCACGCTCATGGTCATGGGGCTCTTGATCACGCCCTTGCCGCTGCAATGCGGGCACGGGATGAAGACAGCGCTGGCGAGGCTCTCGTTGGCGCGCTGGCGGGTCATTTCCATGAGGCCGAGCTGGGAGATCGGGAGCACATGGGTGCGGGCCTTGTCGCGCTTGAGGCGCTCTTTGATGCGCGTGTAAACGGCCTGCTGATCCTTGCGGTTCTTCATGTCGATGAAGTCGGCAACGATCAGACCGCCAATATTGCGGAGGCGGAGCTGGCGGGCGATTTCCTCGGCGGCTTCGAGGTTCGTCTGGAGGATGGTTTTTTCCATGTCCTTCGCCCCCTTGTTGCGGCCGGTGTTGACATCCACCGCGATCATGGCCTCGGTCTCATCGATGACAATGTAGCCGCCGCAGGGCAGCCAGACTTGGCGGTGGAAGGCGGCGTCGATCTGGGCTTTGACCCCGAAGCACTCGAAGATGGGCTGGACGCCGGTGTAGTGCTGGATGGATTTCTTGGCGCGCTTGGAAATCTGGCCCACGAGATTTTGCATGCGCTCGGCGGACTTGGCGTCGTCGATGATGACGGCGTCGACCTCGTCGGTGAGGAAGTCGCGCACCGAGCGCTCGATGAGATCGGGCTCCTCGAAAAGGCAGGCGGGGGCGGGTTTTTCCTCGAGGCCTTTTTGGACCTGCGCCCATTGCTCGAGGAGGATGCTCAAGTCGCGCACAAAGTAGCGGGAACGCTGCCCTGCACCGACGGTGCGCATGATGACTCCCATGCCTTCGGGCACTTCAAGTTCGCGCAGGATTTTGCGGAGGCGTTCGCGCTCCTTGGGATCCTCGATCTTGCGGGAGATGCCGAACTGGTCGTTGAAGGGCATGAGAACCAGATAACGGCCGGGCATGCTGATATCGGTCGTGATACGTGGCCCCTTGTTGCTAATGGGGCCTTTTTTCACCTGCACGAGGACATCCGAGCCCACGGGGTAGATGTTTGGCACATCCTTGTGGGTGATGCGCGGGGCTTTCTTCTTGGCGTTGCCGTTGCCGCGATTGATGGTTTCGATCCCGCTGTCGAGGGCGGCTGGGATGGCGTCCCAAAACTGGAGGAAGGCATTTTTCTCAAATCCGATGTCAACGAACATGGCTTTGATGCCGGGCTCGATGTTGCGGACCTTGCCTTTGAAAATGCTGCCGACGATGTTGCGGTCGGTTTCGCGTTCGATGGTGTATTCCTCGAGCCGGTTGTTCTCGAGAAGCGCGACGCGTTTCTCGAGCTTTTCACAGCTGATGACCAGCTTGATGCCGGTGGCTTTTTTTCCGATTCCT
>JBIIUB010000090.1:0-11845 GCA_044340205.1 Terrimicrobiaceae bacterium
TGGAAATTCTCGCGGAGAAACTTTCCGCCGGTGCCGTCGAAGATAACCGCCTCGCCTGCCGTTTCCTCCATCATGCGCGAAATGACCGGGCCGACCGGAACCGATTCCGGCTTGAAGAACACTCGCCCGGGGAACTCTCTAAACAGGCGCAACTGCACATCCATCGAGAGAGGAAATCCGAGATAGCCGCTTGAATCCTGCAGGATCAGCGGAAGAGGGACGCCCTCGAGAATGGCGCGGAAAAACGATTCCTGCTGAGCGGGTTCGACCCGGTAAGTGAGCGGCAAGGCGGCCAGCAACGCCGAGGCTCTACGGTCCAATGCACCCTTGGCTAGTTCCATCACTTGGGCGGAGCTTTCCGCAACGACTGAGCAGACCACTGGCCCTCGACCGTCAACATGGCTCACCACCTCCTCCAACAAGGCAAGCCGATCGGCAAGTGTGAGGCGGGTGATTTCGGAAACCATGGCCAGCGTGACTCCGGCACATCCGGACGCGAATACAAAATCAATCTCTCGCCGCAGTGCTGGGACATCCAGCCCCCCATCTGCCCGGACCGGGTATTGCAGCACCGGAAGCACGCCTGTGAGTGGGGAAGTCGTTTTCATGCGGTTTTTGTGGGAGGTGATAGGAGAGCCTTGGCCCAGAGATTAGCCATCAATTCCATCCCGGCTTCGTTGGGATGCACCGGATCCTCGCCGTAGTGAAGTTCCTTGTCCTTGGAATAGGCGGAGAAAAAGTCGGGCCCGCAGCGCAGTCCGCGCGCGTCGATGAGCTTGATGATTTCCTCCCGATACGCGGCAAGGTATGTCTCGGCATCGGGCGCATAGTCGTAGCAGGGCGTCGCGAGGAAGATGCCTGCGGGCTCAGCCAAGTAGTCGGAGGCGAGAAGATCGATGATGGCGTGAAGGTTGGCGGCGACTTCAGCGGGTGCTTTTTGTGCACGCTCGTCATTCACGCCGAGATGGATCAGCCAGAGCGAGGGCCGGAGTTTTTGCATGCGATCCTGCCAGCCCCGGTCACCTTTCATCATTTCCAGATACCGCGCGGTGTCGATGCCGCCCCAGCCTTCATTGGCGATGAAGACAGGGTGCCTCCATTGCGCGCTCAGCAAATCGTTGAGGCGCGGCATCCAGCTGGCGTAGCAGTTGATCTCCGGGCGATGGACATGCGTGGTGGGGGAGAATTGCGGAAAATTCCGACCATCCTTGGAGACCGACTCGCTTGGGAAATCGTCGGCGCTTAGGTCGAGGTCATCCCGCCAATACCCTTTGCCGTGATAGCCTTCCGTGATGCTGTCGCCGATTGCGCCGATCACCGTGCCGATGGCAAAGCCGGTGTGCAGTTCCTGCGAAATGATGCCGCCATCTTTGTCATGGAAGCTCACGCGGATGTCATACTCGCCCGGCACCAGTCCGAGGAAATGAACCGTCGGCGATTGACGCGGTGCTTCGAAGATCGCACCGCACGGCGAACCTTTTTGCAAAAGCTCCACCCGCGCGGCGACCGCATTGGGCTGGTGAAATCTCACTTCAAAATCGAGATCACGCGATGACTGGATATGGGGGATCGTGTAGGAGCCTTGGATGTCCTCGATCCGCAGAAAGCTCCGCTGTCCGACGATATCCAGCATCTCCGCGTTCATTTCCTCGGGGTGGGGGAGCCGATGCGGAAGTTTCCGCGCAGGTCGGGCCAGACATCGAGTTTACCGGTTTTTTCATCATGGCCGAGCAGGCTTTCGAGAACCATGTGGCTGTAGAATGCGCCGCTGCAGGTGAGCCAGTGATTGCCTTGCGGTAAGTCGTCGAAAGCCTTGGCCGCGCCGCCCGCCTCGGGAGTCATGACATCCTCTGCAAAGTAGGCCTGCGCGAAGGGGCCCTGTGCGGTGACCTTGGCCAGTCCCTCGACCCAGTCCACCACCCAGCGTGGTCGGTGACCCGCCTTGTTCAGTCCACTGATGAATTGACCGGGCCATGCGCCGAAGCATCCGGCCCATTGGTGGTCGCAGCGCAGGCCGCTGGCCGAGTCAGGATCGTAGGAGGCGATGCAGCGCGCCCAGGTCGGCGTGACGAGATCGCGTTGCACAAAGGAGGCGATTTCCCTGACCATCGCGGCGGGCAACTCCGTCCCGAGGGCGTTGAGCACAAGCCCGATGTCATAGATGTTGCGCGCGGCATGGCGTTCGCCATCGGTGTGCTCGCAATCGAAGAAACCTTCCCCTTTGCGATAGAGCCCGAGCACGGCATCGCGCATCCGGCGCGCTTCGGCATCCGTCGCGACGGCTTTTTTCCGAAGGCCTTTGAGGTCGCGCAGGGCTGCGTATTGCACTGCGGTGTGGCCCGCCGTGCCATGGGCGTAGGTGGTCGTGCACTCGAGGTAATTGCCCCGGTCGCCGAAGTCCACGAGCCCCGTCTTGCCGAGGGCGAAAAGCTTCTGCGCGGTCGCTGCTTCGATCAGCGCATCGGCGCCGCTGAGCTGCGTTTTTTTGTCGGGGCCATAGACTGCCTCGCCGTTCTTTTTAAACTTGGTCACCGCTTTTCCGGAACGGACGATTTTCGTTTCGAGCAGGGAACCGAGGCGGTTTCGCTTGGCGAGCTCCAAGACCGGCGTGATGCGTGCCAGCGGATCACTGACGCAGGGGAAGGAGAGGTGTTCGCCGTTGAAAAGGTTTACGCACATGTGCGAGAAGAGCGGCGCAGTGCAGAGCAACTTCCAGTGCTCGGCCAAGGCCTCGGGGTCCAGCCGCGCAAGCACCGGTGCGATGTAGGGGAGATCCCATGCGAGGTAAATCGAGCCCTCGCCGCGTCGCGGAGCGAGCGTGAGGTAGGCGGTCTTGAGCAGGGAGTCCTTGTAGCAACGGCGCAGGCAGAGCAGCGTGAGGATGCCCGTGTAGTAAAGTTTGGCGACAGCCTTGTTGGAGGTTTCCAACACCGGCATGTGACCGCTGAAGTGGTTGGAGTCGGGAGTAAAGGCGGCCGTCCAGAGTTCTTCCCACCATGCCTTCGAAGTGGTGAATGCGTCGTCGATCCTATCATGCCATTGGCCTGCCAGCGCGCTGACCTCACGCGGCGTGGTGCCGTAGGCGCAGAGTAGGGAACCCTGCCATTCGGCACCGGCGGCGAGATTCACATCCCAGTTGAATCGGCTGTTTTCCTTCGAGACTTTGGCGCCTGTGCTTGCGACCTGCAGGGTGCAGGCGGGTTCGTCTTTCGATTGGAAAAGCAGCGAGTTCGGAATGCTGCCTTTGGAAATGCCGGTGCGCAGTCCTGTCCTGGCCCGCAAATTAATGACATCGGTCGGTATTTCGGGCACACTCCATGCATACCCCTCTCCCTTGCTGTTTCTGCCGCGCCCCGAAAGCAGAATGCCAAAGGGGAGCTTGCGACGCGTCTTGGCCAGATTTTTCGCCCGCCAACGCACCACCACCCCGGCCTCTCCGGGGAGCAGCGCAGTCTCGCTGGAAAATTCCCAATCATCCCACTGGCAAACCCGCTCGATCCGGTAGGCGCGCCAGCGGATCTTCACCTCGGGCGCCAACTGGCACAGCAGACGATCGCCGATCATGGCCTGCCCCGTCATTTCGCCGCTGGCACTGAAGGGCGGGAAAATCGGGTGCTTGATCGCGCAGAGATCGGCCTCGGCTTGGACCGATCCCTTGTCGTTCGTGAGTCCCGGCATTGCGGCAAGCACGCTGCGGCGGCGCTTCATCCAGGCGGTGGCGAGTTGATCGAGTGTGTAGGGAGACATGTTGGTTTTTTTCATGAGTTTTGTTTCGGGATTTCTCGAGGAGCAGGGATGCTGCTCCTCAAGAAAAATCTGCCGTTCTCTGCGCTTGCTTTATTGAGCCGCTTCCGTGCTTTGAATGCGGATCGCGGAGATCGATCCGACCGGGGTCGCGTAGGACGCAGTTGTCGGGCCACCGATGCTGATTCCAGGCGCGCTAATAGCTGGAGATCCTGAGCTTACTTCATGGGATTCGCCGTTGATTTCCAGCGAGAGCATTTTCCCCTCTTTAATTAGGCTGATTTTGTAAGGTTTTTTGGGCTCTAAAACAATGCCTTCGAGATTTGCATCAAAATGTTTGAACTGACTAATTCTGACTCCGTTTTTAAACTGCTTCATCACTCGAAGCGACCCGCGCTCGGTTCCACCGATTTCCAGCAAAACAGCTGCGGACACCGTTTCAAAGGTCACTTCCATATCAATCCGCCAGGATTTTCGCCCGACCAGACTATTGAACTCGGTGTTCTGAAGATAACCTCTCAAATCGGGTTTCATATTGGGGAACTCGACCATGAGCGGGTATTTGGAAGAACTCTCATAGACGCTCTCTTTGTAAACCATCGGTGAATCCAAATCCTTGGGGGTTGGGGTTAGCGGCCATTCATTTGCAGGCGTGGATTCTGCGGAAACGACGGGAGCGCCGGAGGTGGTTGGCTTTCCGGAGTCCGTCGCAAATGTCCATGCGGCAATTTCCTCTGCAAAGGAACTGGTTGCTGGAACAAGGATGGCTGCGCCAAGGAGCAGGCCGCGTTTAAGTGGGGAGGGAAGCAATCTTGCGGTGATGGTTTGTTGTGTTTTCATTTTTAGGGTTTTTTGGGGTTTTGGGTTTTCTGCGATTGGAAATCGAGGGCGGCGCGGAGTTCATCCATGTTGGCGCGCTGGCGGTTCTCCACGATGGCGCGTGCCGTTGCGCTGCGTCGGCGGGCGTCGTCGAGATTTTTGGCCCACGCAAGGGCGGCGACGGGAAAGCGTTCGCGATCATCTGCCTGATCGAAGTCGAAAAGCCAGTCTCCAAGCCCGATATCTTCCCACATAAATCCTTTGCTCGTCTGCTCGGCCCAGCGCACGACCATCGCCGGGATGCCGTTGCCAATGCACATGATCGGGCTGTGCATTTCATGACCGAAAAGACCAGCACTGCGCACATAGGTGGAAAGCGCCTCGTCGGTGAGCCAGTAATTTTCGTGCCAAACCACGCGCTCGCGGACATCGGTAGGCAGTTTTTCCAAAAGCATCTCCCTGGCGACTTCCATCTGCGTCTGGTCCTCGGGGCAGAGGAGAATCTTAAGATCGGTCTCGCGGACGATCCGCTCGATGGCGGCGCGCAGAGGTGCGTGGTCCTGTTCCTTGAGAGCCTCGTTGCGAGCGTGTTTCGCGGGGTCGAGTGCGGTGTTCTTGGCGGCAATGCGCCAGTAGGGAGTGAGGCGGAAGCGGCCGATGCAGCAGAGGAATTTCCCCTCTTCCAATCCATGCTGGCGCAAAAATTCCACAGCGGGCGGGTCGTTGCGCAAGTCCACTCCGAACGCGCCATCGGGCCCGAATTCCATCACCGGGCTGCGCACACCGCGTTCCTTGGCCAGGTCGAGCGAGACCGAGTCGCGGAAATAGACGAAGCGCGCCTCGGAAAGCAATTCCACCACACGCTCGGTGGCGTGCTCGGGCGGGAGTGTGATGCCATAGACCCCGTAAGGTTTACCGGTGCGCTCGCGCCACAGTTCAATACTGGCCGCCTCCACCAGATAAGGACCGGAGCCGTGCAGAAGAAAATCGCACTCGGCAAAGGCGGCATCGACTTCCGCCTCCGTCTGCACGAATCGCACGCGCGGGAAACGCCGACGCAGCATCTCCTCGACACCATTGCCGATATCGCAAGGCCAGAGACACAGCTCCACCTCCGGTAAATTTTTTTCCAACAGGGCGAGCAAGCCAGGCGTGTGGCCGATGTCGCCGATATTAACTGTCTGCCAGGAGGAGCGGATGAGGATGCGTGGCATGGTAGAAATGTTTAACCCAACAACGGATTTTTAAACAGGATGACAGGATTTAAAGGATTCACAGGAATGCCTGAGGGGTGTTGGAGATTGCAGGAAGCATTGAATGCTCTTTGAAGTGTAACCAAACTCATTCTCTGTGCTCTCTGTGTCCTCTGTGGTTAAATTTGCTGAATTCGGGTTTCATGGATTGCGAAGGCAAATGTTATCCTATGCTGGTCTTCCCATTTGTCTCGTTGGATGAGGCTCAAGCATCCGGCTGGCCAAAAGCTTCGCCACGGGGTTGATCTTGGTGCGGTTGTGAAGATCGAGCTGGCAGATGATCCAGCTGCCTTTTCCTTCCTGTTTCGTGGCAAGCGCGTGCACGGGGCCCCACGGGGTCGCCCAGGCACCATTTCCGGAGAGGATCGCTGACTCCCAGCCTTCGGCTTTGAAGGTTGTGTGCAGGAAGGGCGAGACATAGCCGAGGTCCTCGTCGAACCAGAATTTGACGCTGTTCGGCTCCAATCCCTCGACCATCGCATGACCGGTGTCGCGGTTGGCAAAATGCACGGAAAACATGCCGCACTTGGAAAATTCGATTTCCTCTCCGGCGAGGCGATATTTTCCCTCTTCGACTCCCAGAAAAACACAGCGCGCGCCGTTGCGCACCGCAGCGGCGATTTCCGCTTCGTGGGCGGCGTAGAGAGCCAGATCATCGATGAGGATGACGGAAGCCGTTGCCAATTGATCGATCTTCGCGACCCGAAGGTTCAGGGCCTGCGCGAGTCGGTCGGCCTTGCCCGTCGGTTGGCCGATGATGACCGTTTCCAGCGGCGGCAGGGCGGGCACTTGTGGATGTATCTTGAAGGTTTGCTGCGTGCTCTGGATCGTGCGTCCATCGCGATCGATCAAAGCGGCCTCGACCACCACAGCGCCGGTTTGCTTCGGCGCATGGAATGCCGCTACGCCTTGGAAGCTTGATTCCATCGGCACGATGACCGCAGGGGCCGATCCTCCCTCGAGAATCCGCTCACCTTGACGGACGCGCCAAGCCAGACGGGCGCCTTCGGGAACTTCGTGCGAGTCGTTGCAGACCCAGATTTCGATCGGCATCGTCTCACCTGCAAAAAAGCGGTCACGGTCGCAGCGCAGGCTGATCATCAGCGGCGCGCAGGCGTCGCGGTAGGCGTAGAAGGCGAGCTTCGGCCGACGCTCGCAGTCCATGATTGTCTTCATCCATCCCGAAGGGAAGGCGTCGATGAAAAGATGGACGGCAAAGCTGTTGATGTGATTGTCGCGGCGGAAGGCCTCTGTCATCAGGCGCACACCCCAGGCCTGATGCGCCTGGCTGGTGGCGATCCATTCGCCGACCGATTTTGCGGTTTCAAACCACATGTAGTGGAAGCGCCCGCTCTGGGCTCTCACGATCGAAGTCGGGCTCCAGGTCTTTTCCTCCTCCGGAGTCCACGGTAGCCACTCGCGGGGATAGGACTTCCGCATGAGCGATTCGTCTTCGAGGCCCTCGGCACCGAATTCGCCGCAGGCATACATCCAGCCGGGTTTCACCTCGAGCCAATAGCCCTTGTGCAGCCTGCCGAGGTCGAGGCCGTGGCCGTTATACCAGATGTTGTAGCAGTGGTTGTCGGGGAGCGAGGCGCAGGGTGGATCGTAATCGCCATCGACATGCTTAATGACCCGGTCGGGATTTTCCAAACGGATCACACGGTCGGCGCACTCGAAGAACGATTCCATTTCCACGCGCTGCAGGTGCCGCTCGGGCTTGCCATGCGCGTTTTGGAACGGCTCGTTGATGTAGGTCACCATGATGCTGGCCGGGCTGTTGCGCACGAGGCGCTCCATTTCCGCCGCTTGGCGAATGGCCTCGCAGACCGTGTTGCGGCGCACCACGCCGAAGAATGGCAGGTCGCTTTGCAGCATGAGGCCGAGCATGTCGGCATAGTCGTAAACTTCCGACTGCACTGGGCGCTGCGTGAGGCGCAGGAAATTCATGTTGCAAACCTTCGCCAGCAGGAGGTCCTCGACGAGTTGATCGAAGTCGCCGCGCATCACGCATTGCTGCTCGTGGCCCATGGTGTTGGCTCCGCGCAGGCGGATTTCGCGACCGTTGAGATAGAGGCGGCCCTTGGGCGTGGACTCCTCGTCGATGCGGAAGGAGCGCATGCCGAAATGGCGCGAGGACGCGTCGAGCAACTTGCCCTCGGCATCGCGCAACACCGCGTGCAGCTCGTAGAGCCAAGGCGTGTCGAGTTCCCAGTCGCGCAGGCCTTCGGCCTTCACCGTGACGCGGTAGAAATTAACCCCCGGTCCGGCAGTGTTGATGCCTTCGAGCTTCTGATCCTTGCAAACCGTGGTCTCGAAATTGCGGCCGAAGATCGAAAAGGAAATCGCCACCGGTTCATTGCCGGTCGTGCAATTCCAGACCTCGAAGGTGAGATCAAGCAATCCCTCCTCGCGGCGGGGACGGATGAAGAGATCGTAGAAATGCTGCGGCGCGCGCGCTTCGATCCGCACGGCTTGGTAGATTCCCATTCCCGGCGGGCAGTGGTGCCATCCGTGCACCGGATCGTCGTAGCCCGGCCCTGTGCAGGCGTAAATTTTGTCACCCTGCTCGGCGGTATCGGTCCAGCTGATGTTGCTCAACTGGATTGCGTCGTTTTCGACCTTTACGACCAGCGTGTTGATGCCGGAGCGCAGCGACTTGGTGATCTCGAATTCAAACGGCGCGAAGAACCCTTCGTGCGAGCCATGGTAGTTGCCGTTCAGGAAGACATGGGCCTTGTAGTCCACACCCTTGAAGCACAGAAACACGGCGCCCGTAGAGGCGAAATCCGCCGGCAATTCAAATTCCCGCCGGTAGTAGGTCGTCGCACGGCCCAGCGGACCGCCATAATGCGGGATCGTCACCGTTTCCCATGAACCCTGACCGGCCAGCACGCTGGAAAAATCCCCCGCGTCCGCATCCGTCCCAATTCGCCAAGAAAAGCTCTCGAGCGGCATGGTTGTGCGCTTCATCGGAAGGGCTGGAGCCAGTCGCTGCATGAAGGGAGCGAAGGTTTTCTTCAATGCATCCAAGTCGGCTCGCACCGCCTCCGGCGTGTCGCGCAAGGGGAGGGGAGTGAAAAAATCCCTTCCCTCGGCAGACTCCACCGGCAGGGAAGTCGGCGGCAATACGGGTGGTTCAGGCACCACCAGACCGGCTGTGCGGTCGGTGGGCTTCGTGGCGGCAATGAGGGCGAACTGGTCGGCTCCTCCGGTGTTCTTAGCGGGTTTCTCGCTCATTTTCCTTTCTGCACAGCGGCGTCGAGTTTGACCAAGAGGTCGGCCACCTGCGCCCTGAAGTCGGCGAGCATTTGGCCGTCCACTTTTTCGTGGAGGCTGACTCCGGTTCCGTGGAATTGCTTCGGTGCCTCGTTGATCAGCTTGCTGGCCGTTTGCCATGCCGTGCGTGTGGCTTCATCAAGTTGCCCTTGGTTTTCTGCCAAGGCCTTGACGCGGTTTTCCAGCATCTCGAGATACTTCACATCATCAGCACCCTCACGGACCCCAGCCAATTGGCGGGTTGGCACAGGCGCTGTTTCGCCCGGGTAGGCATAACTCTGCTTGCGGTAGCCTTGCGGGTTCTGACCCCAATCATCCCAGCCTTCGCCTTTGTGAACGAGTTGATAAATCCATGACGCCGCCCCCGTGTAGCCACCATACCAGACGAAGAGGCCCGCGAAGAGGCGATCATAGGTCGGATGTTCCTCGGGGTGGGTGTAGAGCCACGCCTCACCTGGGAGCGGAATTTTGCGGCGCTTGGCGCCGATCACTGCGCTGGCAGCGTCGAGATTCGCTACGGCCAGGATGTCCTTGATCGTTTCCGCCGCCGGAAGCGTGATGGCCGAACAAATCTGAAAGTCCGCCTGAGTCGCCCATTCGCAGATGAGCTTTTGGATTCTCATTTTCTTGCCGGTGGGATCATAGCCCGGCTCATCGAGTCCGTAGATATACGCGTGCTCGAAGCCCAATTCGTTGGCGAGGTCGGTGTAGCCCTTGCCGAAGAGTGTCCAGTTGTGCTGGAAGACCGGCGATGCGGTCAATTCCTCGTAGGTGCGGCGTTGGAGCGTGTCGATGGGCTTGGTGTGCCAACTGCCCCCGGCAAGCACGGTGCGTCCGGTGAGGCCGTATTTTTTCCGAAGCTCCAAGGCTTTTCGGATGGTCGAGAAGTCATATTCCGTGACCATTCCGTCGGCAGATTGTTTGTGCTCCGCGCCGTCCTGGACAAACACGCTGGTCAAGCCGTATTCGGACATCAACTTCAGGTCCGCCTCATACCGCCGGTCGGTCTTCTCGATAACAGCTGGGTCTTTAGTGACCCCGCCCACCTGGCCTTTTCCGAGCAGGCCGTAGTAGTAAAAGGTGAAGGTGAACTTGCCCTTCTCCATCGTCAGCGGGAGCACCTGCACTTGCAGCGGAACCGTGGCGACCTCCGCACCGTTGGAGGCGATGCGCACCGTTCCCTCGTAGAGGCCCGGGGCTTGGTCCTTCGGCACCTTCACCGTGAGCCAAAATTGGCGGGACTCGAATTGTTCGATCTTCACCGGTTGAAGGTCGGGAGTGTCATTGATGCGGTGGACGGTGTTGCGCCCTGCCGCATGATCGGTGCTGATCATCGAGTCGTCTTTGAGCAGAAGTTCATTGGCCCAAACGCCGATGCCGCTGGGGTCTTGGAAACCTCCCTTGCCAGCCTGATACCAACCCTTGAGAACGCGCACATCGAAGGCCGATGCGGGCAAAGTGGCGCCGCCTGGGCCCTTGAGGTCGCCTACCGTGGGGAGGACGGTGCAATTGCCATCCAGCGCGAAAACATTTAGGCAGCCGGACTCGTATTCGTCGCGCATGGCTTGGATTTTCACTGGAGCGCCAATGGCGGAGGGGTCAGGCAGGAATTTGTAATCCACATCGACGAAGGAGGTGACCGGGAAGGTGAGCACGGATTTCATGCCGCCATGCTTTTCGCCGGAAAACCATTTCGTCACGCGCTGTAGGAGCGGCAGGCTGCTCACCGGTTGCTGCAGCGAGTCCGTCGGAAGTTGGCCCATCCATTTGGCGCATTTCACCTCTTGCAGCAGGGTGGCGATTTTTTCGATCTCCGGCTTCTGCTTCAGCTCCGCGAGACGCGATTCCCAAGTCGGTGCCAAGTCGCGGAACGCGGAGGGAGCCTGCGCTGCGGGGAAATCCTTCAGCATCGTGGTGAGTTCGGCGAGTTTGGCCACTGCGGGATCCGTCTCCTTGGCAAGGATGGCCTCGCCCCGGAAGAATATCGTGTTCGGCTTGTCAAACTCGAGCAACTCAGGCTGCAAGATGATCAACTTCGCCTCAGGCCGCACAAACTTGTGGTTGGGGCCTTTCATTTGGTCCGGGACGACAGTGACTGCGCTATACAATTCCTTCTGTGCCGGCATGGCCTTGCCATCCAGCGTGGCAAAAAGCCGTGTCCGGTATTTGGCCTCTGGGCCACTGGCCTCCACGCGCATGTTCACGCCGCCCTCGAGATCCTCCGTGGAGATTTTGATATCGTTGAAAATAACGCGGTCGGTGAAGAAAAGCTCACCAAACGAATCCGTATCCGCAAACTGGCTCGGCGTGCGCGACCAACTCGAAATCATTTTCGCATGGGCGCGGTTGCGTCCCACATTTCCCCGCCAGACGGCTCCCGCCGCCGGTGGTTCGGAGTTGAGGGAGGAAAACGGAATCGCAATCTCCACGATCCAGGCATCCTTCTCCCGCGTCGCCTTGCCTTCCCATGGCATATTGAATCCCTTCGCGTCAGCATCCATCGAGGTTTCCTCGAGCGTTCCCAGCGAGTTGATCCGAAAAACCATGAAGGGGCTCACCTTGCCTTTAGTTCCGAGGAAAATTTCCAGCACATCATCCTTCCACACCCCGTTGTCGCGCTCGGTGACATTGGCCTTCACCTTGTCCATCTCGGGCTCCTCGAGCCGCGCGGCGATGTAGAGATTCTGATTGTCGTAGCCGAAACGCAGTGCCGTCTGTTGCGTGGCCACCTTGGAATTTTTATCCACAAA
>JBIIUB010000010.1:0-50932 GCA_044340205.1 Terrimicrobiaceae bacterium
ACGGATTCGCAGGAACTTCGCCGGTCGGCTCCTTTCCCGCGAATGGCTACGGGCTTTACGACATGGGTGGCAATGTCTGGAACTGGTGCAGCGACATTTATCGCGCCGATGCCTTTGCCGAGCGCTCACAGAGCGGCGAGATCTGCTGCGATCCTTCCGGCCCTAAAACCACGCAAGGCGAAAGAGTCATTCCAGGCGACCCTTCGCCGCCTACGGTTCCTGGAGTGGAGCGCCGTGTCACCAAAGGGGGATCGTTTCTATGCCATCCGGATTACTGTGAAAGCTATCGCCCCTCGGCGAGGCGTGGCACGCCGCCGGATACTGGTAGCAGCCATGTCGGCTTCCGCTGCGCGAAAGATGCTGCTCCGGTTGAATATTGAAAGCGATAGGCAAAGCCCGGTTTTTAAAAATGGGCGATTCGGAATTTGAGCTTCAGTTTTTTAACCCAGACAGACTGCTGGGCGCTTCGTATCCTTCGGCTGCAAGATGCTGCGCGAGGGGCAGCAAGTGTTTCGTGTGAAACTTCAGTCGGCAAAAATTGTGCGCCAGTCGGTTTTCATATCCACGATGATCCAATTGCGTTTGGGAGCATCTGCCAGTGCAGCGACCAGTTTTCCACTGCTCTTGGGATGAGCGTCGTAGGCGTATTCGCGCTCTGAATCTGTGTGGTGAACGATCACGCCGAGGGAGGGATGCGGGTTGGCCATAGTGGTGTATTCCAGCATGGCCTTGTCGCCATCGCTATTTCCAAAGCAGGCGATCGGCCGACGGCCGATAAATTGGTGAATGGCTTCAGGCTTGCCTGGCCCGTCATCCACGAAAAGGCTGTTCATCGTCTTGAGAAGAACAGGGCCGTCTGTCCTCAGTTCATAGACCACGGCGGCATGTGATCCTAAGACCTGCTCGGGCACGATGCCATAAACCCGCTCGCTGAAGACCCTCATAAAATCGGATCCGCCGCCCGAGACGAGGAATGTCTTGAACCCATTGGAGCGAAGGTAGGCCAGCACTTCCTGCATGGGTTGATAGGTCAATTGGTCGTAAGGTTTCGCAAATTTGGGGTGTTTCACGGTGGCCAGCCAGTCCCTCACACGGGCGGCAAAGGCTGTGATCGTCATGCCAGAACCTGTCACGGCGACGAGGTGAAAGAGTCCTTTGTAATGGTCCGCAAGAAGCGGTGCGATGTCACCAGCGAGTGCGGATTGGATGAACTTGTCATCCTTCCACTCGGGGTGCTCAGGAAGTTGGCGCCTCAATTCATCGATCGAAAATGCAATTTGAAAAGGAAGCGGGTTTTCCGGCCAGAGGGTGCCGTCATTGTCAAAAACCGCTATGCGCTCGGCAACTGGAACAAAGCCGCTCGAATCCTTGTTCGTCACATTCTCCACAAAAGCAATGATCGCTTTTTTGGAAGGCGCGTCAGTCCAAGAGGGAAGCGGGTCGTCTGCCCAGCAGATGCCGACAAGCGTGGAGAGGACGCAAAGATAAAGTGCGAGGCGGTTAAGGTTCACAAGCGATGGATGAATCTTTTGTCACTAATTCTGGACGACACGCGGAGCGGGAAGCCTATTTTTGACAGGAGTTGGCTGGGTTGGACAAAAACGGATTCGAAACCGGCTACTGGTTGACCTTCGTTACTGACTCCATCACCCGGTCGAGATTGAAGCTGCCCGGTTTTTGACGCGGCGGGAATTCGCGAAAACTCTGCAGCCAATTTCCAACATAGCTCGCGGCTGGGGCAATGATAAACATGTGGTCCAAATACCAGCGCTGGTAACCCATGCCGATGTCGGGAGCGAGTTCGAAGGGATCCATGCGAAGGTTGGTGACCATTGGTGCGCGCAGTTCCTCAAAAGGTTGGAGCCACACATTCATGCCGTGGGCGTTTTGCTTGAGAAAAGTGATTTTCCAGTTCTCGTAGCGCAGGGCGGCCACGCTGCCATCATCCGTCCAATAAATAAACTCCCTGCGAGGCCAGGCGTCTTCGCCTTTGAGCGCGGGCAGAAGATTGTAACCATCGAGGTGCACTTTGTAGGTCGAGGTGCCAACTTTGAGACCCGTGAGCAGGTCATCCTTTACATTGGGATCGCCTGCAGCGGCCAGGAGGGTTGGGAGCATATCCTCGTGGGCGCCAATTTCATTGATCACCGTGCCGGGCTTGATCACTCCAGGCCAGCGAATGAAGGTGGGCACGCGATATCCGCCCTCCCACTGGGTGTTTTTCTCGCCGCGGAACATGGTGGATCCTCCATCAGGCCAAGTGAATGCCTCGGCGCCATTGTCGGTGGAATACATGACGATCGTATTGTCATCCAAGCCAAGTTCTTTGAGCTTGGCGAGAATCTGGCCGACTTGGCCGTCGTGCTCTACCATGCCATCGGCATAAATCCCGAGGCCCGTCTTGCCCTCGGATTCCTTTTTGAGGTGGGTGAAGATGTGCATGCGGGTGGAGTTCCACCAAAGAAAAAACGGCTTGTCCGCCTTTGCAGCACGCTCCATGAAGTCGATCGCTTTCTCGGTAACCTCCTCATCGATCGTCTCCATGCGTTTCTTGGTGAGTGGTCCCGTGTCCTTGATCCGGCCATCGGCAAAGCTGTGGATGACTCCACGGGGACCGAATTTCTTTTTGAACTCGGGATTTTTCGGGTAGTCGGGATTTTCAGGCTCCTCCTCCGCATTGAGGTGGTAGAGGTTGCCAAAAAACTCCTCAAATCCATGGCTGGTCGGCAGCATGTCATCACGGTCGCCGAGGTGGTTTTTTCCAAACTGACCGGTCATGTAGCCCTTGGCCTTGAGAAGCGTGGCGATCGTAGGGTCTTCTTTCTTCATTCCTTCCGGCGTGCCAGGGAGGCCAACTTTCGTGAGACCTGT
The DNA here is from genome assembly GCA_044340205.1 of Terrimicrobiaceae bacterium. Classification (GTDB taxonomy): domain Bacteria; phylum Verrucomicrobiota; class Verrucomicrobiia; order Chthoniobacterales; family Terrimicrobiaceae; genus UBA967. Next base: position 2,872 of record JBIIUB010000010.1, read on the forward strand.
TCGGATGGGTGACTGGCCGGTAATGAAAGCTGCTCGGCCAGCGGTGCAGGATTGCTGACCATACCAATCGGTGAAAAGCGCACCCTCGGAGGCAACGCTGTCAATGTTCGGAGTTTTGTAGCCCATCATTCCGCGATTGATGGCGCTGACATTGAATTGGCCGATGTCGTCACCCCAGATGATCAGGATATTCGGCTTTTTTTGGTCCGCGGCATGAGCCGAGGCGACGATAGCAAGAGAAGCAAAGACGGCCCACTTTTTCACCAAGGAAACGGATAGCATAGGGGCGTGCTTGTAGGCTCAAGGGCTTATTCGGTCAATGCTCAAAGCCGGCTAAAGCCGTTTTCTGATGCTTTTGTCGAAGCCGGTCCAGCGGCCTGCGCGTTCGTTTTCGCCGCTGGCGGTGGGGCGGGTGCAGGGTTGGCAGCCGACGGAACGGTAGCCGCGTGCGGCGAGGGCGTTTGCAGGGAAGTCACGGAGGAAATCCTTCAATTGCTGTGCGACGATTTGTCCAAATACACGCCACTTGTGGCATCGGATTGTTTGGACAGTGTGTTTCAAAAATTTGCCTCTTTCCGAGCATCTGGCCGGGCTGGGTATTCGTAATGATTTGCGCACAAGCTACGGTTGACCACAAACGCACATATTCCCTATTCGGCGTCTCAGTGACAAAAAGAATGAGCCTTTTGAACTACCAATTTTCTATCCGAATCGTCTCATGAAGACCGCGCTTTTGCCCGAGCAGATTTCCCGTATTGTGCGGTTGGCTTGGGAGGACAGAACAAGTTTCGAGGAAATTGAGAAGCGCACAGGCTTTGTGGAGCGGGATGTCATCGCGGTCATGCGCCGCGAGTTGAAGCCCTCCAGTTTTCGCCTTTGGCGCAAACGAGTGAACGGCCGCATCACCAAGCACAGGCGCTTGCTCGAGCGCAAGCTTAAGGGGCCCCCGGCTGCGGACTTCGATGACTGAAATCGAGTAGCCTTTGCAGCAAACAACGGGTTCGCCGGAAAGGTCGGGGCCGACACAACATGTAACCTATTTGGAAAATCTTCTCTCTTTCGCCGAAATCAGGCTTCCGCCAATGCGGAGCCAGCAGACTCCGTTGATCCAGACAGGAATTTCGACTCTGTTACCTCTTGCCCTGTTTAGCCGGGGGATATACATTTCGTCCATGACGACAACTTTACAAGCATGGGGAAACAGTCAGGGAGTGCGTCTGCCAAAAGCCTTGCTTGCGTCTTTGAGACTTGAGCCCGGGGCCGATGTCGAAATCGAGCTAACTCCGAAAAAGGATGCGATCATTGTGAGACCTGCGAAGGCGCCGTCGCGCGTCCGAGGTCGGCATCGCATCGAAGATCTGGTTGCAGCCATTCCAAGCGGCTACAAGACTGTCGGGTTTGATTGGGGAACAAGCGGACACGAGGTCTGGTAATGACTGCTTGGATTCCGAAGCAGGGAGATCTGGTAGCGTTGGATTTCGATCCGCAAGCCGGCCACGAACAGAAAGGACGCCGGCCCGCGCTGGTTGTGAGCAAGGAAGCTTTCAACAAAGGCACTGGGATGGCGATCTGCTGCCCGATCACCAATACGGACCGGAGAATGCCTTTTCATGTATCAATCGCAGGCCGCACATCGCTGACAGGTTTCGTAATGTGCGAGAAGGTTAAGTCGCTTGATTTTCGTTCACGCGGAATGAAGCTCATTGAACCAGCTCCGCAGGATGTGCTGGAGGATGTGCTCTCCATCATTGACGCCTCGGTGTTTTGATTTTGGCTTCCAAAAAAATTGCGAGCTCATTTGCCGGGTAAGCGGATTCGCTCACTCTCGATCCGCAACCGCTTGAACACTGCCCGGGAGCAAAAATGTCCTCGGTGCTTTCAATCCAACTGGAGGCCGCCTGAATTCGCCCACGCGAAAACCTCCTCGGTGGCAAGGGATGCAATCGCATCGAAAAGAGCTATGGCCCCATCGACGACTTTGACATTCCGGGGAGCCGCATCGGTGAGAAGAATACGGGTTTGTGGATTCATGTAGGCATCCAGACTGAGTGGAAGAAAACCAAATTGTGCCAAGGCGGCATGAATTTCACGCCGTGAGGGGTTTGGAGTATTGATCACGGGTTGGCTGACACAGATGCGCGGCATCTTGAGGCTATCTTCGGGTGGAAGGAACCCCTCGAAGCGGGTTTGGTATTCACCCAGTTGGTTCAATAAAAGCCACCTTTTCAGGTAAAATGCCGGATCTTCATTGATTGATCCGTGAAAGTTTTTTCCAGTTCCATCCGGATCAAATCGTGAAAAATAGGGTCGGCAGCCGAAACAATCCCCGTGGGTGAGTTTGTAAACGCGGCCCGAGTCTTCCTCCAAGCGCAAGACCAGATGCTCATCTCCACCGATCTCGTATTCCTTGTCTTGGAGCCTGCCTGCCAAGGAAGGATTATTTTCGGGAGCATTCAGCTCGTTCGTGAGAACCTCAAGACACCGCCTCCGAGATTCCTTCCAATCGAGCGGTGGATTTCCGCCGTGAATCCCTTCCAACCGCCGTAGGATTTGACCCAGTCTCCGGTTTTCGGGGCTGGCATCCTCGACAAGCCGCCAGTCGATTTCAAAATCCATGAAGATGGAACCTCCTTTTGAGAAACAGATTTTTCAACGAGCGAATGCACAGTTCTCAAATTAATCATCCGACCGATTGGAAAAGTCCAATGAAAACCTCAAATATTACTACCGAGGAAGGTGTGTATGCCGCACTCGCTTTTGTCGAAGCCGGTCCAGCGGCCGGCTCGTTCGTTTTCGCCGTTGGCGGTGGGGCGGGTGCAGGGTTGGCAGCCGATGGAGCGGTAGCCGCGTGCGGTGAGGGCGTTCACGGGGAGGTCGTGTTTTTTAATGTAGTCCTGCACTTGGTCACGGCTCCAGGCGGCCATGGGATTGAGCTTCACGATGTAGAGGTCGCGAAGGACATCGAAGTGGTAGAGTTCGGCGATTTTGGTTTTTTCGCGCGAGTCGTTTTGTTGGCGGCGGACTCCGGTGATCCAGACATCGAGTGTGGAGAGTTTTTTTTGCAGGGGAATGACCTTACGGAGGGAGCAGCAGAGGTCTGGCTTGTTTTTCCAGAGCTCGGGGCCGAGGTCGGCGGCTTGTTCCTCGAGGGTTTGCTCGGGAACGAGCGGCTCGATGGTTATGCCGAAGCGTTTCTCGACGGCTGCTTTCAAGTCGAGCGTTTCGGGGAAGAGCAGGCCGGTGTCGATGGTGAAGACGGGGAAATTCAGGCCGTTTGAGAAGGCTTCGTTCATGACGACGAGACCCGCGCCTTGAAAGCTGGTGCCGATGGCTGCGCGGTTGCCGAATTTCTCCCATGCCCAGGACAAAACCTCGCGCAGGCTGGCGGATTCCAGCTCCTCGGCCTTGCGACGGATTTCCTCGGGATCGAATTTTGACGGCATGAATGAAAGATGAACCACGGAGAGCACGGAGGGCACGGAGGAAAAGAAAAAATCTTCTATGCCTGCCGGGCTTTACCAACTCTGTGCTCCCTGTGTCCTCTGTGGTGAAAAATTACAGGCTTTTTGCTGCGGCGACGACATGGGCGGCGGTGATGCCGAGTTTTTCCATGACGATATTGCCCGGAGCGCTGAGGCCGAAGCGGTCGATGGCCACAGTTTTGCCATCGAGGCCGACATAGCGGAACCACGGGTCGGAGATGCCGGCTTCGATCGAGACGCGTTTGCGGCAGGATTTCGGCAGGACGGATTCCTTGTATTCCGCGCTCTGGGCCTCGAAGCGCTCGAAGCAGGGCATGGAGACGACGCGGGCGCCGGCACCGAGTTCGGCGGCGGCATTCATGGCGTGTTGGAGTTCGCTACCGCTGGCGAGGAGGATGAATTCTAGCGCGGCGGTTTCTTTTTTAGCAATGTAGCCGCCCTTGAAGGCACCTTCGCGGCGCGTGGCGACGGGGATGGTGTTTTGCGTCGGCAGGTTCTGGCGAGAAAGCACGAGCATCGTCGGCCCATTGGTCTTCTGGAAAGCCGCTGCGAAGGCGCCGGCGGTTTCCTCGGGGTCGGCGGGACGGATGACATCCAAGCCGGGAATCGCGCGTAGGGCGGCGACGGTCTCGACTGGCTCGTGGGTCGGGCCGTCTTCTCCAACGCCCACGGAGTCGTGGGTGAAAATGTAAACGGTCGGGAGATGAGACAGCGCGGCGAGACGGATCGATGGACGGCCGTAGTCGCTGAAGACGAGGAAAGTCGCACCGCTGGCGCGGAAGATGCCGTCGTAGGCCAAGCCGTTCATGATGCCGCACATGGCGTGTTCGCGGATGCCGAAGTGGAGATTGCGCCCAGCGTGGTTGGTGCGGTTGAAGTCGCCGCCGTCCTTGATGTAGTTCAGCGTGGAACCGTGGAGGTCGGCGCTGCCGCTGGTGACGAGCGGCATGGCGGCGCAGATCGGCTGGAGCACATCGCTGCCGGCTTTGCGGGTTGCAATGTTGACGGCTGGATCAAACGGCGGGATGACATCGAGGAGATTCGGAGTTTTTCCCGAGACGGCGTCATCGATTTCCTTGGCCAGATCGGCGTTTGCGGAGCGCCAGGCGGCGTAGGATTTTTCCCATGCGGCGTATTCGGCCTTAAGGGTGGCTTTGCGTTTTTCGAAATAGGCTTTGGTCTCGGGGGCGACGAAGAAGGTCTCCTCGGGCAGGCCGAGGGCTTTGCGGGATTCGGTGACGAATTTCACTCCGGCCTCGCCGTGGGCTTTGTTTGTGCCGCTGACCTCGGGAATGCCTTTTCCAATGAGCGTCTTTGCGATGATGAACTGCGGCTTGCCACTGGTGGCGGACTTCGCTTTTTCAATGGCCTCGGCGATCTCGTGGAGGTTGTGTCCATCGATCTGGTGGACATCCCAGCCAATGGCGGCGTAGCGCGCGGCGGTGTCCTCGCTTTGTGTGACGGGGCCCATGGCGTCGAGCGTCACATTGTTGGAATCATAAATGAGGATCAGGTTGTCGAGGCCGAGGTGGCCTGCGAGTGCGCTGGCTTCCATCGCCACACCTTCCTGCAGGCAGCCATCACCAGCGAGGGCGATGACATGGTGGTTGAAAATGCTGTGGGCGGATGTGTTGAAGCGGGCCTCGCACATTTTGGCGGAGATGGCATAACCGACGGCATTCGACACGCCTTGGCCAAGCGGGCCTGTGGTGGCCTCGACGCCGGGGGTTTCGTGGAACTCCGGATGGCCGGGAGTGATGCTGCCGAGTTGGCGGAAATTTTTGACTTCTTCCAATGACACGCCGTAACCCGCGAGATGCAGCCAGCTGTAGAGGAACATGCTGCCGTGACCTGCGGAGAGGATGAATCGGTCGCGATTCAGCCAGCGGGGCTCATCGGGATTGAAGCTCATGGAGGCGCCGAAGAGAACGGCTCCGATGTCTGCTGCGCCAAGCGGGAGGCCGAGGTGGCCGGATTTGCATTTCGTGACGGCGTCCATGGCCAATCCGCGTGCGTCGCGGGCAGCGATTTCGAGAGTAGCGGTGTCTAAATTCATATGGGATTTTTTATTGAGCTTGCCAGAAAAGCCGCTCGGGCGGCCGATGGCAAGAGACAATCCCGTGACGATTCCGCTAAGATGCGGCTCGCTCGGCGCGGCGGAATTGTTCCATCTCACGCTTGAGGGGTTCCCAATAAATGCGGTCTTTCTCCTGCTCGGCGCGCACCTCGGCATCAAGCGCCTCGCGTAAACTCGGCAGGTCGGGTGTGATGGCGAGCGTGAGGAGCGGGCGGGCGGATACCATCGCAGCGGTTTCGCTTGGGAAGCGGGCGGCGAGGTTGAGAAGGCGATCTGCTACGCGCGATTCCCGAAGCCAGAACTCGATGCGATGGGGATTGGGCTCGCTTGCGTGTTGTTCATAATGCCCCTCCACCAAGGCACTGATCATAGGCCAATCCTTTGAGCGCTGGGTTTTTTTCGCATCGACGAGGTCAGGCACGGAAAGCAGGTGGATTTCGTCACCATTTGATTCGGTGATCGTCGTTCTTCTGCTCCAGAGCACGGAAAAGTCCGGCAAGTCACGGAGCTTTGTCATGACATCCACCCGGAGACCTTCGACACCGGCTGCCTTGCAACGGTAGTGGACTGCGTGCCCTCGATCCAAGACGCGCGGGTCGAAGCGGGGAATGGCTATCCTGACAGCATTCAGCTCGCCAAGCGCGGCGTGGAGACCTTCAAAATTCTCCGCCTCCGCGAGAATAAGAAAATCGACGTCTTTGCTAAACTGGGCTGCGCCGTAGAACACGCAGGCCTGGCCGCCCATAAGCAGCGCCTGAACCTGATGTTTCTGGATCGTAGAAAGGACTTGTCGGATCGGGGTCGGGATCAAGGCTACCTCCCATGGCTAAGTATTGAGCGAAGATTTTCTCGCTTTCCCGGAAGCGCTCCAGCGGGGTGAGCTTTGCCCACTCCTGCCACTCTTCAGGCCAGTCTTCAAATTTCATCGCGAGGCCACAATAGCGCGGGTGGCGGTGTTGTCGAGTGCTGGCTGTCTGCTCGGGCGGGGGCGCATTACAATTGCGCACATTGCTGAAGTTACGAAAATTTAACACAAAACGCATTCTCCAATCGGCGGCTACCGGCAAACTCCCGCTGCCATGAAACACCTCTCCTGCTTGCCACACAAAGCCATTGCCTGTGCAGCGGCATTTGCCATCACCTCCGCAACGGGCGCATTTGCCGCCGATCAAGAAACCACAACCTCACACGGCCTAGGCTGGCATCCCTTGCTGCTCAAAGGGCCGGTCGAAATCAAAGACGGGCAAATTCTTTCCGGCACCTCGGGAACGATTGGTGGAGAGCGCCTGCCAGCGCCGGATGACGACCGCTCGAAGCCGTTCAACGACTGGTGGAATGGCAAATACATGCTTGGCGGCGGTGGCAACTTCGGCTTTGACCTGCGCCGCAAACTCGCGACCGAGGGCGTTTCCTTCAACGGCAACTACCAAGGCGCGTTCTTCGGCGTCGTGGATAGCGAAAAAGGTGCCCGCGGATTTTGGGATCAGCAGATCAACTTCGGCAACGAGATCAATTTCGGAAAGCTTTTGAAAAACGAAAATCTCGAAGGCGTGTTGGCGTTTTCCAGCTTCCGCTACCGCGATTCGACCAAGGATTCGAACCCCAACAATTTCGTTGAGGCGCAGTCCATGTTCAACCCCTCCAACTGGCAATCCGGCACGCAGTTCCGCGTTCTGTCCTTCGGCGCAGAGATCGGCACCAAGGGCATTCTGCCTATCAAAGACATGGTGGTCTTCCGTGGTGGTTGGCTCCAGCCACAGAAGGAATTCGTCGACCAGCCTCTCTCGAAGCTGTTTCTCAACAATGCCGTGAACAGCGCCAAAGGCATCGGCGGAAACATTCCTTTCTCATCCAGCTTCTCGACTTGGGGCGGCACGCTCAAAGTCCAGCTCCACGAAACCGTCTATGTGAAAAACGGTCTCTTCATGTCATTCCCGCAGGCCACCGCCTCGACGAACCACGGCCTCGCCTATCAAGGATACGGCCCTGCCACAAACCAGAACGGCCTCTTCTACATGGGTGAAACAGGCTACACCCCAAGTATCGGCGAAGCCAAAATGCCCGGCAAATACGCGTTCGGTGGCTACTTCTACGGCACACCTGCCAACAAGACGCGCTCGTGGAATGGCACCAACGACGCCGGCCAATACGGGTTCTATTTCCAAGCCGACCAGATGCTCTATCGCGAGCCTTCTGCTGAAGAGGCTCCCGCTCCCCGGGGTGACGGCAAATCCGTTGCGAGTGGAAAATCTTTCAAATCAACCATGCAGCCATCCGCTCCGAAGCTCTCCAAGCAAGGCCTGAACACCTTCAACCTCCTCACTTTCGCCCCCGGATATGCGGTCAAAAATGTTTATCCGTTCTATTTCCAGAGCGGACTCGTTTACACAGGACTCATCCCGCACCGTGACGAGGATCTGGCCATGATCTCCATCGGCTATGGGGCCTACCAAGGCGATGTGAGCCCAGCGGTGGATGGCTACACGGCCGTGATCGAAGGCGGGTATCGCTTCCAAATCAACGGCTGGTCTTACATCCAACCCTTTGCTCAATACTTCAGCCACCCGAACGGTAGCGGAACAGCCGCTGTTCAAAACGCTGCGGTGCTCGGCTTCACGGCTGGTCTGGTTTTTTAAACCCGACCTTGCCATCCAGAGGCTCGTCGCTTCCTGTGGCGAGGGCCTTACTTTTGACGAGCGGAATGTTTTCGGGCGCGGCATCTTTCTTGCATGAGAGATGCCCGCCCCAGAGCCAATCGATTGGCAAGTTTCCTGGGAATCTACGGGATTACTCCTCGTCCTCGTCGCTCTCACCTTTTTTATAGGTGAGGCCACGGAGTTTGCCTTCGATGAAGGCATCGATGTCGCCATCCATCACCGCTTGAATGTCGCCGGTTTTCACGCCGGTGCGGAGATCTTTGACCATCTGGTAGGGCTGGAAGACATAACTGCGGATTTGATTTCCCCAGGCCACATCGCCTTTCTCGCCGTATTGGCGGTCCACCTCGGCGCGCTTTTTGTCGCTTTCGATTTGGAAAAGTTTCGCCTTGAGGAGTTGGAAGGCGAGTTCGCGGTTGCGGCCTTGGCTGCGCTCAGCCTGGCAGGCCACAACGATGCCCGTGGGGATGTGCGTGAGGCGGCAGGCGGTTTCGACTTTATTCACATTCTGCCCGCCCTTCCCGCCGGCGCGGAAGGTGTCGAGCTTGATGTCCGCCTCGTTGACTTCCACAGGCACATCCTCGATTTCCGGCACGGCATCCACACTGGCAAATGATGTGTGGCGGCGCTTGTTCGAATCGAAAGGCGAGATGCGAACGAGGCGGTGCACTCCGCGCTCGGTTTGCAGGTAGCCGTAGGCGTTCTGGCCAGTGACGCGCAGCGTGGCGGATTTGATGCCCGCCTCGTCGCCGAGCTGGATATCTGTGATGGCGCACTCGAGGCCGTGGCGTTCCATCCAGCGCTGATACATGCGCAGCAGCATATCGGCCCAATCACAAGACTCGGTGCCGCCCGCTCCCGCATTGATGGAAAGGAAGGCGGGGCAGTTATCGTAGGGCCCGGAGAGCAGGGCGGTGATCTCGAATTTATCGAGGTCTTTTTCGATCGCGGAAAATTCTGCCATCACTTCGGCGGCAGCGGCGGCTTGATTCTCAGGCGCCTCTTCCATTGCGAGTTCACGCAGCACATCGAGATCGGCAGCGCGGGACTCCAGTGCCTGCATGGGTTGAATCTTCGCGCGTAGCGAGGACACCTCGGCGACATCGCGCTGGGCGCGTTCGCGGCTGTCCCAGAAATCCGGCTCGGCCATGCGTGCCTCGATCTCAGAGAGTTTTTGGGTCAGGGCCGCCAAGTCAAAGAAACCTCCGCAACGAGGCCAGGCGGCCCTTGATCGCGGAGGTGTCCAAATTCTGAAGTTCTTCGTTCATTGAGACGAAGACCCTACAACCGCATGCTGCCGCTTTAAACTTAATTCTCGAAACAACGACGCGGGCGGCAATCAGTTCGTGCCCGTTTTCTGAGTTGTGGGCGCCGACGAATCCAAGCGGTAAATCGTCTCGCCTTCTTTCATGACCCCGATCCGATCACGGGCGATGATTTCGACATATTCGCTGTCGGTTTTGAGGAGGTGCACCTCGCGCTCGCGGCGGGCCTTTGTGAGTTGCTCGTCGGCGAGGAGGCCTTTTTCCTCGGCGAGTTGGTTGGAGAGCGAACGGTGGCGGAGGATTTCCGGATAGAACGCGGCGACAGCCACGGCTGCAAATCCTGCAATGATAAGGGCAATCATCATGCGGTTGGCCTTGTGCCAAACCTCGGGGTTCTTGCGGCGTTTTGATCGGAGCGGCTGCACAAATCACCTTTAGTCGATTCCCGGACAAATTCCAACCACGATGTTCGCGCTCACTTTTTGTCGGTGTCCCCGAGGCTGAGAAATTTGATGAAGGGCAGAAAAGCAGCACCAAGGAGCGCGACCACGGCCTGCGCTCCAAACCCACCCAGCGAGATAAGTGTTGCCGCTGCCGAGGGCGTTCCAAAAAAAGTTCCGAGAAGGACATTGAACAACGCCTCGCGCAGTCCGAGCCCGTAAAGAGCCACCGGCAACATGGTGAGCGTGTCCACAATCGGCATGATCGAAAAAAGACTTCCGATTCCGAGTGACGAGCCAAACGCCTTGGCACTGAAAAAATATCCCAGGAAGTGCGCTGCCAGCGCTGCCAAGGCGAGCGCGCAACCGATCAGCACCGCGCCGGGCCGTTGCGCCATCTGTTGAAAAATCGCACCCGATTCCAAAAGGTGCGGGCTGAAACGCGGATGCCGCCGCTTCACAAAATCCCGCAAAGAGGGAATCGTCGTCATCCACCACAGACCGAGAAGGAGAATGGCGCCACCAAGGAGCGAAGCCGCCGAAAGCACAATGCCGCGCCCGAGTTCGCCCGCCAGAAATGTCTTGTGGTTCCATGCAAGCGTCGCCGCCATGAAGAGCACCAGCGCGGCCAGTCCGCACAAGCGGTCGGCAAGAACCGAGAAGGCGGACGCCATTTTTTTGTCCGGGAAGAGACGCATCAAATACAGCGTTCGCACCGCATCACCTCCCGCCGAGCCTGGCAGTCCAAGGGAGTAGAAAAGTCCAACTGCCGAAAAGGCCACCGCGTCGCGCCAGCGCACTTGCAAGCCGAAAGCCTTCAGGATCACCCACCATCTCGTTGCGCAGAGGATCTCGCTCAGGGCCGCCGCGCAGGCCGCGCCAACGAGCCAGGCGAAATCCGCCGCTGCCAACGCCCGCGCGGCATTCTCCCTCAAGGAAGCATCCCCAAAAAGCTTCGCAAAAATGAAAAGAGTGACCGCCGCTTGCAGGATCGGAAGGAGATATTTTTTCATGAGCGGCGCGCGGCGATGTCTTATCACACCGCATGCGGCGCAGCATCCGAAAGATTTGTCCGCACGGATTCGCTTGCGCATCCCGCTTGCGATGGCCAGAAGATTCCCATGCGCCAGATTCTGACCGCCTTTGCCGCCGTGTTTTTTCTCGCCAGCCTGCACGCCGAGCTCCCGCCTTCGGCCTACGAGCAAATGCAGGCCGCCGCGCCGGAGTATTTGACCGTCGAAATTCTGCGTGTCGACATCAAGCCCGGCGCCGAGACAGCCCAGCAGGATGTCGAAGTGACCGCACGCATCCTCAAAGTGCACCGAACCGCTTCCAATCTTCAATCTGGCGGCATGCTGAATATCCTCTACACCCTCGCGGCGCATCCACCTGGCTTCGTTGGCCCCGGCCAAGTCACACTTCCCGCCGAGGGCGACAAAACCGTGGCGTATCTCAAGAACGGCGAGAAGCCCGATGAATTCGTGCCGGCCGCAGGCACCATGACCTTCCGTAACTTTTGATTTTTTACCTGAATGGATGCCGATGAAATCCTGCTTGCGGTCGATCCCTCGCTGCGTGGAACCGGCTTTGCCGTTCTCCAGCGCTCGGCCGGCAAGGTTCGGTGTTTGCATTTCGATGTCATAAAAAATTCACCGAAGCTCACGATTTCCGGTTGCTTATTGGAAATCCACACGCGCCTCACGGATGCCATGACGCGCTTCCAGCCCACAGCCATGGCCGTCGAGAGCGTGATCTATGTGCAGAGCTTCCCGACGGCGATCACGCTGGGATCCGCCCGTGGAGCCGTTCTGCTGGCCGCCGCGCAGCGCGGGTTGCCCATCCACGAATACGCGCCTCGCCGCGTCAAACAAGCTGTCGTGGGCACCGGTGCCGCGCAAAAGACGCAAGTCGCCTTCATGGTCCGCACACTGCTCGGCCTCACGGTCACACCGCCTCCGGACGCTGCGGATGCCATTGCAGTGGGCTTCACCCATTTTCAAACCACCAAATTTCCCGCGCCCACCGCTCTCCGCCGCCGATGAAAATTCTTCTTCCCGGTCGCCTTTCGTTCGAAGCCGCTCTCGCCCTTCAGGAGCAGCTTGTCCAGCAAGTGCAGGGCGGCGAAGCCGATGAAACGCTCATCCTCCTCGACCACGAACCCGTCTACACCATCGGCCGCACGCGTGACCGCTCAAGCCTCCGCGAAGGGCTTCCGCACGCAGTCTTCGAGACCAATCGCGGCGGCCAGGCCACCTACCACGGCCCCGGCCAGCTCACCGGCTATCCCATCCTCGATCTCAACAATCGTGGACGCGACCTGCACCTCTACCTCCGCTTTCTTGAAGAATTTCTCATCCGCTTCTCCGCTGGCTTCGGCGTCACAGCCCAACGCCGCGAAGGCCTCACCGGCGTGTGGGTCGGGGAACGAAAACTCGCCTCGCTCGGCGTCGGTGTTCGCAAATGGATTTCCATGCACGGCTTCGCCATCAATATCCTCGCCAGCTCCACCGCCGCCTTCTCAAGCATCACTCCCTGTGGCCTCACCGGTGTTGAAATGACAAGCCTCGAGCGCGAGAGCGGTGTGCAGATCGACTTTGAATCCTCTCTGGAAGCGGCTGCGCGGCTTTTTGAAGAAATGCTGCCGCAGCTTTCTGTGGAGCATTCTGCCTGAACTTTCGGCAAATCTTCAGACCCTTTAAAAGTTGCAGGCCGCCGCGACGAGTGTCACGACGGCCTGCTGTTCCCCCCAGAACACTCTTAACCTCTCACGGCTTCTCTCCGTGCACAAGAAGTTTTTTTATTTTTTTCAGACCCTTGAATCCGCCCGTAAAAACCCAGCGCAATCATCCATCGCCCAACTCGACATTCCAATACGCGATGTCGAGGAAGTGACGCCAACTCTCGTGCGGGTGGTTCGATACCGAGATGTTCACGAACGGCCTCCAGCGCGGGCGCTTGGGCTTGCGAATGAGTGCCATGCCGACCTCGTGCGGGAGCCTGTTTCCCTTGCGCGAATTGCAGGGAATGCACGAGCAAACGATGTTTTCCCAATTCGTCTGCCCACCGCGATCCCTCGGCATGATGTGGTCAAGATTGAGCATCTCGCGCGAAAAAACCTTGTTACAATACTGGCAAGTGTTGTTGTCCCTCTCAAAAACATTCTGGCGCGTGAACTTCACTTCCTTCTTCGGCAGGCGCTCGAAGAGCAGCAGCACAATCACGCGTGGCACCCGAATGCGCATCGACACCGTTTTCGCCATATCCGGATCCGGATTGGTCTGCGAAAAATCCTGCCAACTCTTGAAATCATGGGTCAAAAAACCCTGACCGCCCTCTGCGGAAACCACCTGCGCGTGACCCTGGTAAAGCAAAGTGAACGCACGGCGGGCACTGCATGTATTCACCGCCTGCCAGAGGCGGTTGAGAACCAAAACGGGTGTATCGAGAACCGATTGCATAAAGGTGTTGGAGTCGGCAACGGACATCCATCCCCTTCAGACGGAAATCCCCGCTGACTCGCGCAGAATTAAGTTCCCATGCTTAAAATGTCAAATGATTTCCTTGAAAACTTTCTCTAGGTCATTCCGCACATCGCGATTGCCCAAACGAAAACATAAGCAACTGAAAACAAATGGATAGCCATGAAACTGCATTACTAATCCTTTCGAAACGGCTCTTTCACGCGAAAGCCTCAAAAAACCTGATCCGCTGGGGAAAACGAATGAACACATCCTGCTCGGATGTTCAGGCGCTGATTACTTGACCCACGAACCTCTCGAATAAACCGATATTGAAAATCTCCGGCACCACCGCTTCCCGTTCGTGAAAATTAGTTTTATTCGTGGTTAATGATCACGGATCGGTTTTTTTAAACGGCGGTGGCTTTCTGAGTAAATCGGTTTCTCGACAGAATTAACAAAAATTACAGAATTGGGGCGGAACGAACCCGCACGATCCCAATAAACATTTTTTCCCTCTTACAAATCCCGACTATTGAATTCTGTTGATTTTGCCCAAAACCCACCCCTCCGCATTTTCTCAAAAACCGGCCTTATATCATCCGCGCCCCCCTTTGGCTATCGCTACCCTCTTTTCCGAGAAAAACGCGTTTAAAGCCATTTTAGAGCCCTGTTTTTCAGCCCATTTCCAAAAAAATCGGCCACCCCAAAGATCCACTTCGCACCAATTGTTCCACATGGAACAATTCCAGCAAATAATCCGGTCCCCCGAGTTCAGTGGCTTCCAAGCGCCTTGAAAAGTTCCGCCGCCTTTTCGAGTCCGGTGACATGGACCTTTTCATCAAGCGGGTAGCTTGCGGAGCCTGGGCAAATGATGTCCAGACGATCCAACTTCAAGCACTCCAGAGCGAGTTTCTGCGATGGCTTGGCACGCGGGGCTTCCGTGAATTTCACCACGAATAGAACGAATTTTCACGTATGGCGAGCAGCTTCGCTGCAGACTCTCCTTGCTGGTATCTTTCGTGTTTATTCGAGAAAATCGTGGTTCAAATGCTCAATGATTGGACATCCGAATAGGACGCATTCATTCGTTATCCTTGATCACATCGGTGAAAATTCATTTGTCATCGCCGAATTTTCATAAATCCCTCGATTTATCTGGCTGCTATCATTTTATGGCCGTGAAAATTCTACGGTTTCTGAATGCGATGGCTCGGACAAAATACCCCCCCCCGCGATTCGGAGCAATACATTCATTCTCCGTGCTCTCCGTATCCTTTGACTCGCTCGCCCCCGCTCAGCTCGCCCTCCGGGCCAACCTTCGGTTGCTCTATCTCAAAGGCCCCGCCCTTTCGATTGTGGTTAACCCTTCTGGATTCGGTCTACTTCGTGCCAGCAATCTGCCGCTTGGCTTCATAAAGCGCAATACCCACCGATGTCGCCAGGTTCAGGCTCCGCGCGTCGGGTTGCATGGGTATCGTCAAACAGGCCTCCGCATTTTCCCGCAGCAACGACTCGGGCAAACCTCTGGATTCCCTCCCGAAAACCAAAAAATCCCCGTTCTGGAAGGCTTCGTTCCAATAAACCTTCGATGCCTTTGTGGTGAAGTAGAAGTAGCGCCCCGTCAGCTGGGACGCCTGGAGCTCGGCGAGGGATGCCCAGCGTTTCACATCGCAGAGATGCCAGTAATCCATTCCCGCGCGGCGAAGCGCTTTTTCATCCAGCGAGAATCCCAGCGGCTCTACCAGATGCAATCGCGCGCCTGCCGCGAGGCATAAACGCGCAATATTCCCGGTATTCGGTGGAATCTCCGGCTCGACAAGAACGACATGAAGCATGGGCCCACTCTAAGCAACCTCGCTGTCAGCCGCAATGGCATTCCGCGTATTGTTCCACGTGGAACATGAGCGGCGGTGGCGGGCTGAGGAGACCTCGGCATTTACTGCATGAATTTCCTCGATTCGGCGACCATGAGCCATTATCTGAGGATGCGTTCCATGCAACAGCGCGTATTGCTTGTCCCTGATGAAGGACTTTACCTAGCCTTTCGTCTGCCCCCTATTCTGCGAGAGGCAGGCTACGGGATCGATGCGCTTTGCTTGGCGGGTGATACCATCCGACACAGCCGTTACCTCGAGAATGTAACGACACTCGAGTCGATCGAGGAGCAAATCGACTACCTGCATCGACACATGGGAAAGGCGAGCACTTGGGACAAACTCATCATTGCCAAGGAGAGCGTGGTTCGACATCTCGCGCACCAACCCAAACACGAATGGATTCGCAATTGGCAGCCAGGCCTTGACGATCCGTTCGCGCGGGATCTTTTTCAAGACAAGGGAGGCATCATCCAAGCCGCCAACGCGTGGGGGTTTCCGATTCCAGAGAGCAAGGTTTGCGGCACGGTGAGTGAACTGAAAGCCTTCGCCACAGCCGTCAATGGGACAGTTATTGTGAAACCGATGAATGGCAGTGGAGGGGAGGATGTATCCCTTATGCCGATGAGCGCGAAGCCACGTGGCTACCTGACTTTCCCACTACTCGCCCAACGTTTCATTGAAGGCGAAATGGGCGTCGTCGAGATGTTTTGTTCTAAGGGTGTGGTGAAAGGGTGGCTGGCATCCAGAATGCTCGTTAAACCCGGACAAGGATTTGGCGCGTCGATAGCCCGCCTCTTCCGTCATGAACCGGATCTCGCGCCGATCGTGGAGTGCCTCGCCCACAATACACGCTTTGAAGGTTTTTGCGGATTCGATTGGATACGCGAAAAAAGCACCGGCAAGCCGTATGTGGTCGAGTTTCATCCGCGCGCCACCTCCGGTTTGCGTTTCGGAAAAGCCTGTGGGGTCTCTTTTTCAAAACTCGCTGCCGAGTGGAATGAAGCCTTCAATACCACTTCCCCCAAAACTCAACGGCCAGGCTGCGATATCGAAGCCCATTACTTCTCGGCGGATTTCCTGCGCTGCCTCAGACAACGCGACTGGAAAGGCCTGCGACAGTGGCTTCCACGCCGCAACCGATACCACGACATCTACTGGGATGACCCCGCACTCCTGCTAACTCAAAGCCGCCAAATGCTGGAGCGTAGCTTTAAGTTGCTTTGCAAAAATATTTTGCGATATTTTTGAGGTATTTTCAGGAAGTAAGCAAGCGGCTTGCGGAGGAACGAAGCCCTGTGTATTCCGAGCCAAGCAATCTTGGGGCAAGCCAGAAGTTGTCACTCACAAGGTTTGAAGCATCATCTTCGAATATGGCACAAATCTGCGCGCGCGGAGGTTAGTTCCGGGATTTACATACGCCTTTGCCCCGTGCTAATTCTTCGCGCATGAACTCTCTCCTCTCCACGATCCGCCAAGCTGCTGCTGATGGAAAACTTCTTTCCGAGTCCGCTAAAAACATCGAGAGCCTGCTTTCGAAAAGCGCCTCTCCGGTGGATCAGGCCTCGGTGGCTGAGTTGGTGGAAGCCGGCAATTGGGGCGAGTTGGACAACCGATTTTTCCGCACGCTGGCATTTGGCACGGGCGGGTTGCGCGGTAAGACGATTGGCGCGGTGGTGACCGCCGTCGAGCGGGGAAATCCCCAGCCGCTCGGGCGTCCGGAGTTCGCCTGCGTGGGCACGAATGCGATGAATACCTACAACATCAGCCGTGCCACTCAGGGGCTTGTGCACTATGTGAAGGAGTATTTCGTCAAGAGCGGCCGCTCGGGAAAACCGGCCGTTTGCCTTTGCCATGACACGAGGTTTTTCTCGCGCGAGTTCGCCGAGTTGGCTGCAAAAATCATCACCGATCTCGGCTGCAACGCCTACCTTTTCGAGGGACCCCGTTCCACGCCGGAGTTGTCCTTTGCCGTGCGCCATGTGAAGGCCCAGGCAGGCATCAACCTCACAGCGAGCCACAATCCGCCAGAATACAACGGCTACAAAGTTTACTTCGAAGACGGCTGTCAGGTCACCGAGCCGCATGCCTCGGCGATCATCGACCGCGTCAATGCCGTGGAGTCAGAAAGCTTCACGCCGGTCGCGGAGAGCGAGCGTGGACGCGTGATTCCGATGGGTGAGGACATTGACGAGGCCTACATGGAGCGGCTTGCCACCCTACCAATCGATCCCGAACTGATCCGCCGCGAGAACTCTCTCAAGATCGTTTACACCCCGCTTCACGGCGTTGGCGGAGTCATCATCAAACCCATGCTCAAGCGCCTCGGCTTCCAATGCGACGGCGTGGCCGAGCAGGAAATTCCCGATGGACGATTCCCGACGGTGAAGTCGCCGAATCCTGAAAATGCCGAAGCGCTCTCGATGGCGATTGCGCAGGCCGACCGCACTGGCGCGGACCTCGTCATCGCCACCGACCCGGATGACGACCGCATGGGCATTGCCGCGCGGGATGCCGAGGGCAAAATGCACCTCATCAGCGGCAACCAGATCGGCTCGATCCTCGCTTGGTATCGAGCGACGCGGTTTTTTGAATTCGGAATCCTCAATGACTCAAACCGCTCGCGCGGCGTGATCATCAAGACATTCGTCACCACTGATCTTCAGAAGGCGATTGCGGAAAAATTCGGCCTCCGCTGCGTGGAGACGCTCACCGGTTTCAAATACATCGGCCAGAAACTCGGCAACTACGAGGCCGCCATTCCGGCGACTCTGCGCCCCGACTACACCGCTCTCGCCGAGGAGGAGACGCGCCGCCTGCGCCTCGAACACTCGAGCTTCTATGTCTTCGGCGGCGAGGAAAGCTACGGCTACAGCGCATCGGATTTTGTGAGGGACAAGGATGGTAACTCCGCCGCTGTCCTCATCGCCGAGGCCGCCGCTTACGCAAAATCCCAAGGCCTCACACTCGTCGGCCTGCTCGACCGCATCTTCGCAGAATTCGGTGTTTACCTCGAGCGCGGTGAATCGCTCACTATGGATGGCGCGGAAGGCGCGGCCCAAATCAAAAAGCTCGTCGCATCCTACGCTGCGAACCCGCCCGCCGAGATCGATGGCGCCAAGGTCACCGGCATCTTGAATTTCGCCACCGACACGATCCACGACATCGAAGGCGACCGCATCCCTGCCGAAGCCATGCTCATGATCACGCTCGCCGACCGCCGCCGCGTGGCG
The DNA here is from genome assembly GCA_044340205.1 of Terrimicrobiaceae bacterium. Classification (GTDB taxonomy): domain Bacteria; phylum Verrucomicrobiota; class Verrucomicrobiia; order Chthoniobacterales; family Terrimicrobiaceae; genus UBA967. Next base: position 21,361 of record JBIIUB010000010.1, read on the forward strand.
GTGCGTCCGTCCGGCACCGAGCCAAAAATCAAATACTACATGTTCGCCGCGCAGACTCCGGAAGTCGGCAAATCATTCACCCCCGCCGAAGTCGCTACCGCGCGCGAATCCGTTACGGCCTCGCTCGCCAGCCTCTGGAAAAACCTCGCCGCCGACGCCAAGGCCCGCTTGGCGTGAAGGTGCTTGCCGGTGGAATCTGGAACCTATGAAAAATCCTGATGTGCGTTGGCTGCAGCGTTTCCAGAACTTTGAACGGGCGCTGGCACAGCTGGATAGTGCAGTCGAACTTTCGCGCCAGCGGGGATTAAGCGAACTGGAGAGGCAAGGGCTAGTGCAGGCATTCGAGTTCACGCATGAACTTGCTTGGAATGTGATGAAGGATTTTCTGGAGGAAAGTGGTCAGAGCGGCATCTATGGATCAAAGGATGCCACGCGGTCCGCATTTGCGGCCGGACTGATTGAGAACGGTGATTTATGGATGCGGATGATCGCGAGTCGCAACCAAACCACGCACACCTACAACGAGGAAACGGTCGAGGATATTTGCTCCGCCATCGTCAACGAGTATGCGGGGGCATTTGCGAACCTGCGAAGAAGCATGGCGGATCTGCGAGAGCGAGCGAAATGAAGGATGCCGTGCCGCCAAGCGTCGCTGAAGAAATCCGTGCGGTGTTCAAGCGTCACCCGGAAGTCCAACGCGCCAAACTTTTCGGCTCGCGTGCCAAGGGAAATTTCAGGGAAGGGTCTGATATTGATTTGGCTTTGGAGGGGGATGCGCTGGAGGGGCGGCATCTGGCAACAATGCTTGGCGAATTGGAGGAAACGCCGATTCCCCAAAAGGTGGATCTCTTACTGAAAAAGACTCTTCGTCATCAAGAGCTCTTGGACCATATCGAGCGGGTGGGTGTGGTGTTTTATGAGAGAGAAGTCGCCAAGTCTTGATTCCGAATCCTGCAGCACCTAACACCCTGACGACCCATGAAGATTCATAAAAACATCCCGCTTTTGGAAAGCATCCTCGCCGAGCGGGCGGAAGTGATCGGCGCGCAATTCGAGCCCTACAAAAACCATGTTTACCGGGTCTTGAATTTTTGCTTCGCATTTCATGAGTGTCACGGCGACGACGAGGAGAAGCTGATTATTGCCGCCTGTTTTCACGACCTCGGCATGTGGCCGGGGGATGTTGTGGACTATCTGGAGCCGTCGATCGCGCTGGCTCAAGAGTATTTGCGGCGCTCTGGCAAGGCTGGTTGGACAGATGAAATCTCAGAGATGATCAACCTGCACCACAAATTCCGGTCTGCGGCCGACAGCAGGTTCCCGCTGGTTGAAGTCTTTCGCAAGGGCGACTGGGTGGATGCCACGCAGGGCGTGCGCCGTTTCACGCTATCCCGCGCCGAGGTGAAATCCGTCGAAGCTGAATTTCCCAATCTCGGCTTTCACAAAAACCTCGTGAGGCTGGCCTGGGGGCAATTCATGCGGCATCCGCTCAATCCACTGCCCATGATGAAATGGTAGTCGCAGCGAACTGCGCCCGCTTTTCTCACACTGCTGGCCTGCCCATGAAGCCGATGAGGAGTCGTGTCAGGACGACATCCTCCGCGCCTTGGCTGGTGATGAGTTGGAGATTCGCATCGGCGCAGCCGTGGAAGGCGCGCTGGAGTTCTTCGAGCTCATAGTGAACGGAACTTTTGGCGGCGATGCCGAGGCCGTAGGCGTTGAGGGTGCCGTCCTTTTTGCGGGGGAGAAAATCCGTTTCCTCCGGGGGCAGTTTGGCCAGTGTGCCGCCAAAATACTGCGCCTCGGCGGGGGGGCGGAGCTTGTGGCGGATGAGCAGGCTTTTCGCGAGGAGAAGATTGCGAACAGTCGGGACGATGGATGCCAGCAGGATGCCGACACCTTTTTCGCCTTGGTAAAAAAGTTGCTCAAGGGTTTCAAGAGCCAGCGGGAGGTTTCGGGCGGAGATGGCGTTGCCGATATCAAAGACGCCGCTCTCGCGTGTCGCCGGGACGAGGTCGCGCACATCTCGCTCGCCAACGGGGTGGCCGGGGCCGAAGGCGGTTTCGATTTTATCGAGTTCGCTGTGGAGTTGTGCGGAATCAAGGCCGACGCGGGCGGCGAGCACTTCGACGGCACCCGCCGAGATTTTCAACCCTCGGGCACGCACCTGCTGCATGGTCCAGGTGATGATCTCCTCCTCGCCCGCGCCGAAGCCCAGCGTAGGCTTGTCGTGCAGAGTAGTGCTCCCGGCTTTCGAGAGGCGCTTATAGGCAGAGCGGCGCTTGTCCGCACCCGGCGCGCTGAGAAGAAAAGTGACGCCATCGGGCAAACCCTCATCGAGCAGGTCGCAAAGCTGCTCGACGACCATGATGACATTGTCCGAACGGCCGGCGACGCTATCGGCAAGAAAAGTCGCGCTCTTCAACCAGACGAGTTTCGTGCCGCCCAAAAACGGCATGGTGGCGAGGGATTGCATGGTCTCCCGGGTGCGAGCGATAGAGGCATCAACCGTTTCCACTGCCCCATCGATAATCTCCAATCCAAACGCATCTGCGCCGGGAGCCAGCGTGGCGGCGAGTTCAGAGGCGGCGCGCTTGACGGCGGCATCGTCCGAGCCGCTGATGAAATGAATCGCTGATGAGGTTTTTTTTGCGGCCATTGGGAATGCGGGAATCTTGGCGGCAGGCTCGCCGGATTGCAAAATTTCTTCGTCATCCACCGCCGGTCGGCCGTAACATGAGCACTTCACTTTTTTGCCATGTCACACATCAAGCTCTTCATTCCGGGTCCGATCGAAGTTTCCGAAAAAACCTTCCGCGCCATGTGCACGCCGATGATCGGCCATCGCGGATCAGAGTTCAAAAAACTCTACGGCGGCATCCAGCCACGCCTGCAAACCCTCTTCGGCACCCAGCGCCCAGTCTTTCTCTCCACCTCGTCGGCTTGGGGAGTCATGGAAGGCGCGATCCGGAATCTCACGACAAAAAAAGTCCTCAACGGCATGTGCGGCGCGTTTTCGGACAAGTGGTTTGATGTCAGCAAGCGATGCGGCAAGGAGGCAGCGGCTCTTCAAGTGGAGTGGGGGCAGTCCATCGAGCCGGACATGATCCGCGCTAAACTCTCCGAGGGTGGATTCGATACCTTCACTCTCATCCACAACGAAACCTCCTGCGGCGTGCGCAATCCGCTTCCCGAGATCGCAGCGGTTCTGCGTGAATTCCCCGAGGTGATGTTCATCGTGGACAGCGTGTCCTCTTTTTCCACACAGCCGATCCCGATGGACGAACTCGGCATCGATGTGTTGCTCACAGGCAGCCAGAAAGCGCTGGCCATGCCTCCCGGCCTGGCGCTCTTCGCCGTCTCCGAGCGCGCGATGAAACGCGCCGAGTCGATCAAAGACCGCGGATACTATTTCGACTTTGTGGAATTCGCCAAAAACCAAGAGCAGGACATGACGCCCAGCACACCGGCCATTTCGTTGATCTATGCCCTCGAATCCAAGCTGGATGACATTTTTAGCGAGGGCGTCGAAGCCCGCCACGGCCGCCACGCCGCGCTGAACGCACAGGTGCACGAGTGGGTCTCGGCCCGTGGATTCGAGTTCTTCGCACCCGAAGGCCGCCGCTCGCTCTCCCTGACCTGCGTGAAAAACAACCGCGAGATCGATGTCGCGGCCTGGATCAAACGCCTCCGTGAGAAACACCGCTTCGTCATCGATGGCGGCTACGGCAAACTCAAAGGAAAAACCTTCCGCATCTCGAACATGGGCGACGAAACACGAGAATCGATCGCAACTCTTCTCGCCGCATTGGACGACACACTCGAATAAGCGGGAAGAAATCGGGGCGAGAGGATTTGAACCTCCGACCTCCTGGTCCCAAACCAGGCGCTCTACCAAGCTAAGCTACGCCCCGCAATTGAAAGGACAATCTAACAGCACAGGAAGGGTTGTAAAGCCCAGCCTGTCTCTGCGCTTACGGATCTCAAGATTTACATCACTCCCGGGCAGGGCGGCGCATCAAAAAACGCCAGAGCACTGGCAGGAGGAACAGGGCGAACAGGGCATTCAATGCCACGCCAAGAGCACAGTTGATACCGAGAGATGCCAAGCCAGTGGTCTGCGCGGCGGCCAAAGAGCCAAAGCCCGCGACGGTGGTGGCCGCGCAGAGCCCGAGGGCTTTTCCGACTTCACGCAGAGCAGCGCCGTGATTGCCTCCGTTTTGGCGGAGCGCGAAAATCATATGAATGCTGTAATCCACCCCGGCGCCGATGGTGAGCGTGACCGAGCAGAGGTTCAGAAAATTCCACTCCAGCGAACAAAGACGCATCAGGCCTGTCATTGCCAGAAGGCTAAGGCTTGTGATGCCCAATACGAGCAGCGTATCCCGAAAACTACGCAGCGAGAGAAACAAGGCTGCGCCAAGCACGGCGAGAAATGCCGCGCCAGCCAATAAGCCGTGTCCAAGGGCATGCTTCGCGAGGGCGTCGCCGAGTTTGTGCCATCCCGTCATGTAGATGTCCTGTGCGGCCAGCGTGTCGATGAGTTCAGAGACAGCGGAGGGGTTTTTGTCGGATTCGACAGCGACCCCGCACGCTGCAAAGTCGGGGCCGAGGAAACTCATGGTTCGTCTGGCGATCCAGTCGAAAGACGCATTTCCGCGCAAGGAGGGAGAGGCCGATGACTGCCAGCCCTGCCATTGATCAAGAATGCCAGCGGTAAGAAAAGTGCCCGATTCGGAAAAGCCGGCGTCGCTGAGCAACGAGCAGAGGGCCTTACTATCAGCAATAGGCACAGAGGCCGAAGAAAGGTTCGTTTTTAAAAACTCCGCATGTGGCAACAGGGCATCGGGAAGGTCGAAGCTGGAAATAAGGCCGTCTTTCCGCGCCTGCTCAAGGGCTGCGCGGGCACGGGCGAGTTTTTCGGAAACGATCGATTCGGATTCCCCTGCTGCGATGATGTTGAGGACATCGTGATTGTTGCCCAGCGCGAGGCTGAGGCGATCCAGTGTCGGGTAGGCAACGCTCGCGCGCGGTCGCATGGAATTTGTGTCAGTCGTCCAGCGGGGAAAACCGAGCAGCGCCAAGGCGCCCACGGAGATCACAAGGAGGGCGAGCGAAAAGGTCTTCCCCAAACCAAGCAGGCGCTGATTGATAGGGCGTGAGTGGCGCGGCGCGGGAAGCGGCATTTTTTGAAGATCGCTCGCATAGAAAAAAATCATGAGCAAAGCGCCAGCCATCACGCCGATTGCAACGGTGGTGCCGAGCTGGGCAATGCCCGGCAGGCCTGAAAGATTCAGGCTGAGAAAGGCCGCCGCTGTGGTTGACGCTCCAGCAAGGATGCCGGGGGTTGTCGCCGCGCGGAGTTCCTGAAGAGTGCCTCCATGCTCGATGCGCCGTTGATAGAGAATGAAGCCGTAATCCACGGTCAACCCAGCAAGGATGGCGGCGAAGCCGACACTGATAATTGAAAGCCCTGGAAAGATCAGCGCCGTGAGGCCAAGCGCGATCGCAAAGCTGCAGCAGACATAAAAAAGCAATCCCCAAAGCGGCCGCAGGCGCCGATAGGCGAGAAAGAAGATGAGCGCAGCGAAGGCGAGCGAAGAAATGGACGATCCGCGCATGTCACTCTCCATGGCGCTTGATATTTCATGCACAAATGCCGGCTCGCCTGTCCATCCCACCTGGGCGTCCATGTGCTCAGGCGAGGCGGATTGCCACTCGCGAATCCGATCAGTCGCTCGCAGCACCCAGTCCCTTGGCGGGTCCGGCGAGACGGGGTTCACATAAAGAAGGCGGGTTTTGCCATCCTCCGAGGAAAACTCGCGGTTTGCCATATCCGGCGCGGCGGAGGATGGGAGCGCCGAAAGCAAATTCAGTGGATCATAGGCAAGGCGGGCGATTTCCTCCGGAGCCATGGTGGTAGAAAGGCGTTCGACTGCAGCCGCAGCGCGCTCGCCCGCACTCGCAGGTGCTAAATTTTCCAGTGTCGCCTGAAATTTATCGGGAGCCTGATTGAGCAGCGCATAAGCGGCCAGAGGGACAAGCTCGCGAGGGTCCGAAGCCCAAGGAGGAGCGCTGTGGACTATGAGATCAGGCGAGGAGCGAAGTTCTCCAGCCAAGGAATTAGCCAGATCGCCTGCCGAGGCGGCATCCTTGCCCTCGACCATCACGATCAACTCGTGCGGCTGTCCGAAATGACCCAGAAAAACCTTGAGCCCCTTCACCGGGACAAGATCCTGCGGCAAGAGATCAAGAACATTGGCATCCACCCGGATGCGGGCCAGCCCGGCAACAGTCGCCACGAGAATAACGGCGATCAAAACAAACCGCCAGCGGGACAATTGTTTCATGAAAGTGGAAGGCAGGTCGGCGGCCATGAAGAAGGAGGGCCTTTATATCAACCGCAGCGCGTCCTGCGTCGAGGGGGAACGCACATTTCAGGATTCCACCTGATATGGAACTTGATTCTTTGGGGCGCATTTTCCAGTTTGTGAACCCGATGACTCGGAACTTTTTTTCGCTCGTAGCTTTACGCCCCCTTCATTCGACCGCCCTCGTGGCAACACTACTTTGCGGTTTGTTTTTTGCAGGCTGTAAAAAGAAGGATGCAGAGGGAAATCCCAACGAAATCGTGATCGGCGAGTTCGCCTCACTCACGGGCGCAACTGCGAGCTTCGGCCAGTCCGCGCACAAAGGCGTTCGCATGGCGGTGGACGAGATGAATGCCAACGGCGGCGTGCTGGGCAAAAAAGTGCGCCTCGTCACTGAAGACGACCAATCCAAAGCCGGCGAGGCGGCGACGGTCGTGAGGCGGATGATCTCACGCGAAAAACCGGTAGCCATCATTGGCGAGGTCGCTTCCTCCCGCTCGCTGGAAGCCGCACCGATCTGCCAGCAAAACAAAATCCCCATGATCTCGCCCGCCTCGACGAATCCCAAGGTCACGGAGACCGGAGACTACATCTTCCGCGTTTGCTTCATCGATCCCTTCCAAGGCTCCGTCCTCGCGAAGTTCATGCTCCAGCGCGGCTGGAAAAAGGCGGCCATCCTCACCGATGTGAAACAGGACTACGCCGTGGGACTCACGGATTTCTTCAAAGACTACTTCACAAAAAACGGCGGCACCATTGTGAGCGAGCAGAGCTACAGCTCGGGTGACAAGGATTTCAAAGCCCAGCTCACTTCGATCCGCAGCGCCAATCCCGAGGCCATCCTCGTGGCAGGCTACTACAACGAGGCCGGCCTCATCGCCAGCCAAGCCCGCGAGTTGGACATCAAAGTCCCGCTGCTCGGCGGCGACGGGTGGGACTCGCCATCCCTCGTCGAAGTCGCGGGCGATTCGATGGAGGGGAACTTTTTCTCCAACCATTTTTCTGCCGAGGACAAGTCGCCAGCCGTGCAGAACTTCCTTTCAAAATACAAAGCCAAATACATTGAGAGCCCCGATGCCATGTCGGCGCTGGCCTATGATGCCACCATGCTCCTCTTCGACGCCATGAAACGCGCTGGAACGACGGAGTCCACCGCCCTCCGCGACGCCATCGCCTCCACGAGCGGCTTCCCGGCCGTGACGGGTAACATCACGCTCGACGCCAGCCGGAATGCGAGCAAGTCCGCTGTGATCCTCCAAATCCAAGACGGCAAATTCCGCTTTGTGGAAACCGTGGCTCCCTGATCCCGACTCCCCGTGGACTGGGCCAACCTCACACAGCAACTCATCAACGGCCTCTCGCTGGGCGCGATCTACGCCCTCATCGCGCTCGGATACACGATGGTTTACGGCGTATTGCGGTTTATCAACTTCGCGCATGGCGATGTGTTCATGATCGGCGCCTTCGCAGGGCTGTATGTGCACCGGTGGCTGAAGCCGTTTTTCCAGTGGATGCCGGAGTTCCTCTCCGCTCTGACCGTGCTCCTGCTTTCCATGGCGATTTGTGCGGCGCTTGGCGTCGTGATTGAAAAACTCGCCTACAAGCCGCTCCGGCAACGCTCGCGACTTACAGTGCTCATCACAGCCATCGGCGTCTCGCTGCTGCTATCCTACGGCGCGCAACTCCTCTTTGGAGCGGCACCGAAGGGTTTCCCTCAACTGATCAAAAACGAAACCCACAACCTGGCAGGAACAGTTTCCATCACGACCGAGCAGATCGTTGTGCTTGCGGTGACGATTTTGCTTCTGGTTTCGCTTCGTTTCATTGTCCAAAAAACGCGCATGGGTCTGGCGATGCGCGCACTTTCCAACAACCCGACCGCCGCATCGCTCATGGGCGTGAACACCAACGCCGTCATTTCCTTCACCTTCGGCCTGGGATCCGCTCTGGCGGCAGCCGCCGGCATTTTCTTTGCCATGCTTTACCAGGCCATCGATCCCTTCATGGGCATACTGCCTGGCATCAAAGCCTTCGTGGCAGCCGTGCTTGGCGGAATAGGAAGTATCGCCGGTGCCGCGCTGGGCGGTGTGATTATCGGCCTCGTGGAAACCCTCGTCGTCGGATACAGCAAAAACATCGGCATCCCGCCCGGATTCCGCGATGCCGTTGCATTTGTTATTTTAATTTTGATTCTGATGTTCAAACCAGCCGGACTCCTTGGAAAATCCGAGCGCGAGAAGGTCTGATGCCGTGAAAAAGCACGCCGCCCATATTGCTCTCGCCGCCGGTTTGATCGCCAGTGCCGCCCTCTATGCCATGGCTCCGCAGCTCGATGATTACGCCGTGAACATCCTCGTTCTGGCCGGAATCAACATCATCCTGGCAGTAAGTCTGAATCTGGTGAATGGCCACACCGGCCAGTTCTCGCTGGGCCACGCAGGCTTCATGGCTGCCGGAGCCTACACATCGAGCATCATCACGCTTTCCCTCGCCCCGATTCTCGCGAAGGCGCCGGAATGGCAATCCCAGGCGGCTTTTCTGGGCGCCCTTCTTGCGGGCGGCGTCTTTGCAGCCTTTTGCGGCTTCCTAGTCGGGGTGCCATCGCTGCGACTGCGCGGCGATTATCTCGCCATCGTCACGCTCGGCTTCGGAGAAATCATCCGCGTGGTGATTCAAAACACCGATGCGCTTGGAGGCGCCCGTGGCCTCGAAGGCATCCCGCCTTACACCAATCTGCTCTGGACCTTTGGCATCGCGACCATCTGCATCTATGTCGTGGCCAGCCTCGTGAATTCAACCTACGGACGCGGCTTCATCGCCGTGCGGGATGACGAGATCGCTGCCGAGGCCATGGGGATTAACACCACGAAATACAAGGTCGCCGCATTCGTCGTCGGCGCCTTCTTCGCCGGGCTCGCAGGCGGCCTCTATGCCCACTTCATCAGCTACATCGCGCCGGAGGGGTTCAATTTCCTGAAATCGGTGGATGTCGTGGTGATGGTTATCCTTGGTGGAATGGGCAGCACGCCGGGAGTCGCGGCTGCAGCGGTTTTGCTGACCTTGCTCAACGAACTCCTGCGCGATTTCGAACAATACCGGATGATCGTTTTTGCACTCCTGCTCATTGTTTTAATGATCGTGCGTCCGCAGGGTCTGCTGGGAAACTTTCAGCGTAAAAAAAGAAAGGCCCCGCAAGGATGAGTGAGTTGTTGAAACTCGAGCGTGTGACCATGCAATTCGGCGGACTTCGCGCAGTCGGAGATTTGGATTTTGACATCGCGCCGGAGGAAATGGTTGGTCTGATCGGACCGAATGGCGCTGGGAAGACAACGGTTTTCAATATCATCACTGGCGTTTACAAGCCCACGAGCGGCGAGGTGCGCTTCGACGGGGTTTCGCTCCACGATAAGAAAGCCCACCGCATCACGGCGCTTGGTATCGCCCGCACTTTCCAAAACATCCGCCTCTTCAGTTCGCTGACCGTTTTCGACAATGTCCGCACAGCCATGAATGGCCGCCTCCGCCATGGCATCATCCACTCGCTTACGCGAGGCCCTGCGTTTCGCGCTGAAGAGGAGCGCATTCGCGGGGAGGTTCTCGACCTTCTGGATATTTTTGGCCTCAAAGCAGACGCCGCACGCCAGGCGAGCGACCTTCCCTACGGCGACCGGCGGCGGTTGGAAATCGTGCGCGCCCTCGCCACTGGACCGCGATTTCTCCTGCTCGACGAACCAGCCGCAGGCATGAACCCCACGGAAAAAGTGCGCCTCATGGAGCTTATCCGCTTTGTTCAGGAAAAATTCCGCATCGCCGTGCTTTTGGTGGAACACGACATGCGAGTCGTGATGGGTGTTTGCCAGCGCATCGTTGTCCTCGACCATGGCCAGAAAATCGCCGAGGGCACGCCGGAAGCGATTCAGCGCGATTCCAAGGTCATCGAAGCCTATCTCGGAGAGGAGACACACCATGCTTGAGATTCGGGACCTCCAAGTCAGCTACGGCGGCATCGCTGCGCTGCACGGCATTTCCCTCCAAGTCCCCGCCGGGAGCATCGTCACCCTCATTGGCGGCAACGGAGCCGGCAAATCCAGCACGCTTCGCGCGATTTCCGGTATCGCCAAGGTCACAGGCGGCTCGGTTGTCTTCGAGGGACGCGACATCACGAACAAACCCGCCCACGAGATTGTGGCCCTCGGCATCGCGCACTCACCCGAGGGACGCATGGTTTTTTCGAATCTCACCGTGCTTGAGAATTTGCACATGGGGGCCCACCTGCGGCGGGACCGGAACGCCATCGCCTCCGACCTGGATCGCATATTTACTCTCTTCCCGAGGTTAAAGGAACGCCTCCAACAAGCCGCCGGAACGCTGAGCGGCGGCGAACAGCAGATGCTCGCCATTGCGCGCGCCTTGATGTCGAAGCCGAAATGCCTCCTCCTCGACGAGCCCTCGCTTGGCATCGCTCCGCTCCTCGTCCAAACCATTTTTTCCCGCATTGTGGAAATCAACCGCGAGCTGGGCTTGACCATCCTCCTGGTGGAACAAAACGCCAACCTCGCCCTGCGCATCGCCAGCCACGGCTATGTTCTGGAAACGGGCCGCGTCATCCTAAACGACACTGCGGAGAGCTTGCGCTCAAACCCCGCCGTCCGCTCCGCATACCTTGGCGAATCCCTTCAGCAATAGGCCGCATTCCCTATTCCCGGTCGAACACAGCAGGAAGTAGCAGTTGCCACATGGGCCTGCGGCGCAGGATCACATCGGCATCCACCGTTGAACCGATCGCCAAGGCAACAGGGGATTCTGTGACATCCACCGTGGCTTCGTAACGCCGCACGCCGCCGGGAACACTTTCCGGAAAGGAAGGCTCGGTGGAAACATTGCGCAGAATTCCATGGGCGTGACCGTATTTGAACCATGGAATCGAAAGGGGGCGCATGATGACCTCCTGACCCGCGGCGACCCGGATGATCTTTTCCTCGGCGAGGAAGATTTTGACGCGGTTCGCCGGTCCTCGCGAGATGTGGGCGAGTTTTTCACCGGCGTCCACGGACATCCCCGGGCGGCGTTTCTCCACGAGAGTGATGATTCCATCCTCCGGCGCCCGAATGAGACAGCGCTCGACCATGGCGGCGGCATTGTCCCTCTCGACTTTCCAGCGGCCCACGACGGCTTTGGCAGCGGCGGTCTCTGCTTCTGCTTCGGCGATAACCTGCTCGCGGTAGCCACGGCTGAGAACATCGAGCTTTTCCTGAATTTTCTCCACCTCACCCCGCGCCACTTCGCGCTGGGCGAGCGAGCGGTCGTAGTCCTGCCGGCTCGCGCCACCGGTTTTGGAGAGCGTTTCGTAGCGATCGCATTCTCGCTCCGCGAGGGCGAGGCGCTCGTTCGCCTGCTTGAGTTCCTCGGGCACATGCCAGAATTCCTTTGGCAACGGCAGTCCGCTCGTCTTTTGGAGTTGGGCCTCTTTCAAGCGAAGCGTGGCTTCCGCCTCCGCCAGCGAGGCTGCGGCAGAAGCCGAGCGCTGCGTGTAAAGAATCGAGTCCAATTCGAACAGAATATCCCCCTTTTTGACGGCCGTGCCCTCCGGACAACGAATCGCGGCGAGGAGTCCGTCTTGCGGGGAAAAAACATGAACATCGTCCTGCGCTCTCACCACACCCGTGGCGGGGACTTTTTCATCCACCGGCAGCAACAACACAATCGCGGCAATCAGAGGAACAATCAAAAACGCGGCTGCAAAAATGAGCATCCGCATGCGGCGAAGACGCACTTGGATCGATGAGGAAAAGGCGGACATAGGAAAACCTTCAAGCCGCTGCTTGTGCAGCAACGACAGAGAGTTTCTGAAGATTGCGATACGGACCCTCTACCGCGATCAGCTCCTGATGTGTTCCCAACTGCGCGAGGCGGCCGGACTCCATCACGGCGATGCGATTGGCGCGGCGGATCGTGCTGAGACGATGGGCAACGATGAACACCGTGCGGCCTTCCATAAGCGTGTCGAGGGATCGCTGCACAAGCGCCTCGCTTTCATTGTCGAGCGCGCTGGTGGCCTCGTCGAAAATCAAAATCCGGGGGTCTTTCAACAAGCAGCGCGCGATGGCTATGCGCTGGCGTTGTCCGCCGGAAAGCGTCGCGCCGCCTTGACCCACCTGAGCTTTGAGCCCGCCGTCCATCTTGGCGATGAATTCCCACGCATTCGCCAACTCGGCGGCGCGGCGCACCTCGTCCTCGGTCGCATCAGGCCGCCCATAGCGAATGTTTTCATCAATCGAGCCCGAAAAGAGGAAGTTGTCCTGGAGGACGATGCCGATCTGCTGGCGATAGATGCCGTAGTCCAGCGTGCGCAAATCATGGCCATCGATGCGGATCGTTCCCGAGGAGGGATCGTAGAACCGGGTGAGAAGGCTTATGAGAGTGGACTTGCCGCTGCCGCTCGGGCCAACGAGAGCGATGATCTCACCCGCAGGAACACTCAGGCTGAAGTCGTTCACGGCAACACCTCGGTCATAGGAAAAACTCACATGGTCGAAATCCACCGCTCCGCGAAGAGCGGGCAGTTCGATGGGATTCGGGATTTGGGTGATATTCGGCCGTATGTCGTGAAGGCTGAGAATGCGCTCGAAGCCGGTGCGAGCGCTGGTGCTGATTTGAATAAGGCTGGAGAGATTTTGCAACGGGCCGAAGAGCATCATGAGGTAGCTGGTAAAAGCCACGAATGAGCCGAGCGACATGGTGCCATACATCACATTGCTGCCGCCCCAGAGGAGCACGGATCCATAGACAACGGCAAAGATTCCAGCCAAGAAGAGCCACATGCGGGTGCCCATGAGGGACAACTCCAGCTCGTGAGGGAAATTTTCGCGAATGCGCTGGATGAAACGCCGGCGTTCATGATCCTCCTGCGCAAAACATTTCACAACCTTGATGCCAGTGAATGTCTCTCCCAGCGTGCCTGCCAAAGCGGACTGGCGCTCCTGCACATCGTGGGAGCGCGTGTGGAGCCCGCGGCGATACAGGTGGATCACGGCAAAATAAACAGGCAGGCTCGCCGTGCAGAAGAGAGCCATTTTCCAATTAAGGAAAAACATGATCGTCATCGCCAGGGCGAGGGATACCAAGCTGTTGGAAATGGTCGTGAGCGCCGTGTTGATGAACTGCTGCACAGCGGTGGCATCATGGACAACGCGGTTCACGAGACTCGCCGTGCGCTGGGTTTCGTAAAACGAGAGATGCAGCATCTGAAGGTGGTGGAACAAGGCTCGGCGGATGTCGAAGACCACCCGCTGGCCGGTATAATAGAGCAAGTAGTTGTGACCGTAGCCCACGAGATAGCGCACGCATTCGAGGATAAGAAAGGCGACCACAATGCCAGCGAGGAACGGCACATTGCGGCCGGGAATCGCCTCATCAATGACGAGCTTCATGAAAAGCGGCGCCATTGTTGCAATCGATACCGTAATCAGATTTCCAACAGCGGAGACGCCAAGCAGGCCCTTGTAGCGGCGAACATAGCCCCAAAACCGGGCGGCCACAGGCTTCGAACGATCACTCATCGTGAGTAAAAGAGGTTCATCTTTGATCTGTGGATCACGATGACAGCACAGGACTTCCTTCCATGCGAATGAAAACTTTGGAGGGGGCTCAGGCAGGGTCTTCGATTTTTAAACCGGACAGGTCAGGCTGGAACAGGTCGGGTGCGAGCTTCGGATTTTGCTCGATGAGGGTGAATTCCGTGGAGACTTCGCTGCCGTCGCGAAACACCATTTCAAAAAGGGAGACGGTTCCGGTTGAGGAATCGAAGCGGATGCGCAGGGATTTCATGCCTTCGGCGAGGCGCGGATCCTTGGGACGCAGGAGGAGATCGATCTGACCGGCGTTATTCTTCAAGGAAACGACTTCAAATCGGCGCTGGAATTCATCGAGCGAGACGGCGAATGGCATCGGCAGTTCCTCAAACACGCGACTCGCTGCGGAAGAGGCTGAAAGCCTGCGGGCGAGGGACTTTTTGGGTTCGATAACGAGGAAGTCGTTGGGGGATTTCACCACAAGCAGCTCCGCTGGGTCTCCAACTTGCCAGCGGAAACGGCCCTCGGTGCCGAACCAAACGGCGCCGGACTTTTTGAGCGGAATCCGAAGCGCAGGCAGTCGGCGGGTTTGAATAAAATCCGCACGGAGCGAGCGGATGGTGGCCTGCTTGGAAATCCAGTCGCGCAGGATGGCTTCGGTGTCGTTCGCGTGAACGGGGAGAGTGAGCAGCGCTATGAAAAAGAGAATGCAGCGGGTCATTGGCGTTTGATTTTGCCGCTTGGTGTGAGCGGGATTTTTTCCACGAAATGGATTTCGACAGGAACTTTGTGTGCGGACAATTCGCGGCGGCAGAGCTTGAGCAGATCAAGACGGGTCGGAGGTTCGACACCGGCAGCAGCAACAACCTCGGCAATAGGAACCATGCCGAAGTCGGGGTGTGTGCGGGCGATAACGCGGCTGCACTCCACGGCGGGATGCGTATTCAAAACAAGCTCCACCTCGTTGGGAAAAAACTTCATTCCACCGATCGAAATGGCAGTGCTGGTGCGCCCAAGGAGAGTGATAAATCCTTGCTCATCGATCTCGGCGATGTCGCCCGTCGCAAACCATCCATCCCCATCCAAAATGTCAGCGCGGGGTTTCCAGGGAGACAGATAGGCATCCAAACAGCCGGGGCCCCGCAGCAGAAGTTGGGAATCCTTCAGCTTGGCTTGGAAGGAGGGTTGTGGACGCCCTATCGAGGCCGGTCGAAATTCGGGTGCGGGCAAGTTCAGGCAAGGCAGGCCGACTTCGATAATGCCAAGCGCCTGGGCTGGGCAGAGGCCGAACTTTTTGTGAAAAGCCTGTGCGGCGGATGTCGAAAGCGGAGCCGTTGTGCAAACGGCCAATCGCCAGTGGATTCCCTCTCCGGAGGCCGCACCGCAGAGCATTTCGTAGTGAAAAGGTGCGGCATAAAGAACCGTCGCACCGCAGCGTTTGGAAGCCTCGAGGAGGTCTCCCGGGAGATTCGAGTGGGGAAGCACAATGCCTGCGCCATGCCAGAGGTAGAGCATGATCGAAACGGCGAAATGGTGCGACATCGGCAGCACCCAGAGGATGCGATCCGCAGGCGTGATGCCGAGACCGTCGTTTGCAGCCGTGATGCGGTCCAGCAGGGTTTTGTGGGAGAGCGTGATGCCCTTCGCGGAGCCAGTGGTGCCGGAAGTGAATCGGATAAATGCGGGGCGGATTTCGGTGAGAGGCTTGACCCAATCGGGCGGTGGCGACGCGTGGGCTGGGGATTCCAGAAGCACTGCGCCGGCTTGGGTTTGCTTGACGATGACATCGAGGTGGACTTCTTCGATGAGGCGCTCTCGCTCGGGGGCGGAAAGTTCGGGGGCGATAGGCACGAAGCATCCACCGGCCCGCAGGATGCCGAGGGCATGCGCGATGTAATCCACCCCGTCGGGACATTGAAGGCCAACACGCGGGCAAGGCTGGGACTCGATCAGCGGGCAAAGCTGACCCGCCATCGCGGCGCTTTTTTTATCAAGCTCCGCATAGGTTGTTTCGTGCCCAGCGTGGAAAATGGCAACCGCAGCGGGATTCGCTTTTTTGAAAATTTCCTCGGCGATGTTCATCTCAAAATGCAGCGGCGGCTTTGCCTGCTGCTTCACCTGTAGCCAAACATGTGCCGGTGACACGAATCGACGCCTGTGCCTCGTGCGTGCAGGAAATGCAACGGCCAGCTACGAACAAATTCTCAAAAGTCCGCGAGCGGAGACAATCCAACGAAATACCGGCAGGACGGTTTTCAACAGGGAACCGGAAGCGTGGGCCCTTGGCGTTCTCTCGCAATTCCAGAGGCCAGCATGCAAAAGCGACCGGTTCTTTCCCAGTGCGGCCTTGAAGGATGTCCTCCTCCGTCAAACAGCCTACTCCAAGAACCCGACGGCTCTCGCGAACGCCTGCCTGCGCGGGTGTGCAAGTGATGCGTGAATTTTCAAAACCTGCCGCATGACTTCGCAGAAAGCGGATCATTTCAAATGCCATTCGGCGTCCGCAAGCCTCCACGCGAGTCAGACATTCCGGCGAGCAGGGGTCGTAGGGATCAGCCTGCAAATCGAGTGTGGCCCAAATTTCGCTTTGGCTCATGCCATAACGAAAGGCAACACCCAGGGCTTCGGAGGGAAGATGCCCGGATGTCACAGCGCCACTCAGAAGGTGGGCCAGCTTGAGTCGCGCATCGCCTTCCAAAGCGCTTTCATCAGCCCCGCCAATTCCAAAAATGTAGGCCGGCCGCTGAAGGCGATCTGGCGGTGCGCATTCAAACTCGGCGCCCGCGAGTGCGGCCGCTTCGGCATCACCCGAGGCATCGATGAGAGATTTCACTTCGACTTCAAAGACACGCCCCCGCGAATGGAAGCGCGCGGCTTGGATTTGACCAGAGGCTGATTCGATACCCGTGAGGTCGGTATGAAGATGAACGGTCAGATTGGGGATTCGGCGGGTGATATCATCCGCCACAGCGGCGAGGGCAGCGGGACGGTGCGGCAGGACATCGAGTTTTCCCATTCGCACAGGAGCGGACGCTCCGCCTGCAGCGATGAGACTCTCGGCAAACTCGCGTGGAAAGCCCTCGTTGGCGTAGGCCAGCGGCCGGGTTTCGTCGTCTCGCAGCAGGTAAAGGCCACAGAGCGTGTGCACGAGGGCATTCGAAGCCATGCCACCGAGCGCGCTGCGTCGCTCGACAAGGAGGGTCTTCGCGCCAGTCCGCGCGGCTGAGACGGCGGCAGCTATTCCTGCAGTGCCGCCACCTACGACGAGAGTGTCGATTTTTTCCGGGGAACTCACGGAATTACTCAGCGGGAATGAGCGAGGCAATTTTGGCCACTGTGGAAAAATTCTCGCGGCTCACTTGATTCACCGGAATTCGGCAGCTGAAAGCTCCTTCAATATGAATGAGGAGTCGCATGATCGACATCGAATCGAGCCCGCCGTCGAAGAGGTCGTCTGTGATCTGGAATTCCGGGGGAAGCTCCAGAATTTCGCTGGAGAGAATTTCAAAGAGCCTGAACTCTTTTTTTGCGATGGCGTCCGGAGTTTCAGCCATGGATGGAAGAATTAAAGAATTCCGAGCCGCTGGCAGATTTCGCGCGTGGCGGTGGATTGGTTGAGCGTGTAGAGGTGAATGCCCGCTACGCCTTGATCGAGAAGATCGGCGCATTGCTCTGTGGCGTAGTGCAGGCCAATCTGCCGGAATGCCTCACTTGAGTCGCCAGCGCGTTGCAAGGCCTTGAGAAGACGGCCGGGAAAACGGGCGCCGCCTGCGAGTTCGGCCATTCGGCGCATCGAGGACTGGCTGGTAACGGGCATAATACCCGCAATGATGGGCACCTGAATCCCTGCCAGCGCGCACCGCTCGCGGAAGTCATAGAAATCGTGGTTATCAAAGAAAAGCTGGGTGCAGATGTAGTCAGCGCCTGCGTCCACCTTCGCCTTGAGATAGTCCATTTCCAAAAGCCGGTTTGGAGTGGCAGGGTGGCCTTCGGGAAAGCCGGCAACACCAATGCCGAAGCCGCGTGAATCGGGATGGCCGCTGAAACTTTTGACGAAACGCACAAGATCTACGGCCTGCGGAAATGTGTCCCCCGCATGGTTGTAGTCTGGTTTGTCGCGCGGTGGATCACCTCGGAGAGCGAGAATATTGCTCACGCCGGCGGCGGCATAGCGCTCGAGAATGGCTGTGATCTCTTCGCGCGTATGACCCACACAAGTCAAGTGTGGGACCGGATCCAACGCGGTGGTGGTCTTCAAACGCAAAACCAGATCGTGCGTGAGTTCACGGGTCGAACCGCCCGCGCCGTAGGTCACGCTAACGAAGTTCGGATGGATTTTTTCCAGCTCACGAATTGTGTCGTAGAGAGCTTGCTGAGCCTCGGCGGTCTTCGGTGGGAAAAACTCGAAAGATACGGTCGGTTTTCCGGGTTTAAGAATGTCGAGGATGTGCATGGAAGAGGTTTTAAGTTTTAAGAATTAAGTCTTAAGATGCACGGCTCGCAATGAGGGCGTAATTACCAGCCTAAAACCTTCGCGAAGATCAATGGCGCGACGATTGTAGCATCGGACTCTATCACATACTTTGGTGTGTTTTCGCCAAGTTTGCCCCATGTGATTTTCTCGTTGGGAACAGCGCCGGAATAGCTTCCATAACTCGTTGTGGAATCGCTGATCTGGCAGAAATAACCCCAGAGCGGCACATCCGTGCGACGGAGATCCTGGTGGAGCATAGGGACGACGCAGATGGGGAAGTCGCCGGCTATGCCGCCGCCGATTTGGAAGAAGCCGATGGGTGTTATGTGGCTGGTGGGGGCATACCAGTCGGCGAGGGCGATCATGTATTCGATGCCGGAGCGGACGGTGTGGACATTTTTCACATCCCCTTCGATGCAATGGCCGGCATACATGTTGCCAAGCGTGGAGTCTTCCCAGCCGGGAACGAACATGGGGAGGTTTTTCTCCTTGGCGGCGATCATCCAGCTGTTTTTTGGATCGATCTGGAAACTTTTTTGGAGTTCGGGCGAGTCGAGGATGCGCCAGAAGAATTCGTGGGGGAAGAGGCGCTCGCCCTTAGCGTCGGCATCCATCCACTCTTTGAGAATGACATTTTCAATGCGGCGCATGGCTTCCATTTCGGGAATGCAGGTGTCGGTGACGCGATTCATGTGGCGCTCGAGAAGGGCTTGCTCGTCGGCCGGAGTGAGGTCGCGGTAGTGCGGGATGCGCTCGTAGAAATCGTGGGCGACGAGATTGAAGATGTCTTCTTCGAGATTCGCTCCAGTGCAAACGATGCCGTGGACTTTTCCCTGGCGGATCATTTCGGCGAGGGAAATGCCCAGTTCGGCCGTGCTCATGGCGCCAGCGAGTGTCATGAGCATGATACCGCCCTGATCGAGGTGGCGTGAATAGGCTTCAGCGGCGTCTTTGAGAGCGGCGGCGTTGAAGTGGCGGTAGTGGAGGTCGATGAATTGAGAAACTGGGCCTTGTGACATGGTGTTTGTAAAGTGGAGTGGCGCGGATTTTTAGCAGGTTGGCGGGCGAGTGCAAAGATTGATCACTGCTTGGATTGGCTATCTGATGCGAGGTTGTTCACAGGCTTTAATAAAGAAGAAATAATTTTTCAGAAAATCTCTTCTTCTTAATCGTGTGAACAACCCTGACGAAGTGTGTTCCTCAAGCTCCCAGTGGGCGTTCCACGCTTTTTCGACTCTGTGAAGAAGGTGTGAGTGAAAAATAATGGTTCTGAAAAACTCGGGATTTTGGATGAGTTGTTAAACCTTGCTGGCAGAGATTCACAAGTTGTTCACAGGCTGTTGACACTTTGGTGAATGTCCAGCAGGCGTTCATTTTGAGAAAAATCTTTGAGCTATTGGCATGCGTCGTCCCATGCCGAAAGCACGACTGGTGATTTTCAGACCTGGCGCGGCTTGTTCGCGTTTGTATTCGTTGAAGTCCACTTTGCGGGTCACCCAGCGAACAGTTTCTGCATCGAAGCCAGCCGCTACAATTTCGCGCACGCCGAGATTGTCCTCCACATAGAGTTTCAAAATCGCATCGAGGACCTCGTAGGGTGGCAGGGTGTCTTGGTCTTTCTGATCGGGGCGGAGTTCCGCGCTGGGTGGTTTGTCGATCGTGCGGCGAGGGATGATTTCCTTCTCGCGGTTCAAATGCTCTGCCAGCTTGTAAACGAGGGTCTTTGGGACATCCGAAATGGCAGCGAGTCCACCAGCCATGTCGCCGTAGAGTGTGCAATAACCCACAGCGAGTTCACTTTTGTTACCGGTCGTGAGAAGAAGGTGGCCGAATTTGTTCGAGAGGGACATGAGCGTGAGGCCACGGAGGCGGGCTTGCATGTTTTCCTCAGTAGCATCCTCCGGTCGGTCGCCGAACACCGGGCGCATTTGTTTTTTGAAGACTTCGAAGCTTTCCCCGATCGGGATTTTCAAGCACGCGATGCCGAGATTCTGCGCGAGTGCGAGAGCGTCTTCCACGCTGTGGGAGGAGGAGAAAGGGGATGGCATCGCGACGCCGGTCACCTTATCTACTCCCAATGCTTCGACCGCGAGGCAGGCGACGACCGCACTGTCGATGCCGCCACTTAAGCCCAGCACGGCTGATTTGAAGCCGCATTTTCCTGCATAGTCGCGCACGCCGAGCACCAAGGCGCGGCGCAAATCCTCGAGGTCGTTGGATTCCTTTTCCACCGATCCCTCCATAGCGATTTGGTTGCACTCCTCAAAGCCGGGAAGGCGGGTTTGAATCTGGCCATCCGCACCGACAGCGAGAGAATGTCCATCAAAGACCAGCTCATCGTTCCCACCGATGGCGTTGCAGTAATAGAAGGGAACGCCATGTCGGCGGGCCTGGTTTTTGATCATGGCCTCACGACGCTCAGGCTTGCCGAGTTGGAAAGGTGAGGCGCTGAGATTGAGAATCGCCTTGGCACCAGCGGCGCAAAGGGTTTCCACTGGGTCACAGGAATATAAAGGGCGCGGTAGGTAATCCGGAGTCCAGATGTCCTCACAAATCGTAATCCCGAAGATCTGGCCGTGAATCTCAACCGGTGTCGGTTTTTGACAAGGCTCGAAATATCGTGACTCGTTGAAGACATCGTAGGTCGGCAGCAGCGTTTTATAAACCCAGCGAATTGCACATCCGCGCTCCAAAATGGCTGCCGCATTGAAAAATGGCCGTCCTGACGCGGTGGGGTTCTTTTGCACGCATCCAATAATCCAAGCCGCTGAGCCAACTTCGCGGTGGATTTCCTCGAGGACCTCCAAGCTCATCGGCACAAAGTCGGATTGGAAAAGCAAATCCTGCGGCGGATATCCTGTCAGAACCAATTCCGGCGTGAGAATGACATCCGCTCCCTGCGCCTCCAGCGAGCGGCATGCCTCTATGATGCGGCGGGCATTTCCCGCCAAGTCGCCTACTGTCGAATTAATCTGAGCCAGACCGATTTTCATAAAATTTACCAAAACCCCCACTGCCGAGTTGCCATGATGTAGAGGCCGAGACCGAGATTGGTCACCCCGTGCGCGAGCACGCAAGCGCCGAGACTTCCGGTTCGCACGGCGACGAAATTATAGATCACTCCGCAAATCAAGGCGGCCGGCCAATCCGCCAATCCGTGCACTAACATGAAACAGATCGCCACGATCGCGAAGGATTTCCATTGAAACGCTCCCACCGGCAGCGAGGTGAAATCCTCCCGGATCAAATACCGCATCAAAAACCCGCGCCAAAAAATTTCCTCCACCAAAGGAACAATGATCACCAATCGCGCAAAGCGCGCCACGACAGTCATCCAATAAAGCGCGGAACCCTCGCCGAACACGGTGGGATCGAATCCATCCACTCGCACACCCGCTCCCAGAAACGCCTGCGGCGTGATCCAGAGGCCGAGCACCACCACACCGGCAGCCAGAGCCAGCAGGGTTCCACCGCGTTTTGCGAAGTCGTATTGCCGCGAATAAAAAACGAGAGCCGCAGCGCACAAGGCCGTTTGGAGCGGATAAACCCAATATTCCGGACTGAGCAACCAGAGTGAATCGGCGGATGGATTTTTGACGAGCGAGACCAACATCAACCCGCCCATGAAAACAAAAAACGGCGTTGTATAAGCAGCCATCGGCGAGCGCAGCGAAGAGGGTAATTTCATCGCCCGACAATCAATCACACCTCGCCCGACAATTAAAGACGCCGCTTCGCGCAACCCTTTGGAGGGTCAACCCCGGCTTGACCCAAGACTGAGCCGCTTTGTTATCGCACCGTCCCGTTCCCATTACGCCGTGCAAACAAAAACGCCGCTTTGCGGCTGAAGTTTGGGTCATGCGAGGACGATGAACCCTCCCAGTTTTCGAATCGCCCTACCGCGCGGTAATCTTATCGATGTGCCAATAGCGCCCTGCTGAGGTCGTTGGGATGCTGATATCCGAGGTGGTAGGCGGCGGCCTTGACTTGCCAGCCTTCATTTTCAACGAGCCGACGGGCTTCCTGCCATTTGAGTTTTCTAAAATAGGCGCCGGGAGAGAGTCCTGCCTGACTGCGGAAGAAGCGGTGCAGGGCGCTGGGGGACATTCCCAGATAATCGCATAGGGCGGGAACAGGAGTGTGGATCGAGAGGTTGTTGATCATCCAGGAGTGGGCCAACTCCCACCGCAAATCGCCAGTGGCGGCAGCGGTGCGCGTGGCGCGGAGGATTTCGACTTCCACGAGTTGGCGAAGCGCATGGAGAGTAAAAGGCAGGGAATTGTCGGAGACAGCGATCTCCTTGCGGCAGCGGGCGTGCAGTTCCTTAAGCGCATCGAGTGACGAGTCGCGCAGGTCGAGCGTGAGGGAGGTTCCTTCCGCCAGTTGGAGCTCGGGGAGCTGGGGACGATCCTTCCAGACCCAAACAAGGATGCTAACCGTTTCGCGCCGTTTCTGGGTAATCCCAAAGCGGCAGTCGGAGTCGATCAGGATGGCGCTTGGTCCCTGAACGATCTTTTGTGCGTTGCCGACGGATAGCACAATCTCGCCGCTGACGAGGATGAAGTAGTTCGTGCCACGGTCGTAGTGGACGGGGAGGGGGTTTTTGGCGAAATCGCGGCGTCCCCAGCCGAGGTAAATGAGCGGGAGATTCCCTTGCCCGCCCCAACTCGGACGCCCCGGCGGGGGGTGGACTGTGACTTTGGATGAGGGGTTTGGCATAGTAGCACTTTATGTCGCCTGTGCTGGAATGGCTATCGCTTTCGCGTTCCTTTGTCAGGCTACGCGGGTGAGAGTTTCCCGTTTCCTGAACAACCCGACCCCAACATTTCATCCTCTATGAAAAAATTACCAAAATTCACCATCGGCATGGGCGACCGCTTTGCCCATCAAGGCGAGGCCCAGCTTTCCGCAGTCGAGTCTGCCGCCAAGCGCGGCGTGCCTCTTTATCCGGTTTGGAACAAATCGAACCGCGAGCACACCCTCATTGGAACGAAACCCGCCGATCTCCGCACCGAGGCGGATGCTGCTGTGAAGGCGCTGAATTGGACCGCGCCTTATTTTGTGGATGCCGATCATATCAATTTGCACACGGTGGATGGATTCCTCGAGGCGAGTGATTTCTTCACTCTCGATGTCGCCGATTATTCGGGCAAGCCCGCAAGCGCTGAGAGCATGGAGGTCTTTCTCAAAAAACGATCAGCCCTCGTCGGAACCCATCGTCTTTCTTTGCTCGATGCGCCGCTGGAAATCACCCGCGCCGATCTTGAGCGCACGGCCGGCAAGTTTCTCTGGGCCATGCAGGAAGCAGGTCGGATTTACCGCCATATTGCGGCTGCCAAGCCAGCGGACTCGTTTGCCGTGGAAGTCTCGGTGGATGAGACCGACACCCCGCAGACTCCGGGAGAGTTGCTGATCATTTTGGCTATGATTGCCGACGAGGGGATTCCCGCCCAGACGATCGCGCCCAAGTTCACCGGGCGATTCAACAAGGGCGTGGACTATGTCGGCGACATTGCGGCCTTTGAACGCGAGTTCGACGCGGATCTGGCCGTGTTGGCTTATGCGGTGCGTGAGTTCGGGTTGCCCAAGTCGCTCAAAATCAGTGTCCACTCCGGCAGCGACAAGTTCTCACTCTATCCGATCATTCGCAAACTCGTGGCCCGTCATGGCGCTGGGTTGCACCTGAAAACCGCAGGCACGACATGGCTTGAAGAGGTGGCGGGTCTTGCAGAAGCCGACGGCGAGGGGCTCGAGATCGCCAAGGACATTTACGCCGCCGCGCTGCCGCAGGCCGAGGAACTCATCAAGCCCTATGCGCCGGTGGTGGACATTGAAATCCCGAAGCTGCCATCGGTAGAAACCGTTCGCAGTTGGTCCTCACAGGATTTTGTTCAGGCGCTCAACCACGATGCCTCCTGCCCAAAATACGATCTTCAGTTTCGTCAGTTCATCCATGTTTCTTTCAAAGTTGCCGCCGGCATGGGCACCCGCTACACCGACGCCTTGAAGGCCAATCGCGAGATCGTCGGACGCCGGGTCCGCGACAATCTTCTCAAGAAACACATCGAGCCTCTTTTCTGCTAAACGCCCATGAATTCCCGTCCCTTCATCCACGAAGACTTCCTTCTCGATACTCCGGCCGCTCGCGAGCTTTACCACAGGCACGCAGCCGACCTGCCGATCATCGACTACCATTGCCATCTGCCGCCCAAGGAAATTGCGGATGACATCCGCTGGGACAACATGGCCACGCTTTGGCTTGGCGGCGACCATTACAAATGGCGGGCGATGCGCACGGCGGGAGTCAACGAACGCTTCTGCACCGGCGATGCGACGCCTTTGGAAAAATTCGAGCAATACGCCGCTACGATGCCGAAGTTGCTTCGCAATCCGCTCTACCATTGGTCGCATATCGAACTCGCGCGCTACTTTGGAGTCAGCGACAAGTTGCTTAATCCCGAAACCGCGCGCGGCATCTATGACCATTGCAACACACTTCTCGCGCAGCCTGATTTTTCCTGCCGGGGCTTGATGAAAAAATCCAAGGTCGAGGTCGTTTGCACAACCGACGATCCGGTGGATTCCCTCGAACACCACGCGGCGATCGCTGCCGATGTGTCGTTCGATATTCAAGTGCGGCCGACCTGGAGACCAGACAAGGCGCTCATCATTGATCAGCCCGCTGCCTTTGCCGCTTGGCTCGAAGCGCTCGAAAAATCTTCGGGCCTGAGCATCAGCACGCTTTCCGATCTCATGGCGGCTTTGCAGAACCGCCACGATTTCTTCGCCTCGCAGGGATGCCGTCTCTCCGACCGGGGCGTGGACACCGTTTGGGCCGAAGATTGCACAGAGAGCGAAGCGGCCTCGATCTTCGCCAAGGCGCGCGCCGGCGCTGCCGTGACGCCGGGTGAGGTGCTGCGCTACAAATCACATCTTCTCCACGAACTCGCGGTGATGGATGCCGCGAAAGGATGGACCATGCAAATTCACTACGGGGCTATTCGAAACAACAACACGCGCATGAAAAATCGGCTCGGCGCGGATTGTGGATTCGATTCCATCGGAGACCTGCCCGTGGCGGCTGCTCTGGCTAAACACCTCGACCGGCTCGACCTCGCGGGGAGCCTGCCCAAGACGATCATCTACAACCTCAACCCGCGCGACAACGAACTCGTCGCCACGATGCTTGGCAATTTCCAGGATGGCATCACGGCAGGCAAAATCCAGTTCGGCAGCGGATGGTGGTTCCTCGATCAACTCGACGGTATGACGCGCCAGATCGAAAGCCTTTCGCAACTCGGCTTGCTGAGCCAATTCGTCGGGATGCTCACCGACAGCCGTTCATTCCTTTCCTACACGCGCCACGAATACTTCCGCCGGTTGCTCTGCAACATCCTCGGGGACGACATCGAGCGCGGACGCTTGCCCAACGATCTTTCGCTCGTTGGAAAAATGGTGGAAGACATCAGCTATTACAACGCCCGTCGCTACTTCGGTTTCTATGAAAAGCCATGAGCGGCGCGCTACCACGCCGACTTTTGGAGTGGCAGCCGCTGGCTTGACCCAAGTCTGAATCGCAGGAAATCCGACAAGGCGTTACGGACAGCTTTTTTTCCCTCTCGTTAGACCAAATCTGGGCGTTACTTTTTTTCCCAGCGTTCGAGGGATTCTTCGTGGAGGTGGCGGCGTTTGAAGTGGCGGGAGATGATGCCGTAGCGGGGGCTGAAGAGGTAGGCGAGGAGGAAGAAGATTCCGAGGATGAGGACAATGGCGGGGCCGGAGGGAATGTTTGCCCAGAAGGAGACGAGGAGGCCTGCGACGGCGCCGAATGTTCCGAGGGCGGCGCCACCCCAGAGCATGATGTCGAAGGAATCGCTCAGGAGGTAGATGGTGGCGGCTGGAAGGATGAGGAGGCCGAGGGAGAGTAAGACCCCGACGGCCTGGAGTGATGAAACCATGGCCAATACGATTAATAATATAAGCATCCCGAGTAACATTCCGACGGGGACGCCTTGGGTTTTTGCCACGGAGGCTTCGAAAATGGTGAGCAGGAGCGGACGCTGGAAGGCGACGAGCAGGATCATGGCCACGCAGGTGATGGCGTAACTCGTCCAGAGGTCACTATCGCCGACGCCGAGGATATTTCCGAACAGGAAATGGTCGAGGCTCACTTTGACTCCGGCGTATTTGATGAGGGCAATGCCGATTGCGAAGGCGACGATGTAGAGTGCCGCGATGGCGGTTTCCTCTTTGACCCTTGAGCTTCGGGAAATGAGGTGTCCGCCGAGCGCCACGAAGACTGCCGCGAGGAGACCGCCGAAGAGGAGGCCGAGCGGGGAGAGGCCGATCAGGATGGCGGCCAGGGCGAGGCCGGGCAGGAGGGAGTGGGAGAGGGCATCCGCCATGAGGGCGAGGCGGCGGATGACGACGAAGGCTCCGAGGAATCCGTTGGTGAAACCCACGAGCACACAGGCCAGCAGGGCGCGGCGCATGAAGTCGTATTCGAAGGGTTCGAGAATCCAGTTCATGAATGGTGATGGTGGGCGTGGCCGCTGAAAACATGCACGGCGTAGGCGCGGTCGAGATTGTCTTTGGTGAACGCCTCGGCTGTGGCGCCGCAGGCCACGAGTTCGCCGTTGAGCAGCAGGATGTGGTCGAAGAGGGCTTCCACGCTTTTGAGATCGTGGTGCGAGGCCACGATGAGTTTGCCGGCTTCGCGCAGGCGGCGCATGGCTTGGGCAAAGGCCTCCACGGCATTTCGGTCGAGGCCGGTGAATGGCTCGTCGAGCAGGTAGATATCGGCTTTCTGCGCCCATGCCCTGGCCAGAAAGGCGCGTTGTTGTTGGCCGCCGGAGAGGGCGGAAATCTGGCGATCGGCGAGATCCTCCAAATCGCAAATGTGGAGCGCCTCCTCGACGGCGGTCTCATCTTCTGTGCCGAAGCGACGCCATTTCCCCAAAGCGGGGTAGCGTCCCATTTCGACGAGGCCGCGCACCGTGATGGGGAAATCCCAGTCCACCGCCTCGCGCTGGGGCACATAGGCGATCTCGCGACCGGAAGTGCTCTCAAGTTGATGCCCGCGAAATTCAATTCGCCCGGTTTCAAGCGGGAGCAAGCCGGCGATGGCCTTCAAGAGCGTGGTCTTGCCCGCGCCGTTGGGGCCGAGCAGCGCGACGCAGGATCCGCAAGAGAGCGTGGCGTTGAGATGGTGCACGGCCGGGATGCGGTTGTAGCTCACGGTCACATCTTCGAGGTGAAGTTTGTGGCTCATGGTTTGGGAATAGTGACCACATCCTCGACAAGTCCGGTTCCCCAGAATGTGGAATCGGCGAGGGTTTTTCCGGCGACGCGCACTTCGACGCGCAGGGCGCAATTTCCAGCAGCGGGGTCGAAGTTTCCAAAAACGGCGAGGTCTTCCGGTTCGTCGGCGTTCATAGTAAACGATGCCGAAAGCGAGGATGCCGAGCCGTCGGATTCCACCGAAGGCTGATTGGCCACACGCACGGCCAAGCGGGCGGGAGCGGATGAGGTGAGCAGCACATCGTAAACGGCCATTTTTTCAGGCTCGATCGGCGCGGAGGCTGGAGGTGGCGCGGATGGAACGGGTCTTGTGAGGAGCCAAACCGGCACGCCAAGAAGCGCCAAGCCGGCAACAACCAAAAACAGACGCAGGAGCGGGAAACCGCGCACGGCCTATTTCAACGCCTCCACGATGGTCGCGACATTGCTTTTCATCATGCCTTCGTAAGTCCCCGCCGGGCCGCTGCCGAGTCCATCCGCGTAGAGCACGCCGCCGGGTTTCGCGCCGGTTTCGTTGGTGATTTGTTCCAGCACTTTCGGATTTTCAATATTCTCGGCGAAGATGGCTTTGACCTTGCGGGCTTTGATTTCCTCGATCAGGCGTTTCACTTTTTGAGAGGAGGGCTGGTCGGATGTTGAAATGCCCTGCACGGCGAAAATCTCAAAACCGTTGTCCTTCGCAAAATATCCCAGCGCATCGTGGGAGGTGACGAGCACACGGCTCGCCTTGGGCAGAGCGGCAAGTTGCAAGCGGACCCATTTGGAGAGAGCAGTCAGGCGGGTCTGGAGGTTTTTGGCGTTCGTCTCGTAGGTGGCCTTGCCTGCGGGATCGGCGGCGACGAATGCGTCGCAGATTTGGGCTGCCACGGCCTGAACATTCGAAATGCTGTGCCACCAGTGTGGATCGGTGGTGCCATGGCTGTGTCCATGCGAGTGGTCGTGACCCTCGTGTTCGTCGCAAGCCCCCTCGATCGGCTTGACAACATCCCCGCCGACCACCAGGCGGACGCCTGATTTTTCGAGGCCCGGACGGATCTTGTCGAGGTAGCCTTCGAATCCCAGACCGCTCGCGAGCAGGATTTGAGATTTCGCCATGGTTTTTCGATCCCCCGGCGTCGGCTCGTAAATGTGGGGGTCGACTCCGGGTTTGACGATTTCCGTGACCTCCACGCGCTCGGCCCCGATGTCGCGGGCCAGATCGGCCATCACGGTGCTGAGTGAGGCCACTCGGAGTGGTTCGGCCTGTGCAAAGGTCGTCCATGCCAAAAAGACGGTAGCAATCAGCAGTCTGTTCATCATGGACAAAACTGACCCGCCCCTGTCATGCAAGTCAATTGCAAAAAAGCCCCGCATTGGGTTTGCAACGACAGAGGAATCCCATCAGGATGCGGGCCTCAATTTAAAAACTATGGCTGATTATGATTTGATCGTGGTGGGCGGCGGACCTGCAGGTTATGTGGGGGCGATTCGCGCGGGACAACTCGGAAAAAAGGTGGCGGTGGTTGAAATGGACCGCGCTGGAGGCACCTGTTTGAACTGGGGATGCATCCCCACCAAGTCGCTTCTCAAGAATGCTGAAGTTTATCAGACGATCAAAAACCACGCCGGTGACTTTGGTTTGAAAGTCGAAGGCCTCTCCTACGAGTGGGACAAAGTGATCGGCCGCAGCCGCAAGGTTGCGGACCGCCTCGCAGGCGGCATCGAGATGCTTCTCAAGAAAAACAAGGTGGACTACATCCGTGGCGAGGCCTCGATTCCGAAGGCCGGAGTCGTGGAGGTCATCGATAAGGACGGCAAAAAAGCCGAGCACAAGGCGGCAAAAATCCTCATCTCCACAGGCGTTGTGACTCGCGAGA